>NZ_QURH01000101.1 GCF_003428695.1 Actinomadura logoneensis
GCCGTGCGCGCCCTCCGCGCCGCCGTGGGGCCCGTCCGCGCCGGGGCGTTCGCCGCCGAACCGCGGGTCGCCGTCGAACCGGGCGTCCCCGTCGGGCTGCGGGTCGGCGCCCCCGCCTCCGCCTCCGCCGCGTCCGGTGTCACCGCCGCGTCCGGTGTCACCGCCGCGGCCCGTGCGTCCGCCGCGGCCGGTGCCGTCGGTGCGGTCGAACTCGGCGACCTCGACGTCCACCCGATCGACGGTCATGCCGGTCATCTCGCGGACGCGCGTGCCGACCAGCTCGCGGATGCGCCGGGCCACCTGCCGCACCGGCGCCGGGTACTCGACCGACGCGGACACGTGCGCGGTCACCCGGTCGCCGTCCACGGTGACGCGGGCGCGGGTGTCGCCGCCCCCGCCGACGCGCACGCCGAGGACGGACCGGTCCGGTCCGCGCACCCCGGCCGCCTCGCCCGCCGCCCGGCCGACCACGCGGGTGATCACGCGGTCGGTGATCAGCGTCGAGCCGCGTCCGGACGCGGGCGTGGGCGCGGCGGCGGCCCGGCCGCGGGTCGCGACCGCCCCTCCCCCGGACCCGGCCGGCGCCTCCCGGGACGGCGGGTCATGCCGTCGGCCGCTTCCGGCTGTTGCCGAGCGAGTCCCAGACCCCGGCGAGGTCGATCTCGCCCGCGACGGCGCGCCCGACCAGCAGGCCCACCACGCCGAGCACCAGGACCAGCAGGAACCCGCCCAGCCCGCCGAACACGCCGGCGAAGCCGAGCGCCGTCCCGAACCCCAGGCCCACCATGGACCAGATCGAGATTCCGTTCATGTTCTCCCCCTTGAGCCGCTATCGGAGCCGCCGCGCCCGGCGGCGGCGGTAGCGCCAGCGCAGCACCGCCGCGACCGGACCGTGCCGCCGGTGGACGCCGACGACGGGCGCGTCCGGAAACGTGTCCGCGCGCGCCCGTCCGTCGTCGCCGCGCCGCCGGAGCCCCGCGGCGAACGCCTCGGGATCCCCGCCGAGATCCGGATGGTGGGCGCGGACCCAGGCCCGGAACGCCGCGCGCTCCGACCTGGTCTCCTCGCCCGGACTCATCCAGCCCGATCTCCCGCGCCGCCGTCCCCGCCCGCCTTCTTCCCGGCGGCGGGATTCTTCTCCGCCGGCTTCTCCCCGGCGGGGCTCTGCCCTCCGGAGCCCTCCCCGGCGGACCGGCCGCCTGCCTTCCCGGCGGACTCCCCCGCAGGCTTGTCGCGGGGTTCGCCGCCGGGCAGGGCGATGGCGGGCTTGCGCGCGCCGACCTCCCTGGCTCCGGACTCGTCGATGATGTCGGCGATCAGGACGTCCACCCGGCGCTCGTCCGCCAGCGGCTCGGCGACGGCGCGCACCTCGTCGGCGATCTGCCCCAGCGGACGCCCGAACCGGGCGACCACGCCGATCTCGACGGCGTCGTCCCGGACGGCCACGCCGGTCACCGGCGCCCCCACGCGGTAGGTCACCAGCATGGCGGACCGGCCGGTCGACAGGCCCGCCACGTCCGGCAGCGCGGTGACGGCGGCGGCGACCCGCTCGGCGAGGTCCGCGGACGAGACCCCCGGGGAACCCGAGGACCCCGCCCCCGGCGCCGGGACGGGCGCCGTGCCGGTCACTGCACCCGCGGCGACGGCCTGTCGGCGTCCGGCTGGTCGCCGCCGCCGTTGCTGTTGCCGTTCTCGCCCGGCAGGTGGACGTCGTCGACGGTGATGTTGACCTCGACCACCTCCAGCCCGGTCATCTGCTCGACCTGGTGGATCACGCTCTCCCGGACGGCGCGGGCGAGTTCGGGGATGACGACCCCGTACTCCACGACCAGGTCGATGTCCACGGCGGCCTGCCGCTCCCCGACCTGGACCGCGACGCCCTGGGTCACGCTGACCCCGACGCCCGGGATGCGCTCCTTCACCGACCCGAACGTCCTGGCCATCCCGGCGCCCATCGCGTAGACGCCTCCGACCTCGCGGGACGCCATGCCGGCGATCTTCGCCACCACACCGTCGGCGATCCTGGTCCGGCCCGTGTCACTGACCAATGCGCCGTTCTCCTTCTGCGCGACCGCCCGTCCTGCGTTCGTCTCACCCATCGGCCCCGGCTTTCCCGCGGACGCGGTCTTGCGTTCCGCACCGGGCCGCGCCTGCTGGTTCGGCAGCCCGTCCACCGGCCTTTCCCTGGTGGCCTGCTGCCCGCTCTGTGGACTCACGGCGATTTCCCCCTGTCGCCTCGTGATGTGCCGTTTTCATGCTCACGTTCCGTGACAGGAAAACCGTCATACAAGGCAAGAGACCACCAAAGACGATTAACTACACAAAGGACCGATGGCGCGCGTGCGCCACCGGTCCACAGCCGTGGGACGGCCGACCAGAGCATGGGACGTCCGAGGGCCACGCGGCCCCGACGCCTACGGCGGTCAGGCGGCCGTCAAGCCCCTGACCTGGTCATATCCCTACCCAGCGACACGACTCCCTACCCGGCGTCACGCTCGGCGATCGGCTCCCGGCCGCCGTCCGGCCCCCGGCGCAGGCGGCGGCGGGCGCGCGGCACCACGGCGGCCTCCACCTCGGCCTCGCTGGGGACGGCGAGCGGATCGGAGTCGTCCACCAGCCGGTAACGCACCGCGACGACCAGGTTCTGCATGCCCAGCGCGTCGCGGAACCGGACCGCCGGTTCGCCGCCGAGCGCCGCGTGCACGTCGCCCGGCCGCGCGTCCGACGCGCACTCCACGGTCAGCGCCAGGCGCGGCCGGCACGCCGTGCCGGTCAGCCGCACCCGCACGCCCCGGACGCCCGGCAGCCGCGCCACGTCCCGCACCAGGTCCTCGGACGCGTCGCGGGCGTGCGCGCGGGTCGCGCCGTCCATGGCCGGACGGCGGCGCCGCAGCACCCCGCAGAACGTCCCGCCGAGCCCGACCAGGCCCGCCAGCGCCAGGAACTCCGCGACCGCCCCGGCCGCCGGCCAGAACCAGTCATGACCGGCGACGTACCGCTCGACCGCCGGGGACAGCACCGGCGTCGCCGCCACGTCCGTCCCGAACGCGCCGGACGCCGCGCACAGCGCGAGCACCCCGCCCGCGAGCAGCAGCATCCCGGTCAGCCCCGCCACGATCCGCATCCCAGCCCCTCTCCGTCGTCCCCCGCCCGCCGCGCGGCGGGTCACTCGTCGCGCCAGCGGAGGCGGACGACGACGCGCCGGTCCCGCATGAGGTCGAAGCCGTCCAGCCGGGCGCGGACGGCCTGCCGGACGAGGTCGGCGCCCCCGGCCGGGTTGCGGTACCGGGTCCACGCGCGGACCGAGACGCGCGGGCGCCACCTGCCGCGCAACCGCACCCGCACCCGGTCGACGCCGGACACCTCGGCCGCGGCGTCGGCGAGCGCGCGGCGCAGC
>NZ_QURH01000102.1 GCF_003428695.1 Actinomadura logoneensis
GGCGCGGCACAGACGCAGCAGGCTCGGCGGGTGCGGCGCGGGCGCAGCAGGCGCGGCGCAGACGCGGCGCAGGCGCAGCAGGCGCGGGGAACGCGGCGCGGGGGAAGTGGGCGTGACTTGGGGGCTTGCGCGTATGCGCGGGTGGGCCGGGCGTCGGGTGGTGCTGGGTGGGTGGGGCCTGGGCGCGAGTTTGCTGCCGACGTGTGGTGTTTTGGCGGGTGGAGGGGTTGTGCAGCGCCGGTGCGTGGCGGCTTGTGCGGGGCGGGAGTCTGGCGGGGGGTTACGGGCGGCGGACGGCTTCGCCGGGGCTGCCGGGGTCGATGCGGCGGTTGCGGTTGCGCTCGTTC
Source organism: Actinomadura logoneensis (assembly GCF_003428695.1). Taxonomy (GTDB): domain Bacteria; phylum Actinomycetota; class Actinomycetes; order Streptosporangiales; family Streptosporangiaceae; genus Spirillospora; species Spirillospora logoneensis. The sequence continues at coordinate 348 of NZ_QURH01000102.1, forward strand.
CAGGCCCGCATGCGGGGCGGGTAGCCGACGATCTGCACGTCGTAGATGGGCATGCCGAGGTCGCGGGCCACCTTGCCGATGACCTTCGGGGAGCCCACGCGGCGGCGCGTCCATTCGCCGTCGTTGGCGACGGCCACGGCGGTGGTGTCGGTCGCGAACGTCTCCGGCTCAACGTAGAACTCGACGCCCGGACGCGAGCGCGCGAAGGCGATCAATGCCTCGATGTCGGCGTCGGTGGCCTCGCGATCAAGCTTGGCGACCGTCGTTCCGCGGTTTTTACGGATTCCGAAACGGTCACGGAATCTCATTGGTCGTCCCGTCCGTGTTCTGGCGCTCGTCTTCTCGAGCGCAGGGGTGATTATGCCGTCAACGATCGCCGGGGCGATAACGGTTCCCCGACATTCAGCGCGTCCCGGGCAGGCGGTGTCGGGTCCGGCCTAGACTGACGGACTCCGACGATCAATGCAACGGGCACGCCGGGAGGCGTCATGATGGGTCAACAGGCGTTGGTCCGAAGGGGAGCGGCGGCGATGGCCGTCGCGGCGGCTTGCGGCTGGGCGGGGTCGATGACACCCGCCATGGCGGCGGACCGGGTCGGTCCCGCCACATCGCGGCCGGTCGCGAACAAGGTGCAGCCGATGACCGCACAGCGCGGGCCGGTGGCCGCGCCGCCCCGGAAGATCGATTGCCGCAAGGTCAAGTGCATCGCGCTCACGTTCGACGACGGGCCGGTGTCCGGGACCGGCAAGCTTCTGAAGACTCTGGCCGCGCGGCATGTACGGGCGACGTTCTTCCTGGTGGGGAGGAATGCCAAGGCGCATCCGGACATGGTGCGGCGGGAACTGGCCGCCGGACACGAGGTCGGCAACCACAGCTACACGCACGCCGACCTCTCGCGTCTGTCCAGCACGCAGATCAAGAGCGAGATCACCAAGACGCAGAAGGCGATCCACGCGGCGAGCGGCTTCACCCCGAAGCTGATGCGTCCGCCGTACGGGGCGACCAACTCGCGCGTGGCGACGGTCACCAAGCGGCTCGGGATGCCCCAGATCATCTGGGCGGTCGACCCCCTCGACTGGCGCGACCGCAACAGCAAGACCGTCGAGAACCGCGTGGTGAGCCACGCGCGTCCGGGCTACATCGTGCTGATGCACGACATCCACCCGACGACGGTCAACGCGGTTCCGAGGATCATCAGCCGGCTGGCCGCGAAGGGCTACGTCTTCGTCACGGTCTCCGAGCTGTTCGCCAACCACCTCACCCCCGGAAAGCGGTACGCCAAGCGGTGACTCCAAGGGGGGGAGCAGGCATTTCTGCTCCCCTCTGGCCGGTCGTGGCGTCCCCTTCCCCCTCCGCCCGAATGAGCTTTGTCTTTCAACTCAGGGCTCGCTCGCGGACGCTTGGGAGGCGCTGACGACACAAGCTCGTCCCCTTCCTCTGGGGTGAGGAAGGGCTGGGCCGTGGATCGAAATGTGCCGAGCCAGTCAGGACATCGCCTGCGCTTCCTTCTCTGGCGTGATGTCCGGTCCTGGTCGGACGCGGCGGCTCTCAGCTCGAAAGTCGAGCGGAGGGCCGCCGTACCTCGTTCACGCCAGCGGAAGGCGGCCGGATGAGCTGTAGGTGCCTTTCGGTGCCACGGGGCGACCTCGCCGCTTTGTGCTCCGGCGGCTGAGCCCGGTCAACGGCCTTTGTTCGTCACGTCATTTCCCTCACGGCCTTTCCTGGATCTCGTTGGTCGTTCTGGGGTTGTTCTCAAGGTCATCTCCTTCGGCATTCGGCTGATCAGCGCCGCCTGAGCTGCTGGGGCTGGGTGGGCGGCTCCCCCGGCGCGGACGGGCCCGTCCCCGCTGCTTCGTGGTCGAGGGCGGTGGTCTCGAGCTCGGTGCATCGCCACCGGCCACGCCGCAGCTCCAAGCGGAGCGCGAGCGCGTGGACGCGCCCCCGGAAGAGGACGACCGCACCGCCCTCGGCGGCGTGCCCGCCCGCCTGCTGCACCCAGCACGACAGCACCTGCGGCAGCGCCACCGGACCCGTCGCCGCCATGCTCCGATGGCCGAGCACCGCTCTGCCGGCAAGCGCCTCCAGCAGCAGGTGGACGGCCTGGGCCGCCACCTGCCGCGCCCCGACGGCGGTCTCCTCGCCTCCGGGCAGGACCCGCAACGGCACCCTGCTCGGTTCCGCCACCGCGTCCAGCGCCAGGTTCCCGACCGTCCGGGAACCGGTCCCACCGCACCGAACGTCACGCCCGACCATGTCTGCCTCCCCGAAATCCGCTGATGCCTAAAGGAGGCGGCACCCCCCTTCCTTGATGCGATCTGGCCGCCTGCGGCCACTTTCGTAACGTCAGCCGCGGGCAACTCAAGCCCTTAGTTCCGGCTAAGCACGGCTTGTCCGGTCGTCATACGCCTCGCGTGCATCGCTTCGGGCAGCCCTCCCTCCAAGGGCGCGCCCGGTCGGACGGGTGTCGCGTGCCGGTGCGATCAGGGCGGCGGGGAGTGGGTGGTGGGGGTCGGAGGTTCGGTGGGCTGCGGGGCGGTGGCCGGCGGACGGGGGGTGTCGCGTGCTTTGTAGAGGGTGGAGAGCTCTTCGGGGGTGATCTTGAGCCGGGCCTTCTTCGGTGGGACGCCGAGGGCGATGATCGCGCGGATCAGAGCGGCCATGGAGTAGTGGGGGTCGGCTTCCTCGGCACGGTCCAGGGCGACGTTCGCGAGGCCGCCGTCGCCCGTGGTGTAGGCGAGGAAGGCCAGGAGGGCCGCCGGGGCCGCGGCGTGGCGGGTGTCGGCCCTCCTGAGGATGGCGCGCCACAGGGCGAGATCCCGCTTCGGATCGTCCTGGGTCAGCCGCACCCAGATCTCGTCGCGGACGCGGAGGTCGGTCATGAGGACGGTGAGCATGGCGGCATCGGCGTCGGTGGGCGGGTGGTCGGAGGCACGGAGCGCTTCGAACAGCCCGACGGCCTCCTTGCTCATGCGAGCCGTCAGGGCCTCGGACGTCGGTTCCTCAGCGGCCCATCGGTGGACGCGGGCCTCGGCCTCCAAGGTGGCTCGGCGGACGGCCGACTGGGCCTTGCCCGTCGGCGGCTCCACCGAGCGGCGCAGGTCGTCCCGGTCGGGCAGGGCGGCGTGGCCCGCGTAGGCGGCGTTCGCGGCGAGTTCGGTGGTGGACGTGTCGAACGGACGCCCTTCGGGTGGGCAGCACTCGTCCAGGCAGGTGAGGGACCACCAGCGGTCGTCGGCGACGCGCATGGCCTCGACGATGCGGACGCCGGCGGACGCCAGGGCCTCCCAGACGGCGGACGCGACGGCCGTCACCGGGGCGGACGGGCCGTAGCCGACGATGAGCGCACTGCGGAAGTGGTTGCGGGCGACCACCACCGCGATCTGTTCGGCCATGTGGGGGACGCAGGACGGATCGGGCGGTAAGTCGACGCGGACGGCGCACGTGTTCTCGGGGCCGTCGAACCCCAGGACGACGAGGCTGTCGACCGGGTGGAAGCCGAGCAGGTACGGGACGGCGGCGATGGCGTCGTCAGGGGTCCGGATCACGAGGCGGGTCGTTTCGTTGGTCATACTCCGACCTTGGCCGACCTCGCCCCTCCTTCTCCAGCTCGGCACGGATCTGTGGATAACCCGCCGCAGTCGTCAGCCGCCGTCCACATATGTGCAGGTCACGGCCCTGCACGCACGGAAACGCGCCAGCCAGGACGACAGCCGGCGCACGTGCTCCGGCGGAGCCTCCGCCACCTCGTTGCGCAGCTCGTACGGATCACCGGCGAGATCGAAGAGCTGGCGTTCTCCCGTCGCGTATTCGACGTACGTCTCACGGTCGGTGCGCAGTGCGGCATAAGAAGGCGGCAGCGGACAGCTCTTCACATGGGTGGGCAATGTGTCGCAGTCGGGCCCTTCGGGGTGGTCGAGAGGGCGTCCCGCGTAGAACTCCACCAGAAGCGCTTTTCGCCAGTCAGCCGGATGGCCGCCCTTGAGAATTGGGGCCAGCGAACGGCCTTCCGCACAGGAAGGCATGGCGCTTCCGGCGAGCTCCGTGAAAGTCGGAGCGAGGTCGACCGTCCCGGCAAGCGCGCTCGTGCTCGTGCCGGGACGAATTCCGGGGCCGCGCACCAGAGCCGGAACGCGGATGTCCTCCTCATACGGCGTCGTCTTCCCCGGCCACAGCCTGTGCTGCCCGAGATGGAAGCCGTTGTCGGAGGTGAAGAAGAGATAGGTGTCGTCCTGGTGCCCGGTTTCCCGGAGGGTGCGGTCCAGCGTGCCGACCATGTCGTCCACAGAAAGCATGGAGCGGAGGCGATCTCGGTAGATGCGGTCGTCGCGACGGATCGCGGCCTCGTCCAGCGGCCCTCTCTGGCGGAGCCAACGCGGTTGCGGACCGCTGCCCGGGCGGTCGAAGGACGGCGGACGAGGGACCTTGGCGTCCGGAAAAGCAGAGGCGTGCCGTGGGGCGAATGCGGCCGGCAGGTGTGGGGCGATAGGGGCCAGGTAGAGAAAGAACGGCTTGTCGCGCGGGCTCGTCCGGATGAAGGACGCGCCCTTGTCCGTGAGGACGTCGTCCAGATGGCCGCGGCGATAGGCGTTGGCGCGTCCGTTCTCTACGAGACGGAAGTCCTCCTGCTGGTACATGTGGCGCGGCATGGGAACGTGCCAGTCGTCCCATCCCGGAGGCACCAAGCCTTGGCGCTCGGTGCCGGGATACCCGTTCAGGTATTTGCCGACAAGCGACGTCCGATAACCGGCCCGCTGCATCCAGGTGCCAAGGGTTTCGCGTTCCTCGCCTTTAACCCGGAAACGCTCGTAGCCGCCGTCCGGCGGATTGTTGCTGCGGACGTCATGGCTGTGGACGTACTGCGAACGCAGAATCGTCGCCCTGGACGGGCAGCACCAGGAGTCCGAGACGATGAAGTTCTGGAAGGTGAGGCCTTCCCGGGCCAGTCTCGAAAGGTTCGGGAACCTGCCCATGTCCGCGCCGTCCAGGTCGTCCGCGAGAACGAAGACGATGTTCGGACGGCGCGTCCGGGCGGCGGCGGCCTGGCCTCCGGCACTGCCCGCGCTTCTGCCGGAGGCCCACGGGGGCCGCGCGCCCGAGCGTCCTCCCGCACCGCTCCTGCCGCCAGGCCCGCTCGCGTTCCCAAAACCGACCGTGCCCACCGAGCCGCCCCTGCCGACCGCGACGGAGTGCCGTCCCGGCGGGGCCAGGGAGGCCGGGACGGCCGCGGCGGCCATGCCCAGGGCGACGAGCGGTACGAGGCGGGAGGACGTCACCAACGCTCCTGGCGGGCCGGATCCAGCAGGGGGTTCCAGCCAACCAGGGACCGTTCCAGGCCGTGCCCGTACTCGCCGTCAGGCGTCCAAGACCTGGTCGTCCCGTTGCACGACGGGGGGCAGCGTTGACCACGGGAAGTTGATCCAGCGGTCGGTGTGCCGCCACACGTACTCGCACTTCACCGTGGAGTGGGGCTTCTCGTAGACGACGGCGCAGCGCACGTCGGCGACGTGGTCGGCGCAGAAGTCCCGGACGAGCTTCAGGGTCGCGCCGGTGTCGGCGACGTCGTCGGCCACCAGGACGCGCGCGCCCGAGAGGTCGACCGGGGCGGGAACGGGCGGGAGCATGACCGGCATGTCGAGGCGCTGGTCCACACCGGTGTAGAACTCGACGTTCATGACGTGCAGGTTCTTGACGTCCAGGGCGTAGCCGAGGGATCCGGCCACGAACAGGCCGCCGCGCGCGATCGACAGGATCAGGTCCGGCTGGTAGCCGCTCTCGGCGACCATGGTGGCCAGCTCGCGGCCGGCGGTGCCGAACAGTTCCCAGGTCAGGACTTCTCTTTCAGCATCAGACACAGATGTATCTTCGCGGACGCACCCGACCGCTCCGTCCCAGGGGCACCCCTGAAGGACCTCCTCGGCGAACGTTCACACGGCGGATGCCCCAGCCGCAGACGCGCCGAGTCCTCAACTTCTTCCGCTGAGCGTCCGTCCGGCCCGCGCGAGTCCGCGGAAGTGATTCGGGTCACGGACGCGTGGTCGCACCTCCGACCGTCCGGGCTTGGCCGCGAGCACGGCGGGCGGAGGGTAGCGTTGGGCGACGTGCCCGCCCCTGATCTGCTCACCGATTCCGCCGCCACCGCCGACACCGCCGCCGAGGATTCGGCCGGTTCCGCGCGTCCCGCCACGACCGGGCGCGTGCCCGACACGGCCGCCCTCCTGTCCGCCGCGGTGCGGGCCATCGGCGGGGCCGAGCGGTCCGGCCAGGTCACGATGGCGGAGGCCGTCGAACGGGCGCTCGACAGCGGCGAGCACCTCGCGGCCCAGGCGGGCACCGGCACCGGGAAGTCGCTCGCGTACCTGGTCCCGGCGATCCGGCACGCGGTGACCAGGGGCCGGACGGTCGTGGTCTCGACCGCGACGATCGCGCTCCAGCGCCAGCTCGTCGACCGCGACCTGCCGCGCCTCGCCGAGGCCCTGCGCCCGCTGCTCGGCACGGAGCTGAAGTTCGCGATCCTCAAGGGCCGCCGCAACTACCTGTGCCTGCACCGCGTCCAGACCGGCGCCCCGGAGGAGGACGAGGACCACCACGGCCTGTTCGACCCGCAGCAGCTCTCGGTGCTCGGCCGCCAGGTGAAGCGCCTGAACGAGTGGGCGGACGAGACCGCCACGGGCGACCGCGACGAGCTGGTCCCGGGCGTGTCCGAGCAGGCGTGGCGGCAGGTCGCGGTCACCGCGAAGGAGTGCCTGGGCGCCACGCGCTGCCCCCAGGGCACCGAGTGCTTCGCCGAGCTGGCCCGCGCGGAGGCGGGCGAGGCGCACATCGTCGTCACCAACCACGCGCTGCTGGCGATCGACGCGCTGGAGGAGTTCCAGGTCCTCCCCGAGCACGACGTCGTGGTCGTGGACGAGGCGCACGAGCTGGTCGACCGCGTCACGGCGGTCGCGACGGGCGACATCTCGGCCTCGGCCGTGGACGCGACCGCGCGGCGCTGCGGACGGCTCGTCGAGGAGGGCGTCGCCGACCACCTGAAGGGCTCCGCCGAAGACCTGACCCTCCTGCTGGAGGAGCTGCCCGCCGGGCGCATGGACGTGCTGCCCGAGGCCCTGGGCAACGCCCTCGCCGTCGTCCGGGACGCCGCGCACGCCTGCCTGACGGCGATCGGCCCGGAGAAGAAGGAGATGGACCCCGCCGACGCGGGCGCGCGCAAGGCGGCGCGCTCGGCGCTGGAGGACCTGCACGACACGTCCGTCCGGCTGCTGGAGTCCTTCCAGGTCGAGATCGCGGCGCGGAACGAGGTCGTCTGGCTGGAGAAGCCGTTCGTGCAGGACGGGCGGCCGAAGCGCCCCCCGACGCTGCACGTGGCGCCGATCGGGGTCGGCGGGCTCCTGCGCGCGACGCTCTTCGAGAAGCGCACGGCCGTCCTGACGTCCGCGACGCTCACGCTGGGCGGGTCGTTCGAGCCGCTGGCGCGCCAGTGGGGGCTGCCCCCGCTCGACGTCCCGAAGCAACCCGGCTCGGATGCGGCCCAGGCGCAGGCTCCGGCGGGGAACGGGACGGACGGAGGCCGGGACAGGCCCCAGGACGGGGGCCGGGACAGGGACCGGGACGGAGCCCAGTCCAGGGAAAAAGCCCAGGCCAAGGAACTCGCCTGGACGGGCATCGACGTCGGTTCGCCGTTCGACCACCCGCGTTCGGGCATCCTCTACGTGGCGCGGCACCTCCCCCAGCCCGGACGCGACGGCCTCCCGGACGCCTACCTGACCGAGATCACCGAGCTGATCGAGGCCGCCGGGGGCCGGACGCTCGGGCTGTTCTCGTCGATGCGGGCCGCCCGGCAGGCCGCCGACGAGCTGAAGGACCACCTGACGCACCCGCTGCTCTGCCAGGGCGAGGACTCCACCTCCCTGCTGGTCAAGCAGTTCGCCGAGGACGAGCGGACCTGCCTGTTCGGCACCCTGTCGCTCTGGCAGGGGGTGGACGTGCCGGGCCCGTCGCTGCAACTGGTGATCATGGACCGCATCCCGTTCCCGCGCCCGGACGACCCGGTGGCCTCGGCCCGGCAGCGCGCGGTCGCGGCGCGCGGCGGCAACGGCTTCATGGCCGTGGCGGCGACCCACGCGGCGCTGCTGCTGGCGCAGGGCGCGGGACGCCTGCTGCGCGCGATGGACGACCGGGGCGTGGTGGCGATCCTCGACCCGAGGCTCGCGACGGCGCGGTACGGCGGCTTCCTGAAGACGTCCCTGCCGCCGTTCTGGGCCACCACCGACCCGCAGACCGTCCGCGGGGCGCTCCGCCGCCTGGACCAGGCCGCGGCGGACCGTCCGACGCCGGCGGCGACCGCCGGGGACGACGACGGGCGGGAGACCGGGTGAGTCCTCGGCCTCCCGCCCGCCATGCGAGCCTCACCTGACGGTCAGGGGCGGTAGCTCCCCAGGAAGTCGCCGATCCGCCCGATCGCCTCTTCGAGCTCGTCGGCGTACTGCAGCGTGACGATCCGGAAGTGGTCGGGCGTCGGCCAGTTGAAGCCGGTGCCCTGCACGACCAGGATGTTCTGCTGCTCCAGCAGTTCGAACGCGAACCGCACGTCGTCCTTGACCGGGTACATCTCGGGGTCCAGGCGCGGGAAGACGTAGAGCGCGCCCTCGGGCCGGACGCAGCTCACGCCGGGGATGTCGTTCAGCATCGCGGCGGCACGGTCGCGCTGCTCGCCGAGGCGGCCGGTCGGCAGGACCAGCTCGTCGATGCTCTGCCTCCCGCCGAGCGCCGCCTGCACGGCGTACTGCGCCGGGACGTTGGGGCACAACCGCATGTTCGCCAGGATGTCCAGGCCCTCGATGTAGGACTCGGCGTGCTGCTTCGGCCCGGAGAGGATGAGCCAGCCGGACCGGAACCCGGCCACCCGGTAGTTCTTGGACAGCCCGCCGAAGGTCAGGCACAGCAGGTCGGGGGCGAGCGAGGCGATCGAGGTGTGCCGGGCGCCGTCGTACAGGATCCGGTCGTAGATCTCGTCGGCGAAGATCAGCAGGCCGTGCCGGCGGGCGAGCTCGGTGATGCCGAGCAGCACCTCGCGCGGGTAGACGGCGCCGGTCGGGTTGTTCGGGTTGATGATCACGATCGCGCGGGTGCGGTCGGTGATCTTGGCCTCCATGTCGGCCAGGTCCGGGGCCCAGGCCGCCGACTCGTCGCACCGGTAGTGCACCGGGACGCCGCCCGCCAGCGACGCCGCGGCCGTCCACAGCGGGTAGTCGGGCGTGGGGATGAGCACCTGGTCGCCGTCGTCCAGCAGCGCCTGGAGGGTCATCACGATCAGCTCGGAGACGCCGTTGCCCAGGTAGACGTCCTCGACGTCCACGTCGGCGATGCCGATCTCCTCGCAGCGCTGCACCACGGCTCGGCGGGCGGGCAGGATGCCCTTGGAGTCGCTGTACCCGTGCGCCTCCGGCAGGTTGCGGATCATGTCCTGCAGCAGCTCGGGCGGGGCCTCGAAGCCGAACGGGGCGGGGTTGCCGATGTGCAGTTTGAGGATCCGGTTGCCCTGCGCCTCGAGTTCCTTGGCGCGCTTCAGGACCGGACCCCGGATGTCGTAACAGACGTTCGCGAGCTTGCCCGACTGGTTGACCTGCATTGCATCAGCCTATCCAGGCAATCCACACATCCCGCGACGCACCACCCGCTCAACGTCCCGCGTCCGTCCCCGGTGCGTCCGCCGCCCCGGCCCCGCGCCGTCCGCTCTCCTCCCCGCCCTGAGGGAGCGGACGGCGCGGGGGCGAGGTCTACGCGGAGGCCACGGCCGTGAGCGCGGGCAGCCTGGCGGCGCGCCGCGCGGGACGCAGCGCCGCCAGAACCCCGGCCGCCGCGCCCACCAGAAGGATCACCACCAGCGGGACGGCCGGGACGGAGAACGGGTTCGACAGCGCGGCGGCCAGCGCCCAGCCGAGGAAGAGGCCGAGGCCGGCGCCGCCGGCCGTGCCGAACAGCGACACGATGAGCGACTCCCAGCGGATCATGGCCCGCAGCTGCCGCCGGGTCGCGCCGACCGCGCGCAGCAGCCCCAGCTCCCGCGTCCGCTCATGGACCGACAGGGCCAGCGTGTTGGCGATCCCGAGCAGGGCGATCACGATCGCGAGCGCCAGCATCACGTAGACGATCCCGAGGAAGGCGTTCATCTGCTCGGTCTGCGCCGCGACGTACTGCGACCGGTTCTGGACGTCCGGCTGCCCGTACGGGCGGGCGAGCGAGGTCAGCGCCGCCCGCGCGTCGTCCTCGGAGACTCCCCGCTTGGGCAGGGCGAACGCCGCGATGTCGAGCGGACGCCGGTTGTGGCCCGCCCACACCGTCCGCGGAAGGAGGTAGTCCCCGGCCAGGTCGGTCCGCTTGTAGATCGCGCCGACCGTCATGAGCACCCGGGAACCGTCCGAGAAGGTGACCGCCACCGCCGACCCGACGTGCCATTTCCGCTGGTCAGCGACCTTCTTGCCGACCGCGAGCACCATCGGCACCGAAGCCCCGCCGCCGGACGGTCCGCTGGACGGTCCGCCGGACGAGCCGCCCGCGCCCGCGGCCGGGTCGGACGGCAGGGTCCCGGCCGTGACGTCCAGCCGCAGGACGCGCCCGAGCAGCGCCGGATCGGTGACGCCGACCGTCGCGGCGTGCCCGTCCACGCGCGCCGCGCCCTTCCCGAGGCCCACGGCGGTCTCGATCTGCGGCAGGGACGCGGCGCGCGCGGCCAGGGACGGCTCGAAACCGCCCGTGGCGTTGCCGCCGCCGTTCACGACCAGGCCGGACCGGAACGAGCCCGCGACACCGTCCGCCAGGGACGCGCGCATCGACCCCGCGAAGACCGTCAGCAGAGTCACCACGCCCACGCCGATCATCAGCGCGGTCGCGGCCCCGGCGGTGCGCCGCGGACTGCGGACGGCGTTCTCGCGGGCCAGCCGTCCGGGCACGCCGCGCCACCGGGCGGCGGGCAGGCCGATGAGGGCCGCCGCCGGACGCGCCGCGACCGGACCCAGCGCCACCAGCGCGACCAGCGTCATCACC
>NZ_QURH01000103.1 GCF_003428695.1 Actinomadura logoneensis
GGTTCCGGTGGTGGTGACGCTGCACAACGCCGTCCTCGCCGGCGGGCGCACCGCCGCGATCTACGGGGCGCTGGAGCGGGTCGTCGCGCGCGGGGCCGCCGCCGTCCTCGGGGTCTCGCCGGATCTCGAGGAGCGGATGCGGGCGCTCGGGGCGCGGCGGGTGGGGCACGCGCTGGTGCCCGCGCCCGCGCGGGGGGACGTGCCGGGTCCGGAGGTGCGGGGACGGGTCCGTGCCGAGCTGGGTGTGGAGGACCGGCCTCTGATCGTGACGGTGGGCCGCCTCGCCGAGCAGAAGGGCCTGCCGTCGCTGCTCGACGCGTCCGCCGGGTGGGGCCGCCGGACGCCGGCGCCGCTCGTCGTGATCGCGGGGGACGGCCCGCTGGAGGAGCGGCTGCGCGCGCGGATCGAGGACGAGGACCTGCCCGTCCGGCTGCTGGGCCGCCGCGCGGACGTGCCCGCCCTGCTCGCCGCCGCCGACGTGGCGGTGCTGCCCAGCCTGTGGGAGGGGCAGCCGCTGGTCGTCCAGGAGATCCTGCGGGCGGGACGGCCGCTGGTGGCGACCCGGGTGGGCGGCGTGCCGGGCATGGTCGGCGAGGACGGGGAGGCGGCGCTGCTCGTCCCGGCGGAGGACCCGGAGGCCTTGGAGAAGGCGGTGGTCCGCGTCCTGGACGATCCGGCGCTCGCCGTACGGCTGGGGGCCGCGGCGGCGCAACGCGCGACCGCGCTGCCGACCGAGGACGACGCCGTGCGGCAGCTCACCGGGCTGTACCGGGAGCTCGTCCTTCCCTGACCGCGCGGGAAGGCCCTGGCGCCGTGGAAGGCCGTTACCGCGCGATAAGGGTTCCGGACCGGCCGGTTTCCGACCCCGCTGGGGGAATGGGCTGCCCGTGTTGTACCGTTACAGGTAGATGGAGGGGAGTATCCCTGCGCGCGGTTCCCGTCAGTACGGGCGGTCCACATCGTCCCGGGTTCCGCGGCCCGGCGCCCCAGGCGCCCGGCGGGAGAGACCTCCGGCAGTTTCGGCATGCCGGAGGAACCCGAACAATGCACGTGACACCCATGGTCTGGGCACTCACCCTGATCGGCCTGGTCGCGATCATCGCCGTCGACCTGTTCGTCATCAACCGTGACGAGAGCAAGGAGTTCACGACCCGCCGGGCCGCGTTCTGGTCGTGCGTGTACATCGGGATCGCCGTCCTGTTCGGCCTCGGCGTGTGGGCGTTCTCGGGCGGGACGTACGCGGCGCAGTACTTCGGCGGCTTCGTCACCGAGAAGAGCCTGAGCGTCGACAACCTCTTCGTCTTCATGGTGATCCTCGCCAGGTTCGCCGTGCCGAGGCACGCCCAGCACACCGTCCTGATGGCCGGGATCGTCATCGCGCTCGTGCTGCGCGGCATCTTCATCGCGGTCGGCGCGGCGGCCATCGCCCAGTTCACCTGGGTCTTCTTCATCTTCGGCGGGTTCCTGATCTGGACCGCCTGGGGTCTGGCCCGGGAGAAGGACGAGGAGGCCGAGTTCAAGGAGAACGCGCTGCTGCGCTGGTTCCGCAAGGCCATCCCCGTCCGGCAGGACTACGCGGGCAACAAGATGGTGGTGCGCAGCGGCGGCCGGTGGGTGGTCACCCCGCTGATGATCGTGATGGTCGCCATCGGCAGCACCGACGTGCTGTTCGCGCTCGACTCCATCCCCGCGATCTTCGGCCTGACCACCGAGCCGTACCTGGTCTTCACCGCCAACGCGTTCGCCCTCATGGGCCTGGTCCAGCTCTACTTCCTGCTGGAGGGCCTGGCCGCCCGCCTGGTCTACCTGAGCAAGGGACTGGCGTTCATCCTCGGTTTCATCGGCGTGAAGCTGGTGCTGCACGCGATGCACGAGTACGGCGTGGAGTGGGCCCCCGACATCCCGATCTGGCTGTCCCTGGCGGTGATCGTCGGGACGCTCGCCGCCGTCACCGCGGCCAGCCTCGTCTCCGAGCGCCGCGGGACCGACCGGGACGCGGTGGAGTCCGGCAGGCGGTGAGAGTAGGGTCACAGCCGCACGCGAACAGAACTCCGTTCTAGAATCGGAGTCGACCCAGCGGTCTGAGAGAAGGTGACCCATGGCCATCGGACTGACCGAGGAGCATGAAGCCCTCGCCGAGTCGGTACGCGGTTTCGTCGAGCGGCACGTCCCCGGATCCGTCGTCCGCGCGGCGCTGGAGGCCGACGCGGAGGCCCGGCCGCCGTTCTGGCCGGCCCTCGCCGAGCAGGGCCTGCTCGGCCTGCACCTGCCGGAGGAGCACGGCGGGCAGGGCTACGGCCTGCTGGAACTGGCGGTGGTGCTGGAGGAACTGGGCCGCGCCGCCGCGCCCGGGCCGTTCCTGCCGACCGTGCTGGCGAGCGCGGTCATCGCCTCGTCCGGCAACGCCAAGGTCCGCGCCGAGCTGCTGCCGGGCCTCGGCGACGGGTCGGTCACCGCGGCCGTCGCGCTGGGCGGCAGCCTGGCCGCCGACCGCGACGGCGAAACGCTGCGGGTCACCGGCACCGCCGAGGCGGTGCTCGGCGCGTCCCTCGCCGACGTGATCGTGCTGCCCGCCGGGGACGAGTGGGTCGCGGTGGACGCCGTCGCCGTCACCGTCACCCCGGTCCAGTCGCTGGACCCGGTGCGCCGCGTCGCCCGGATCGAGGCCGACGGCGTGCCGGTCGCCGCCGACCGCGTGCTGGACGGCGTGACCGCCCGCCGCGTCGCCGACCTCGCCGCGACGCTGTTCGGCGCGGAGGCCGCCGGGCTGGCGGGGTGGCTGGTGGACACGGCGGCGGACTACGCCAAGGTCCGCGAGCAGTTCGGCCGTCCGATCGGGCAGTTCCAGGGCGTCAAGCACAAGGCCGCCCGGATGCTGATCGCCGCCGAGCAGGCCCGCGCCGCCGCCTGGGACGCCGCCCGGGCCCTGGACGAGGGCGCCGAGGAGGCCGGGTTCGCCGCGGCCGTCGCCGCCGTCATCGCCACGGACGCCGGCGTCGACACCGCCCGCGACGCCATCCAGATCCTCGGCGGCATCGGGTTCACCTGGGAGCACGACGCGCACGTCTACCTGCGGCGCGCGCTGACGCTGCGGGCGCTGCTCGGCCCGACGAAGCAGTGGGCCGCGCGGGTCGCCGAGCTGGCGCTGGCCGGGGGCCGCCGCGAGGTCGAGCTCGAACTGTCCGCCGACACCGAGCCGCTGCGCGAGCGCATCCGCGCCGAGGTCGCCGAGCTCGCCGCGATCGGGGACCGGACCGAGCGCGACCACCGGATGGGCGACGAGGGCTGGACCGTCCCGCACTTCCCCCGCCCGTGGGGACGCGGCGCGGGCCCGGTCGAGCAGGTGCTCATCCAGCAGGAGCTCAAGGCCGCCGGGGTCAAGGCCCCGAACCTGGTGATCGGCGCCTGGCTGGTGCCCTCGCTCGTCCGGTACGGCACCGAGGAGCAGAAGGAGCGGTTCCTGCGCCCGACGCTGCGCGGCGAACTGGTCTGGTGCCAGCTGTTCTCCGAGCCGGGCGCGGGCTCCGACCTCGCCTCCCTGTCGATGCGGGCCGAGCGGGTCGAGGGCGGCTGGCGGCTCACCGGCCAGAAGATCTGGACGTCCGTCGCGCAGTTCGCGCAGTGGGGCTTCTGCATCGCCCGCACCGACCCGGACGCGCCCAAGCACGACGGCATCACCTACTTCCTGGTGGACATGAAGGCCGAGGGCGTGGACGTCCGGCCGCTGCGCGAGCTGACCGGCGAGGCGATCTTCAACGAGGTGTTCCTCGACGAGGTGTTCGTCCCGGACGACTGCGTGGTCGGCGAGGTGAACCAGGGCTGGCAGGTCGCGCGCAACACGCTGTCGAACGAGCGGGTGTCGCTGTCCACCGGCGGCGGCCTCGGCATGGGCGTGCCGGAGCTGCTGGACTTCTTCCGGGGACGGGAGCTGGACGCGGTCGGCACCGCCGAGGTCGGCGCGCTGGTCGCGCAGGGCCAGTCCATCGACCTGCTCGGGCTGCGCACCACGCTGAAGCAGCTGAACGGGGTCGAGCCGGGTGCGGAGTCCAGCGTCCGCAAGCTGCTCGGCGTCCGGTTCAACCAGCAGGTCGCCGACCACTGCTGGGCCGCGCAGGGCGTCGCGGCGGCGACCGAGGTGCCGCTGACCGAGTCCGGCATCGTCGCCCGGGCGATGCTGTTCAGCCGCGCGATGACGATCTACGGCGGCACCACCGAGGTGCAGCTGAACATCATCGGCGAGCGGCTGCTGGGCCTGCCCCGCGACCCCGAGCCCGGCAAGTGACGGGCTGAAGCCCGTGCCGCGCCGTCCCCGGGGCTCAGTCGCGCCGGGGGCGGTGCATGTACGCGACGTTCAGCACCACCAGCGCCAGCCACACGAACAGCACCCCGCCGGGGCCCGCCAGGGACGCGCTGACCGCCGTGAGCGGGATCGACATCGCCAGGCTGACCAGCGGCAGGACCAGGGAGTGGTCGCGGCCCGCGCCCCGCGCGCGGGGCGGCGCCGGGGCCTGCCGGGGCAGCTCGCGCCC
>NZ_QURH01000104.1 GCF_003428695.1 Actinomadura logoneensis
CCGGGCGGCGGCTCCGTGCCCGCGCCGACCGGCGGCTCGTCCGCTTCGCCGGGCGCTGCCCCGGCCCCTGAGACCCCGCGTCCGAACCCGGTAGACCCGGCGTCCGGTGCCGCCGACCCCGGCCCCTGGCGGCCGTGGGCGGACGGACGGCCCGACCCGGGAACCACCCGCCCCTCCGGCACCAGGCGTGAGATAGTTCCCAACCACGATGGTTCGGGCTGGCGCTGGAACACCGTCAAGGAGAACGATGACCCGTAAGCCGCGTCGCGAAGTCTCCCGCACGTTGACCACGGCCGCCGCGGTGGCCGCCGCCGGAGGGCTGCTGGTGCCCCTCGGCGCGTCGGGGACGGCCGAGGCCGCCTCGTTCAAGAAGGCCGACGACGGGGCGTCCATCGCCTCGTACAAGTGGCTGAACAAGGGCAAGACCGCCTTCGACTTCACCGTGGACTCGCCCGCGCTCGGCGCGAAGCGCAACGTCCGCGTGCTGCTGCCGAAGGGCTGGAAGTACTCCTCCCCGAAGGCGTGGCCCGTCGTGTACGCGTTCCACGGCGGCAACGACACCTACGTCTCCTGGACGCGCAGCACCGACATCCAGGCCGTCGCGTCCAAGTGGGGCGCGATGGTCGTGATGCCGGAGGGCTCGAACGGCTCGTACACGAACTGGTTCAACTACGGGAAGGGCGGCCGTCCGCGCTGGGAGGACTTCCACATGAAGGAGGTCCGGCAGCTCGTCGAGCGCAACTACCACGCGGGCGCGTCGCGCGCCGTCATGGGGATCTCGTCCGGCGCGCAGGGCGCGTGCACCTACGCCGGACGGTACCCCGGCACCTTCCGGTTCGCGGGGTGCTTCAGCGGCGTCCTGTCGATGAGCATGCCCGGCATCCCGGCGCTGCTGCTGTACACGAACATGCGGTCCGGCACCGACCCGAACGCGATCTGGGGGGTCCCGCGCGTCCACCAGGCGAACTGGGACGCGCACGACCCCGTGAAGCTGCTGTCCAAGGTGCGCGGGACGAAGTTCTACGTGTCGGTCGGCAACGGCGAGCCGGGCCCGTTCGACGCGCCGGGCACCAAGCCGTGGGACCTCGGCTACCTCAGCGAGAAGGCCATCAACCCGACGGTGCAGGACTTCGTGAAGCGGGCGCGGCAGCTTCACGTTCCGATCACCGCGCACATGTACGGGCCGGGACGGCACTCGTGGCCCTACTGGAAGCGCGAGATGCACACGGCGTGGCCGCAGATCATGCAGTCGATCGGCGCCAAGCCCGTCCGCTGACCCGGCGGCCGGGGCCGGCGTCCGGCGCAGGACGAACGGCGCGGGGCGGCGGATGGTCCGCGGTGGATCGGCGGTGGTCGGTGGGCGGTCCGCGGTGGGCCGGTGGGCGTCCGTCCACCGGCCTCCCGGGGGCGCGTGCCGAGACCTCCAGGAAGTAGGGTGGTCGGCGACGGCTCGTGAGCGGAGGAGCACGCCGACGCCATGCTTGGCCCCCCGGAAACGCCACTGCCCGGCACCCGGTCGGCGCTGGAGCCCGACCGCGCGATCAAGCCCGGGCGGCACGGACTCCCGCCGGAGACGGTGGCGGCGATCCAGCGCGACCGGATGATCGACGCCTTCGTCCAGGTGGTCGCCGAGCGCGGCTACGCCGGTGCGACGATCGGGCGGATCACCGAGGCGGCGGGCGTCACCAAGAAGACGTTCTACACGCACTTCACCGAGATCGACGACTGCTTCCTGTCCGCCTACGAGCGCGGCACGGCGATCGTCCTGGACGGTATGGCCGCCGCGTTCGCCGCCGAGCCCACCTGGCCCGACGGCATCCGCGCCGCGCTGCGCGCCGTGCTGTCCATGCTGGCCGACGCGCCGCCGTTCGCGCGCGTGGCCATGGTCGAGGTGAACGCGGCGGGCCCGCGCGTGCGCCGCGCCCGGATCGAGTGCATGGAGCGGTTCCGGGCGTTCTTCGCGGGGCCGGGTGAGGTCGCGGTGCCGACCGTGGTGGCGGACGCCGTGGTCGGCGGCGTCTACAGCTCCATCTACGTGCAGATCGAGAACGGCGAGACGACGCGGCTGCCCGAACTGCTGCCGCAGCTCACCTACTTCGCGCTGATGCCGCTGGTCGGACGCCGCGCCGCGGCCCGCTACATGGAGACCGCGTCGGAGATCGCGAAGTAGTCGAGCGCGAACTTGGCGAGCGCCGGGGCGAGGCCGGGGAGCTCCTGCGTCCGTCCCGCCGCGACGCGGGAGTAGACGGTCCCGTAGATGCCGCCGATGATCGCGTCCCGGACGACGTCCGGCAGCGCACCGGGGCCGGGGCCGCGCAGCATCCCGCGCATCCCCTCCAGGAGGCGGAGGCGTTCGCGCTGGACGCCCGGTCCGGCGGCGCTCACGTCCAGGACGCAGGCGCGGGCGTGCGCCGGGGACTCGGCGACGGCCGTGAGGGCGCTGGCGAGCGCGGCCGAGAAGCCCGCCCGCCAGTCGGATCCGGCCGCCCGGAACGCCGCGTCCACGCGTGCCCGCAACAGCGCGGCCGAATGCCGGTACAGCGCGGCGAAGCAGTCGTCCAGATCGCGGTACCGCGCGTGGAAGTCCGCCTCGCTCAGTCCGGCGGCGTCGGCCACGTCACGCGGGCTGGTCTGGGGATACCCGCGTTCGGCCACGGTGCGGGCGAACGCGGCGAGCAGACGTCCGTGCTCAGGGTCGGGTGTCGTCATCGAGGGCTCCGCTTCCGGGACCGCCGCTCCCCGGCGTCCGGATCCGGACGCCTCCCGCAGTCAGGTTGACATGAAACACCACTTGGTTTCTAGTGGCTCTGAGAACTCCCGCATCCGGCCGGTGCATCCACCCCACCCGTCCCGAGAGAGGACGCAGCACATGCCTTCGCGGATCGTCAGCACCGCTCTGGCCGCCGTCGCGGCCGGCACGGGCCTCGTCGCCCTTGCCGCCGCCCCGGCCTCCGCCGCCGGCGGCATCTCGCCCGCCAGCACCGCCATCACGGCGACCAGCACCAACGTCAAGTTCAGCGGCACCCTGTCCGGGCTGCCGTTCTCCGTCACCTGCGCGTCGTCCACCATCAAGTTCGTCACCCCGGCCTCGGGCTACGGCCCGGTGAACCTCAACCCGGGCACCCCCGGCAACCCGAGCTTCACCGGCTGCAAGGACAACTTCGGTGGGACGGCCACCATCACGCCGAGCGGCGTCTGGACGCTGTCCGCGACCGGCGGGGCCTCGCCCACCGTCACGCTCACGATCCCCGTCGCCGGGGTCAAGTTCACCACCTCGACCCTTCCGTCGTGCGTGGTGACCGCCGCCCCGACGGCGCCCGCGCCGATCACCGGGCCGTACAGCAACACCGCGCACTCGATGAGCGTCAGCGCGACCGTGCCCTTCTCCAGCTCCGGCTGCGGCGCGGTCAGCCCGACCGGCACCGTGAGCGGGACCTACGTCACCAGCCCGGCGGTCACCATCACCTGACCACCGCGCGAGCGAGGCCGTCCGGCGCTCCGGACGGCCCCGCCCACCCCTTCCACGGGCCGCCCGGACACCCCGGGCGGCCCGCCCGCCTTCCCCCTTGCGTTCCCGCCCGCCTTCCCCCCGTGTCGCCGCGGAGCGGTGCGGACGTGGTGGGACGGGTGCGGTTGACAGGGCGGGGCGAATGGCCGGTTGAGGTCGCCGTGTGGCGAATGTCTTGACCTGAGAAACCCCCGGGTTTCTATTAAGGCCCACGGATCTTGACCTGAAGGAGGCGATGGCATGCGCCGTCGACGCAATCGCGCCGCGGCCGTGGCGCTCACGGCCGTCCTCGGCACGGCGCCCGTGGCCCTGCCGTCCGCCGCCCACGCGGCGGACGCGACGGAGTACGGGCTTCCCATCCCGGACGTGACGCCCACCGGCGTGACGGCGGCGAGCGGTGGCGGCGTGTGGTTCACCGAGTCGCAGGGAGGCGTGGGCCGGGTCGGCGCGAACGGCAAGATCTCCGAGTACCCGGTGCCGAGGAACTCGCAGAAGGGCACCGGCTACCCCGACGCCATCACCACCGGCAGCGACGGCGCGCTGTGGTTCACCGACGAGTCGACCCAGGTCGCGCGGGTCGGCCGGGTGGACGCGTCCACCGGCGCGGTGTCGATGTTCGAGCTGCCCGCCGACGCCGTCCCGGGCGCGCAGATCACCGGCATCGCGCCCGGCCCGAACGGCTCCATGTGGCTCGCGGCGGGCGGCAGCGGGGCGATCGTGAAGATCTCCGCCTCCGGCTCGACCGCCGCCGTCACCACCTTCGCGACCGGTCTCAGCCCCTACTCGGTCACCGACGGCCCCGACCAGGCCGTGTGGTTCACCTCCTCGGACGGGCAGATCGGACGGCTCGACCCCGCGTCCGGCGCGGTCACCACCTACCAGCCGTCGGGCGCGCTCGGCGGCTACCCGGCGCTCGGCGAGATCGTCACGGGCAAGGACGGCAAGCTCTGGTTCACCGAGCCGGGCAACGGCAAGGTCGGGTCGCTGGACCCCGCGTCCGGGCAGATCTCCGAGTACGACGTGCCGACCGCCAACGCGCGCCCGTCCGGTCTCACCGTGGGCCAGGACGGGACGCTCTGGTTCACCGAGTCGTCGGCGTCCAACCTGGGCAAGGTCGATCCGGCGAGCGGCCAGATCACCGAGTACCCGCTGCCCGCCACGCTCTCGGCGCCGTTCCGGGTGTCGGCCGGCGCGGACGGCAGGATCTGGTACACCGCGCCCGGTCGCGGCCGGGTCGGGTACGTGGACCCGGCCGACCCGCCGTCCGGCCAGCCCCACCCGGCGTCGCCCCCCTACGCCCCGGGGTCCCCCGGTGTCCAGGCCGGGTTCATGAACCGCTGCTCCATCAACACCCTCTGCATCACCCAGGTCACCACGGGCGGCAACACCAAGATCGGCTCGTTCGCGCTGACCCTGCCGCCCGGGGCGATCCGGATCACCGGCTCCCTCGGCGCGCCCGACTCGACCGGGTACCCGGTGCTGACGCCGCCGGTCGTCGGCCAGCAGTTCGAGGGCAGGCCGATCGACGTGCCGGGCGGCATGATCGGGCAGCTTCCGCTGGTCGGTCCCATCCTCGGCAAGACCCCCGCCGCGATGTGGGCGGTCAACAAGCTCACGGTCACCCAGACCCTCGTGGGTCCGGTCCACGTCCTGCCCACCCCCGACGGCGGTCTCGGCGCGCAGGTGAGCCTCAACATCCACCTGAACAACGAGCTGCTCGGCAAGAGCTGCGTGATCGGCCCGGTGAACGCCAAGCTGCTGCCGACCCTCCCCGGTCTGCTCGGCAACGACGTGCAGCTCGGCTGGGTCGGCGGGCAGATGGACATCAACGCCCCGATCGCCATCCCGAAGGCGTCCGGCTGCGGCCCGTTCGGCATCCTGGACGGCGTCATCAACCAGATGATGGGGCTGCCGTCGCCGGAGTCGAAGAACAGCATGAACCTGACCGGCATCCTGAACCTGGGCGGCGGCGTCAACCCGTCCAACACCCCGAACGCGCTGAAGGCGAACTCGTCGAACCCGACGGCCAAGAAGCTGCGCGCGCTCATCCAGGGCCCGAACGCGAAGCGGACCGTCAAGCCCGCCGCGCACGTGGCCGCGAAGCACACCTACCGCCTCAAGGCCCGCCACTGACCGGAGAGCGGCAGCCTTCTGCTCTGCCCCTGTGACCAAGGGACCAGCCTGATGTCCGCGGGCTGGTCCCTTGCCGCGTCCTTCCGGCGGCGTCGCGGCGCTACAGGCGGTCCAGGAGTTCGACGGCCCGGGCGACGCCGTTCTCGGCGCGGAGGCGGGCGCCCAGGGTGGCGGCGTTCTTCCTGATGTCCTCGCTGGTCGTGGCCTTGCGGAGGGCGGCGGCCAGCCTCGGCGCGGTCAGCGCGCGGAACGGGACGGGACGCGGGCCCGCGCCCAAGGCGGTCACGCGGTCGGCCCAGTACGGCTGGTCGCCGAAGAACGGGGTGACCACGGACGGGACGCCCGCGCGCAGGCCGGCCGCCGTGGTCCCCGCGCCGCCGTGGTGGACGACGGCCGCCATGCGCGGGAAGAGCCAGGTGTGCGGGACGTCGCGGACGGCGAGGACGTCGTCGTCCGAGGTGTCCGGGTCGCCCTGCACCACGCCGCGCAGTCCGGCCAGCCGGAGGGCGGTGCGGACGGTCAGGCCGGTCAGCCGGGCGTCCTTCGGGACCATGCTGCCGAAGCCGACGTAGACCGGCGGCGGCCCGTCGGCGAGGAAGGCGGCGAGGTCGTCCGGGGGCCGGTAGGACGGCTCGTCCAGCGTCCAGTAGCCGGTGAGGTGGACGTGCGGGGGCCAGTCGGGCGGACGCGGCACGACGTGCTCGCTGAAGCAGCCGAGGACGAGGGGTTCGTCGCGGGGCGCGCCGCGCAGCGGGAGCGGGCGCAGGCCGAGCGCGTCGCGGCGCCAGGGGTTCAGGAACGGGCGGGAGAGCTGCCAGGCGATCTGGTCGACGGCGGCGAAGCTCGCGCGGTTGCCCGGCCCGCCCAGGGAGCGCGGGACGAACGGGTGCGGGAACGCGGCGGTGGGCTGGCTCGGCTGGAAGTGGACCAGCGCCCACGGGACGTCCAGGTGCTCGCCGAGGTGCCGGGGCAGCAGGCCGAGGGTCGGGCCGAGGAGCAGGTCGGCGCCCCGCGACCCGGCCAGGCACTCGTCCAGCAGGCGGCGGGCGGACGGGCCGAGGATGCGCCGGAATCCGGTCAGGAAGCGCACCGGGTTCCGGCCGCCCGCGAGCAGTTCCTGCCCGGCGTCGGAGGTGAGGATCTCGGTCGGGTCGACCGTCAGCGGGACGAGCTCCAGCCCGGACGCGCGCGCCAGCGGGGCGTAGCGGGCGGCGGCGACCAGCCGGACGCGGTCGCCGCGGGCGGCGAGGGCG
>NZ_QURH01000107.1 GCF_003428695.1 Actinomadura logoneensis
CCTCCGCCGGCACCGCCCCCGGCCGTGCCGGCGGAGGCGGGGGAGTTCGGTTCCCTGGCGATGTGCCGGAACCTGGCGGGCGCGCTGGAACACGCGCTGACCGTCCGGCTCGCCGACCGCACCGCGACCGGCGACCCGGCGGACGACCCGGCGGACGACGCGGCGGATGACGCCGAAGCGGTGTTCACCGTGTGGAACGACAACCTGGCGCTGGCCGCGGCGACAGCGCGGGTCGCCGCCGACGGGATCGTGCTGCGGATCGTGGACGAGTCGTCCCGTACCGTCCCGGCCCCGGCGGCGCCCCTGCTGGAGCCTCTGCTGCGGCTGTACGGGCTGGACTGGATCGAGCGCCGCGCCGCGCTGCTGCTGGAGCACGGCGTGGCGGGGCCGGGGCTGCTGGAGCGGGTGTGGGCCGAGCGCCGCCGGGTCGGCGACGAGCTCGCCGGCCGGGTCGGGGACCTGGCCGCCGCGCTCGACACCCCGGACCCGATCGCGGCGCCGGCGACTCCGCGGGAGGCCGTCCAGCCCTTGCCCTGACGCCGCCGTCCCCCGAGGCCCCGGGCGCATCCGCCTGGTGCCCGTCGTCCGCCCGGCAGTCCGGCGCGGACGACGGGCACCACGCGGATGACGGGCACCACAGGGAGGGCGGAGGGGTCAGCGGATCGGGACGACCGCCATCGCGTCGATCTCCACGAGGAACTCCTCGCGCACCAGCCGCGCGACCTCCACGAGCGTGGCGGCAGGGGTCAGCGGATCGGGACGACCGCCATCGCGTCGATCTCCACGAGGAACTCCTCGCGCACCAGCCGCGCGACCTCCACGAGCGTGGCGGCGGGGGTGATGTGCTCGGGGACGAACTCGGCGCGGACCTCGCGGACCACGCCGACGCCCGTGGCGTCCCGCAGGTAGTAGCCGAGCTTCACCACGTGCTTCCAGCTCGCTCCGGCGTCGGCCAGGACGGTCTCGACGTTGCGGAACACCTGGCGGGTCTGGGCGGCCAGGTCGCCCTCGCCGACGAGGGTCCCGGTGGCGTCGACGGGGACCTGGCCGCTCACCAGCACCAGCCGTCCGGGGACCTCGACGGAGATGCCGTGGCTGTATCCGGGGCCGGCGGGCAGGCCGTCGGGGTCGATCTGGCGGATGTCGGTACCGGAGCGCAGTTCGTGATCGGTCACCCGGTCACCGTAGTCCCGGACGGCGGGCGGGAGGCCCCCGAGGGCGGGCGGACCGGGGGCGGAGCGGGGGCGGGGCCGGGCGCGAGAGGTGGCGGTGGGCTGCGACAATGATCGGTATGAGCGAGCGCAAGCCGATCGAGTCGTGGCTGACGGACATGGACGGGGTGCTGGTGCACGAGGGGCATCCGCTCCCCGGCGCGGACGAGTTCCTCCGGCGGCTGACCGCGTCCGGCAAGCGGTTCCTGGTGCTGACCAACAACTCCATCTACACGCGGCGGGACCTGTCGGCCCGGCTGCGCGCGCTGGGGCTGGAGGTCTCCGAGGACGCGATCTGGACGTCGGCGCTCGCGACCGCGCAGTTCCTGTCGGACCAGCGGCCGAACGGGTCGGCGTACGTGATCGGCGAGGCGGGCCTGACCACGGCGCTGCACGAGGCCGGGTACGTGCTGACCGACCTGAACCCCGACTACGTGGTGCTGGGGGAGACCCGCACCTACAGCTTCTCCTCGATCACCCGCGCGATCCGGCTGATCGAGCGCGGCGCGCGGTTCATCGCGACCAACCCCGACCCGATCGGGCCGTCGACCGAGGGGTCGCTGCCGGCGACCGGCGCGGTCGCGGCGATGATCACGCGGGCGACGGGGGTCGAGCCGTACTTCGTCGGCAAGCCCAACCCGCTGATGATGCGGACGGCCCTGAACCGGGTCGGCGGGCACAGCGAGTCCACGGTGATGATCGGCGACCGGATGGACACCGACGTGCGCGCGGGCGTGGAGGCGGGGCTGGAGACGATCCTGGTGCTGTCGGGGGTGACGCGCAAGGACGAGGTCGACCGGTTCCCGTTCCGTCCGACGCACGTGCTCGACTCGATCGCCGACGTCGTCGACATGGTCGCGCCCGGCGGGCGGCCCGGGGCCGGCGAGGGCTCCGGGGCCGGTTCGGGGTCCTGACGGCCCGTCCGGGCCCGCCGCCATGCGCATGATCGCCGCGTCCGGCTCGCACGAGCTGGAGATCCGCCGCTCCCGGTTCCTGTGCGCGCTGGCGCGGGTGGCCGACGAGGAGGAGGCCGCGGCGTTCGTCGCGGCCCGCAAGCGCGCCCACCGCGACGCCACGCACAACTGCTCGGCGTACGTGGTGGGGGAGTTCGGGGAGCTGACCAAGAGCAGCGACGACGGGGAGCCGGCCGGGACGGCGGGCATCCCGATGCTGGAGGTGCTGGTCCGGCGCGGCCTGACCGGGACGGCCGCGGTCGTCACCCGCTACTTCGGCGGTGTCAAGCTCGGCGCGGGCGGTCTGGTCCGCGCGTACTCGCAGGCGGTGTCGGAGGCGGTCGACGCGGTCGGGGTGGTGGAGCTGCGGCCGGTGACGCGGGTGGAGGTCACGGTGGACCACGCCCTGGCGGGGCGCTTCCTCGGCGACCTGCACGCGCACGGCCCGCAGCCCAGCGATGTCCGCTACGGCGAGGCCGTCCACGCGGAGGTGCCGGTGCCGTCGGACGCCCTGGCCGACTTCACGGCGTGGGCGGCCGAGGTCACCGCGGGTCAGGCCCGGCTGCGCACGGTGGGCACCGGCCACATGGAAGTCCCCGTCACCCCGTAGTCCCGTCACCCCGTAGCCGCGTGGAGCTTGGAGCCGCGCCCACCGCTTCTCGTCGTCCGGGCCCGGCCGGGTTCAGGGGCGGCGGTGCCGTCCGGGGGCCGGGCGGCCCTGGGCGTCCAGCACGGGGAGGTCGGGCACCGTCACGGCCGCGTCGCCGACCGGCACGGCCGGCTGCGGAACGCCGGGGTGGGACGGCCCGGCGACCGGGACGTCCCCGGGGGCGCCGTAGCCGTAGCCGGGCTGTCCGGCGCCGTAGGCGGGTCCGCCGGCGTAGACCGGGGCGGGCGCCGCCGCGGGGGACGGCGCGGGCGCGGCCGTCCCGAGGGCGAGCGGCCCCAGCGGTCCCCA
>NZ_QURH01000114.1 GCF_003428695.1 Actinomadura logoneensis
CCCGGCCGGGAACACCCGGCCGGGCCCCTTCGTCGTTCCGGGTACCGGCTGGACAGGCCGCATAGGGTGGGAGGACCATCCGCCGAACACGTGGCGTCCGCGCGGCGCCACCCGGGACAGACAGGAGCGTCGATCGTCGGTGACCGGCTTCGGTGTGCTCGACTACTTCTTCTGGATCTTGCTGCTCATCGCGTTCGTGATGGAGGCGTGGGCGCTGGTCGACGCCTTGACCGTGCCGACGAACGCGTACGCGGCGGCGAGCAAGCAGAGCAAGAAGCTCTGGATGATCATCCTGATCGTCGCGGCCGTGGTGGGGCTCGCGGCGGCCGTCCTGCCGCTCCAGGGCTCCTCGCCGGTCGCGGTGCTGTTCGGCATCCTGCCGGTGGCCGCGTTCATCGCCGCCGCCGTCTACCTCGCCGACGTCCGGCCCGCGGTCAAGCCGTTCAAGGGCCGTGGCGGCGGCCGGGGCTCCAACATGGGCCCGTACGGCCCCTGGTAGACCGGCCGTACGCCTCCGTCCCGCTTCCCCCGCCTGGCCGCGGACGCGTCCGTCCCCGGCCAGGCTCCGGCTCCGGCCTGAGCGGGGCGGCGGACGGCGACGGTTGCAAGTAAGTCCTTACTTGAGGCAGGCTGGTCCGGACCGACGACCGCCCGCGCGCGGCCGAGGCCGTGCGCCCGCCGCGCACCGGTGCCCTGTGCCCGCCCGCGCGAAGTGAGGCTCCCGTGAGCAGTGCCGCCGCCGTCCCGCCCCCTGCCGCCGCCCCCTCCGAAACCTCCGCCGACGAGGCGGTGCCGCGGGTCGTCCGCGAACTGGTCAGCGGGCCGTCCCTGGTCGCGGGCGGCGCGAACGTGATCATGCAGCTGTCCCGGCTGCCGGTCGGGCTCGGCGTGGTGGAGAGCACCGTCGAGTCCGGACGGATCGACCGGCATCCCGTCAAGCGCACGCGCACGACGCTGACCTACCTGGTGGTCGCGATGCTGGGCACCGCCGAGGAGCGCGCCTGGATGCGCGAGCAGGTGAACCGGCAGCACCGGCAGGTGCGCAGCGAGCCCGGCGCGCCCGTCCGGTACAACGCGTTCGACCGCGAACTCCAGCTGTGGGTCGCCGCCTGCATCTACTGGGGCATGGAGGACGTCTACCGGCGCTTCTACGGCGAGCCGTCCGAGGCCGCCGTCGCCGCGTTCTACCGGCACGGACGCCGGTTCGCCACGACGCTCCAGGTGCCGGACGACATGTGGCCGGCGGACCGCGAGGCGTTCGAGAAGTACTGGCGGGACGGCCTCACCAGGATCGACAGCACCCCCGAGACCCGCGCCTACCTGCGCGGACTCGCCAAGGCGGGGTTCCTGCCGGGTCCGGTCCGCCGCCTGGTGGGCCCGGCGAACCGGCTGCTGACCGTCGGGTTCCTGCCGCCGGAGTTCCGCGCGGAGATGGGCTTCGCCTGGACGCCCCGGGACCAGCGGGCGTTCGACGCGGCCGTCCGCATGATCGCGTTCGCCAACCGGACGATGCCGAGGCCGCTGCGCGAGTTCCCGTTCAACGCCTACCTGTGGGACTTCCGCCGCCGGATGCGCACCGGCCGTTCCTTCGTCTGAAGCCCGGACTCAGGCCCGGCGCGCCCGGTGCGCCATGCCATGGGCGCGACCGTGTCCGTAGGAGTGGCCGCGGGAGCCGCGCCGCACGTACAGCCAGGCCACCGCCGGGACGAGGACGACCGCGCCCACGGCGAGCACCGCGAACGCCGCGTCCAGCGCGCCGTTGCGGGCGACCGACCCGGCCAGGTCGAGGTCGGCCATGGACGCCCCGCCCCACAGCACGCTGACGACCGCGAGCGCGCTGGTCAGCCGGACGGCCAGGTGCCGCCGCCGCAGGACCAGCACCAGCGAGAGCAGCCCGGCGGCGGCCGACACCAGGATCAGCGGCGACCGGACGCCGAACACCACCGCGCCGGGCAGGGCGAACAGCCCGGTCGCGACGCCGGAGACCACCGCGTAGCCCTGGAAGTGCAGCGGCACGTCCTGGTCCTCGCCGAACCGGCGCGCGTCCCAGATCAGGCGGACGGCGGCGAGGTAGGCGCAGAGCATGGTGGTCAGCGCGCCGCCGTAGACGCCGGAGACGCTCATCCAGCTCGGCGCGCCGGTGGAGACGGCCGCCGCGACGGCGCCCAGGCAGAACGGGGTGAGCTGCGACACCGGGCCGAGCAGCGGCTCCAGCCGCGGCGGGCCGGACGACGCCCTGGTCAGGCCTTGGACGGTGGCGCGGGCGACGAGGCCGGCGGCGGCCAGCGCGAGCGGGACCCGGTACGCGGCCAGCAGGTCCGCGAGGATCGACGGGAACGCCGCCCAGGCCATCAGCAGGCCGGCGGCGAGCCAGGCGTGGTCGGCGCCCCGGAACGGCCCGGTGGCGCGCTCGATCACCCTCCGGTCGCCGGGCCGGTCGCGGGACAGCAGGTGCCACAGTCCCGCGCCGAGGTCGGCGCCGCCGAACAGCAGGTAGGCCGAGAGGGCTGCCAGGATCAGTCCGAAGGCGATGTCGGCGTGCGTCATCGGGTGCTCACCACCAGGGGGTCGGCGGTCGGGGCGCGGACGGCCGCGCCCGGACCGCGAGGCGAACGGGGGGCGGCCGGGCGCCCGGGAGCAGGGGCGCGCCGGCCGTGAGCCCGGGGGTGCTCACATCGACCGAATGTAGTACTACGCCGTGTAGTACGCGTTGTGGTAGTACTACCCCGCGTGGTGATCTTTTTCACCCGTCGCCTACAGTGGAGTGCGTGAAGGGTCTGGGAGAGCTTGAACGCACCGTCATGGAGGTCTGCTGGGCGCGCGAGGAGGCGGGCGTGGCCCCCGCCACCGCCCGCGACGTGAGCCGCGCGCTGGCCGACCAGCGCGACCTGGCGCACACCACGGTCATGACCGTGCTGGACCGCCTGGCCAAGAAGGGATTCCTTGATCGTGAGCGGGACGGCCGCGCGTGGCGGTACCGTCCTGTTGCGAGCAGGGAGGGATACGTGACCGAGCTCATGCTGGGCGCGCTCAACGAGACCGGCGACCGCGACGCGGCGCTGGCCCACTTCGTCCGGTCGGTCACGCAGGACGAGATCGACATCATCCGCCAGGCGCTCGCCGACGTCACCCAGGAGCCACCCGCATGATCGGCACGGCCCTGCTCGCGGCGGTCGCGCTCGCGACCGTTCTCGGCGCGCACGGGCTGTCGAAGGCCCGGTGGACGTGGCACACCCCGCGGATCGCGATCGGGCTGTGGCAGGCGCTCGGTCTCGGCTGGGGCATCGCCACGATCGGCGCGCTGCTGAGCGTGGCCCTGCTCCCGTACCGGCGCGGCATCGTGCACGGGGTACCCCGCATGGCGGGCGACAGCGCCGCGCGGCTCGACGCCGTGCACATGGCGGCGCTGCTGGCCGCCGTCGCGCTGACCTTCGTGCTGCTCACCATGCTCGCCACCGCGGTGTTCCGCGTGGTGCGGGCCCGCCGCCGGCACCGCGCGCTGCTCGCGCTGGTCGCCCGCGGCGACTCCGCCGCCCCCGACGCGCTGGTCCTGGACCACCCGGGAGCGGCGGCCTACTGCGTTCCGGGCGTCCGCTCGTCCAAGGTCGTCGTGAGCGCCGGGACGCTGGCGCTGCTCGACGACAAGGAACTGGCGGCCGTTCTCGCGCACGAGCGCGCGCACGCGCGCGAGCGGCACGACCTGGTGCTGCTGCCGTTCTACTCGCTGCGCCAGGTGTTCCCGCAGATCGGGCTCGTCGGGCGATGTCTGGACGCCGTCGAGCTGCTGATCGAGATGGCCGCCGACGACCGCGCCCGCCGTCACCGCCCCGCCAAGGAGCTGGCGACGGCGCTGCTGCGGTTCGCCGCCGCCCGTCCGGGGCCCGCCCCGTCCGGCACGCTCGGCGTCGCCGCCGCGGACGACATCCCGGTCCTCGCCCGGGTGAACCGGCTGCTCCGGCCCGAGCCGCAGCCCCGCCGCATCCGGCTGGCCGCGATGGCCGCCATCCCCATGGCGATCGTCCTCCCGATCGTCCTCTGGACGCTGCCGCCCTTCTAGCCGCCGCGCCCCTTCACGAACCCGCTGACGCCGCCGGTCCCGGACTCGATCTCCGGACCGGCGTCCGCCGTTTCCTGGGCCGCCGCGGCGACGGTCGGCCGGATCTTGCGGCACCGCCCGGCGATCAGGCTTCCGGCGGGTGAGAATGGCGGCGTGCTCACCGACCGCCTGCGGGAGTGGACGGCCACGTCGCCCCGACTGCCCGCGTTCGTGTACGACCTGGACGTCCTGGACGCGCACGCGCGGCGCATCCGGGACGCCGTGCCGATCGAGATCCTCTACGCCGCGAAGGCGAATCCGGACGCCCCGATCCTGCGGACGCTCGCCCCGCACGTGGACGGGTTCGAGGTGGCGTCCGGGGGCGAGCTGCGGCACGTCCGGAGCGTCCTCCCGGAGGCGCGGCTCGCGTTCGGCGGCCCCGGCAAGACCGACGCCGAGCTCGACCTCCCCGCCGACCGGATCCACGTGGAGTCGCCGTACGAGCTGGCCCGGCTGGCCGCCAAGGGCCGCCCGGCCGACGTCCTGCTGCGCGCGAACCTGGCGGGGGACCGGACGGGCGTGGCGCTCGCGATGTCCGGCCCGTTCGGCATGGACCCCGACGTGATCGAGGAGTGCCGCGAGATCCTCGCGTCCGCGCCCTGGCTGCGGCTGCGCGGCGTCCACGCCCACCTCGCGTCGGGGCTGGACGCCCCGGAGCTCGTCGTCCAGTCGCGGGAGATCCTGGACTGGGCGCGGCCGTGGGCGGAGAAGGCGGAGATCGAGGACCCGGAGTTCAACCTGGGCGGCGGCATGGCCGTGGACTACGCCGCACCGGGCGCGACGTTCGACTGGGAGGCCTACGGGCGGAAGATCGCGGCGCTCGCCCGCCCGGGGGAGACGCTGCGGATCGAGCCCGGCCGGGCGGTCACCGCCTACTGCGGCTGGTACGTCACGGACGTCCTGGACGTGAAGCCCGCGCACGGCCGCTGGTACGCCGTCCTGCGCGGCGGCACCATGCACCTGCGCACGCCGGTGACCAAGCAGCACGACCAGCCGTTCACCGTCCTGCGGAACCCGGCGGGAGGCTCCGGCGCGCGGCGGCCGTCCGCGCACGACGCCGAGATCACCCTGGTGGGGCAGCTCTGCACGCCCAAGGACGTCTTCGCGCGGGACGTCTCCGTCGCCGGGATCGGCGTCGGGGACGTCGTGGCCTTCGGGATGGCGGGCGCCTACGGCTGGAACATCTCGCACCGCGACTTCCTCATGCACGACCCGCCGGGGTTCCACTACCTGGCGGGCGACCCGCGCGGCTATCCCCCGAGCGAGGTGCCGTAGAGGCGGTCGACGCGCAGCCGGATGACGACGCGGCGGTCCTTGGCCATCTGCTCGAGGAACGCCGCCTCGTCGGCCGGGTCCGGGAAGCCGCCCATCATGGCGAGCAGTTCGCGCGTGACCGCGTCGCCGGCCTCGGCGGCGACCTCCGACAGCTCGGCCTTCCCCTCCGCGACGGCGAACGCCATGTGGTCGTCGCTGGACACGTAGAGCGCCGCGCGGGGGTCGTTCCGCAGAGGGGTCAGGCGGAGGGGAGCTGGGCCGGGGCGGCCGTGGGCGTCGCGTCCGCGTCCGCCGGCGAGGCGGACGGGATGCGGCGCAGGACGGCCAGCGAGAGCACGATCCCGGCGGTCAGCAGGCCCGCGCCCACCCAGAACGCCACGTGGTAGCCCTGCGTCAGGGCCTCCCGCGACGGTCCGTCGGTGTTCGCGGCGGCGACGGCGGCCAGGGCGGCGACGCCGAGCGCCGCGCCGATCTGCTGCGTGGTGTTGAAGACGCCCGAGACGACCCCGGCGTCCTCCGGCTTCGCGCCGGACATCCCGAGCCCGGTCAGCGACGGCATCACGAGCCCGAAGCCGCCCGACAGCAGCATGAGCGGCAGCAGGTCCGTCGCGAAGTGGCCGTCCACCGGGACGCGGGTGAGCAGCAGCCGCGCGGCCAGCAGCAGGACGAGCCCGGTGACCAGGACCGTCCGCGCGCCGAACCGGTCGATCAGCCGGGCGGCGACGAAGAGCGACACGACGGCGATCGCCACCGCGGCCGGGAGCATCGCGAGCCCGGTCTCGGACGCGTTGTAGCGGAGCACGTTCTGCATGTAGAGGGCGACCATGACCTGGAAGCTGAACAGCGCGGCCAGGACGACGAGCTGGATGAGGTTCGCGCCCCACACGTTCCGGTCGCGCAGCACGCGCAGCGGCATCAGCGGCACGGCGGCGGTGGCCTGCCGGACGACGAACCCGGCGAGGAGCGCGAGGGCGCCGGCGCCGAGCGCGAGCGTGCGCGCCCCCCAGCCGTGCTGCTCGGTCTGGACGATCGTGTAGACGGCGAGCATGCTCCCGGCCGTCACCAGCAGCCCGCCGAGCACGTCCGCGCCCGCCGCGAGCCCGACGCCGCGGTCGGACGGCAGGCACCGCAGCGCCGCGACCGCCGTGACCAGGCCGAGCGGCAGGTTGATCAGGAAGATCCAGTGCCAGTTCAGCGCGTCGGTGAGGACGCCGCCGAGCACCTGGCCCAGGGACGCGCCGACCGCGCCGGTGAACGCGAACGCCGACAGCGCGCGGGTCCGCGCCGCGGCCTCGCTGAACAGCGTGGTGATCATGCCGAGCGCGACGGCCGAGGTGAGCGCGCCGCCGACGCCCTGGACGAACCGGGCGGCGATCAGCGCGGCCGGGGTGGTGGCGGCCCCGCAGACCGCCGAGGCGATCGTGAAGACCGCGATCCCGGTGACGAAGACCGCGCGCCGCCCGAGCAGGTCGCCGAGCCGGCCCGCGAGCAGCAGCAACCCGCCGAACGCGATCACATAGCCGTTGACGACCCAGGTCAGCCCGGCGTCGCCGAGCCCGAGGCCGCGCTGCATCGCCGGCAGCGCCACCGTGACGATCGACCCGTCCAGGATGATCATCAGGGGCCCGGCGCACAGCACGGCCAGCGCCAGGGCCCGCGATCGAACGCTCTCCACAGTCTTTCCCTCCGCAGCGGTCCGGAGCCCGGCGAACGCCCGGCCCGGCCGCGCCTCCACGGCGCGACGGGAGAGACGGTAACAGATAGTTCCGTTGCGGACTATATGCTTCCGATCTAGATGTTCTGTTGTGGATGGAATCCTCAGGGACGGGCCGGGGTGGCGGCCTCCAGGTCGGCGACGGTGCCGGACATGATCGTCCGGAGGTGGGCGGTGATGTGCTCGACCGGCCAGTCCCACCAGGCCACCCTCAGGAGGCGGGCGACGTCCTCGGGGGAGAAGCGGGTCCGGATGAGGCGTGCCGGATTGCCGCCGACGATGCCGTAGTCCGGGACGTCCGACGTGACCACCGCGCCGGACGCCACGATCGCGCCGTGCCCGATCCGGACGCCCGGCATGACCGTCGCGCCGTTGCCGAGCCAGACGTCGTTGCCGACGACGGTGTCGCCCCGGTTCGGCAGGCCGGTGATCAGGTCGAAGTGCTCCGCCCACGCGCCGCCCATGGTCGGGAAGGGGAAGGTGGACGGCCCGTCCATGCGGTGGTTCGCGCCGTTCATGATGAACCGCACGCCGGTCGCCAGCGCGCAGAACCTGCCGATGACCAGCCGCTCCGGCCCGTAGTGGTACAGGACGTTGCGGGTCTCGAAGGCCGTCGGGTCGTCCGGGTCGTCGTAGTAGGAGTACTCGCCGACCTCGATCAGCGGGGACGTGACCAGCGGCCGGAGCAGGACGACCCGCGGGTGCCCGGGCATCGGGTGCAGGACGTCCGGGTCGGTGGGAGGGGGGTGCGGGGTGGCCATGGGCGCTCCATTAATGCGACAAGTGATGCATTAGGATGCTGGCATGGCCACGTCTCCCGAGCAAACCACCGCCGCCGGACGCGCTCCCGAGGACAGTGGTGGAGAGGGCGCCGCCGCGCCGCGGCGCCGTCCCGGTGGACGGACGGGCCGCGTCCGGCGGCAGGTGCTCGACGCGGTCCAGGCCGAACTCGCCGAGCGCGGCTACGACGAGCTGACGATCGACGGCGTCGCGGCCCGCGCGGGCGTGCACCGCGCCACGGTGTACCGGCGGTGGCGCGACGTCGGCGGCCTGCTGGCGGACGTCTTCGCCGCCGCGGGCGACGACGACTGGCGGCCCGCCGACACCGGCTCGCTGCAGGGCGACCTCACGGCCCTGAACGAGGAGAGCCAGACGGCGCTGACCGCGCGTCCGCCGTTGGTCTCGGCGCTGATCGCCGCGTCCTTCCGGTCGGAGGAGGCCGCGCGCGGCGTCCAGGCGCTCTGGGAGGACCGCTACCTCCGCTGCGAGGTGATCGTCGCGCGGGCCGTCGAGCGCGGCGAGCTCCCGCCCGGGACGGACGCGCGCCGGCTCCTCGTCGCCGCGACCGCGCCGGTCTACCACGAGCTCGTCCTGCTCCGGACGCCCCCGGACCCGGACCTGCCCGCCCGCGCCGCGCGGACGGCCGTCCTCGCCGCGTCCGCCGGAGCCTTCGTCTCCGACCCGGAAGACGACGCCTGGCGAAGGTGCAGGTAGCGGGCGTGCCGACCGGCCCTCCGGGAAGCCGGGGGCCGGACGCTGCGCATTTTGCGGCGCGGGGTCAGAGGGTGCGTTCGCGGGTGCGGCGGGCGGTGGTGGCCGCGACGGGCTCGGCGAGCAGGCCGTCCGCCAGCCGGTGCAGGGCGCGGAGGAAGACCTCGCGCTCGTCCTCGGGCAGCGCGTCGAGGACCTCGGCGTGCACCGAGTCCACGATCCGCTGGCTCCGCGCGGCCGTCTTCGCGCCCTCCTCGGTGACCGCGATGACACGTGCCCGGCGGTCCTTGGAGGACGGGCGGCGCTCGGCGAGGCCCGCGCGCTCCAGGGCGTCCACGGTGACGACCATGGTGGTCTTGTCCATGTCGCCGATCTCGGCGAGCTGGTTCTGCGTGCGCTCCTCCTCCAGCGCGTGGACGAGGACGCAGTGCATGCGCGGCGTCAGCCCGATCTCGCCGAGCGCGGCCGACATGCGGGTCCTGAGGACGTGCCCGTTGTGGTCGAACAGGTACGAGACGTCGTTGCCGACACCGGAGGAGGGCGCGAGAGAGGTCATGCCCCCAGTGTAGTTCCGTTGCGGATTATCTGTCCCGGTGTAAAACGCGCGGCTGGGCGGCGGTCGCGGGACCGGGGTACAGTGGGGCCATGCTTCGCACCGTATGCCTGGGCTGGTGGCCGTCCTCGGACGGCTGACCAGGCATACGCGCAGGCCGTCCGCACACCGGGCGGCCTTCCTCCTTTCCGGGCGGTCGCCCTGAGACCCCGATCTCGGCACCGACCCGAAGGAGCAGGGCATGACCCTCACCTCCCCCGAACTCTCCGAGCTCGTCGCCCGGGACGCGGCGCGGCACCGCGTCCTCACCGGTGACCGCCCGACCGGCCCCCTCCACCTCGGCCACTACTTCGGCACGCTGCAGAACCGCGTCCGACTGCAGCGCGCGGGCGTCGAGGTCTTCGTGATCATCCCCGACTACCAGGTGCTCACCGACCGGGACGTCGCCGAGCGCCTGGAGGAGCACGTCCTCGGGCTGGTCGCCGACTACCTCGCCGTCGGGATCGACCCCGCCACCGCCACGGTCTTCACGCACTCGGCCGTCCCGGCGCTCAACCAGCTCTTCCTGCCGTTCCTGTCGCTGGTGTCGGTGCCGGAGCTCAGCCGCAACCCGACCGTCAAGGACGAGATCCGGCACTCCCGGCAGGACGCGGTGAGCGGGCTGATGTTCACCTACCCCGTCCACCAGGCCGCCGACATCCTGTTCTGCAAGGCCGACCTCGTGCCCGTCGGCCGCGACCAGGTCCCGCACCTGGAGGTCACCCGAACGGTCGCGCGCCGCTTCAACGAGCGCTACGGCGAGGTCTTCCCGGTGCCCGAGTGCCTGCTGTCGGACGCCCCGCTGCTGCTCGGCACCGACGGGCAGAAGATGAGCAAGTCGCGCGGCAACGCGATCGCGCTGTCCGCGTCGGCCGACGACATCGCGCGCCTGGTGAAGCGGGCCAAGACCGACGCCGACCGGCACATCGCCTACGCGCCCGAGACCCGTCCCGAGGTCTCGAACCTGGTCCTGCTCGCCGCGCTCGCCCAGGGCCGGACGCCGCAGGAGGTCGCGGCCGAGATCGGCGACCGCGGCGCGGCCGAGCTCAAGCGCGTCGTCACCGAGTCGGTCGACGCGTTCCTGCGTCCGATCCGGGAGCGGCGCGCCGAGTTCGCCGCCGACCCCGGGCAGCTCCGGGCCGTCCTCGCCGCGGGCAACGCGCGCGCGAACGAGATCGCCGACGCGACGCTCGCCGAGGTCCGGACGGCCATGGCGATGAGCTACTAGACGCCGCAGCCGACCGGATCACCAGGCCCGCGTCACGCGTACGGCGCGGGTCCAGTGGTCAGGCGGTGCCGGGCGCGGTGAGGGCGGGGAGGACGGCCCTCACCAGGTCGTCCAACCAGGTGCGGGACGGCGCGTCCGGCGTGGCCGGTATCCCGCGCAGCAGGTAGTTCAGGACCGTCTCGTGGCAGACCCCGACCATCATCGCCGCGACGGCCTCCACCGGGGCGGACGCCGCGACGCGGCCCAGGTCGCGTTCGGCGCGGAGCCAGCCGAGCAGGCGGTCGCGCCAGCTGTCGCCCGGCTCGTGCGTGGCGGCCAGGCGGGCCAGGAAGTCGGGCCGTCCGAGCAGGCCGGACAGCGCGGGCATGACCGCCCGGTGGAAGGCCAGGCCGTACTCGAAATGGCCGCGCACGCCGGCCGCGAGGGTGCCCTCGCCCGGCACGGGCAGGGCGGGCAGGTCGCGCTCGATCGTGCGGACCCGCGCCCACCAGCCCTCCGTGAGCAGTTCGTCCTTGTCGGCGAAGTGGTTGTAGAGGACGCCGTCGGCGACCCCGGCGGCGCGGGCGATCGCGCGGACCGTGAGGTCAGCCATGCCGCGCTCGGCGATCAGGCGTTCGGCCGTGGCCACCAGGTGGTCGCGCAGGCTGCGGTCGCCGTCCCGCACCGCCGCCGCTGTTCTCGGGGACATCACCGGCCATCGTAGTGCGCGGTCACCAGCCACGCCGTGCCGCGCGTCCGCACCCCCTCCGGCCCCTCGAAGCGGGCCATCTCGCGCCGCACGGCCTGCTTCGCCGCCGCCACGGCGTCGGGCCCGGCCTGCCCGAACGCGTGCACGATCGGCCCCCAGCCGCAGAAGAAGTCTGCGGCGTCCGCCGCGTCCCGGCCCCAGTGCTGCGGCGCCTCGACCCGCCGGATGCCGATCCCCGTGTAGCCGGCCTCGGCCAGGACGCCCTCGGTGTGCCGCGGGTCGGCGAACGAGGTCGGCCCGGTGCCGTCCGGGCCGGTCGGGGGCTGGCCGGTCCCGAGCGCGGCCATGACGGCGGCGAGGATCGTCCCGGCGTCCGTTCCGGCCAGGGACGTCATGCAGGCGAACGCGAGCCGTCCGCCGGGGCGCAGGGCGCGGCCGATGTTGGCGAACGCGGCGACCGGGTCGGCGAAGAACATCACCCCGAACCGGCTCAGCACGAGGTCGGCGGACGCCGGTTCGAACGGGTGGACCTGCGCGTCCGCCCGCACGAACCGCACGTTCGCGACGCCCTCGGCCTCGGCGCGCTCGCGGGCCCGGGCGAGCATCGGCTCCGAGAGGTCCACGCCGAGCGCGCTCGCGGCGCGTCCCGCCGCGAGCCGGGTGAGCTGACCGTTGCCGCAGCCGATGTCGAGGACGTCGTCGTCCGCCCGGACGTGCTCCAGCAGGTGCTCGTTGATGCCGGCGTTCATCCGGTCGTAGCGGTCGTAGTGCGCGGCCCAGTGGGCGCCCTCGCCGCCGTTCCACGCCTCGGCCTGGGCGGTGTTCACGATCTGTCCGGTCATGCCGTCCTCCTTATGAACGCGTGTTCATGAACGTAGGTTCATAACGTGGCGCGCGTCAAGGTCGGGAGTGCGCCGCTGCGCCTCCGCGTGGGCATGGGTGATCGCCGGCCGGCGTTTCCCGCGTCCGAGAGGGTGGTCGCTCTCGGCCCGGGTGCCTGTCGCCTGACCAGGGCCTTCAGGTGGTCGCTACGCTCCTGTGCCGCTCCCGCCGGACGCAACCGCGCGGGCGAGGCGGACGAGAGCGGCACGGAGACGCTCCTCGCCCAGGTCGGGGAGCAGGGCGGACGCGTGCTCGGCACTGAGGGCGGCGAGGAGCCCGTGCGCGGCGGCCTCAGGGTCCGGGTCGCCGTCCAGCAGCAGCGCCAGGTGCAGGTGCCAGAACCGGTACGCGCCGATCCGGTACCGGGCTCCCGGGGACGCGGTCTCCGACATCCGCACGAGGGCCAGGTGTTTCAGCAGGTAGTCGAGGTAGGCGAGGACGAACGCCTCGATGCGCTCGCCGGGCGCCGCCCCCGGGCCGAGCGGCGGCGGGCCGCTCAGGATCGCCTCCTGCAACTCGCGCTCCCTGGCGTCCAGCAGCGCGACGGCCAGGCCGGACTTGTCGCCGAAGCGCCGAAACAGCGTCCCCTTGCCGACCCCGGCCGCCGTCGCGACCTGGTCCATGGACACGCCCTCCGGGCCGTGCTCGGCGAACAGCCGTTCCGCCGCCGCCAGCACGGCCGCGCGGTTGCGCGCCGCGTCCGCGCGCTCGCGTGGCGGCGGGGTGCGCAGCAGTTCCAACGGCGTTGCATAACCGGACCGTGGTCCGTTACTGTCCTCAGACACGAAACGGACTATAGTCCGATTCTTGAGAGGATGGGCAATGACCGCACTCATCACCCGCGACGAGCTCAAGCGCGCCGTCGACGCCGGGACGGTCACGATCGTGGACGCCCTCGGCGGCGAGTACTGGGCCAAGCAGCACCTTCCCGGGGCCGTACCGCTCGCGCCCGGCGAGGTGGACGCCGAGGCCGCGGGCCGCCTGCCCGACCGCGGCGCCGCGATCGTCACCTACTGCTCCAACGAGGCGTGCCCCAACAGCGGCCAGGTCGCCGACCGCCTCACCGCGCTCGGCTACACCAACGTCCGCAAGTACAAGGAGGGCATCGAGGACTGGACGGGGGCCGGGCTCCCCACCGAGTCCGCCTGACCATCCACCGCGCGCCCGCAGCGGGTCTCGGGGGCCGGGCGCGCACTCCACTCCGCGCGCGCCCGTCCCTGCCCGGGACGGGCGCGCGCCGCGTTCCGCGCCCTTGTTGGCGGGCGCGTACCGCGTTCCGCGCCCTCGTCCTCGGGGCGGGCGCGCACAGCGTTCCGCGCCCTCGTCCTCGGTTCCCGGGACGGGGGCGTACTGCGTTCTTGTCGCCCTTCTCGGTTCGCTTCGTCAGATCCGTTCGGCTGCCGCCGGCGTCGTCGCCGCGATCGCGGCCTCTTCGGCGACGCGCAGGTCGTAGGCGTCCCGGGCCGCCGCGATGGCGCCCTTGTGGGTCTCCGTCCAGTCGACCAGCGCCTTGATCGTCGAGTGCAGGCTCGCGCCCAGCGGCGTCAGGGAGTAGTCCACGCGCGGCGGGACGACGGGGTGGACGGTCCGGTGGACCAGCCCGTCCCGCTCCAGGTGCCGCAGGGTGCGGGTGAGCATCCGCTGGCTCACCCCGTGGACGGCGCGCCGCAGCTCGGAGAAGCGGAGGCTGCGCTCGTCCAGCAGCGCGATCACCAGCAGCGACCACTTGTCCGCCACCCGGTCGAGGATCTGACGCGTCTCGCAGTCCTCGCGCGAGTCCCAGTGCGAGATGTCGAAGCCCTGGTCAGAGGCGGTAACACCGCAGATACCGGGGGACATCGAAGTGCCTTCTTCCATGGTCGTCGATGGTGCCCGACGATGCTGTCGGTATCAAGAGGGAACCGACGGGCCCACCGGGAACCGCCGGTTCCACGCTGTCGGAAGAGGTGTCGGAACCGAATGAGTACTTCACGCCGTTGGGGCGCGCTCCTGGTGTTGTGCGGGGCGATCTTCCTCGAGGGGATCGACATGGCGATGCTGAACGTGGCGCTGCCCGCGATCCGCGCCGACCTGGGGCTGTCCACGGCCGCGCTGAGCGGCGTCGTCAGCGCCTACGTGCTCGGGTACGGCGGGTTCATGCTGCTCGGCGGGCGCGCCGCGGACCTGTTCGGCCGCCGCCGGATGTTCCTGTCCTGGCTGGTGGTGTTCGCGGTGTTCTCCGGGCTCGGCGGCCTGGCGACCGAGGGCTGGATGCTGCTGACCGCGCGGTTCGTCACCGGCGTCGCGGCGGCCTTCCTCGCGCCCGCCGGACTGTCGCTGGTCACCTCCACGTTCGCGGAGGGGCCGGAGCGGAACCGCGCGCTGTCGGTGTACGCGGCGACGGCCGCGGGCGGGTTCACGCTCGGGCTCGTCGTGGGCGGCCTGCTCACCCCGCTCGGCTGGCGCTGGGTGTTCTTCGCGCCGGTCATCCTGTCGCTGCTCGTGCTGGCCGCCGCGGTCCCGCTGGTCCGGGACGACGCGGAGAACGAGCGCGGGCGGCTGGACGTCCCGGGCGCGCTGCTCGTCACGGCCGCGATGTCCGCGCTGGTGTACGGCGTCGTCCGGCTGGAGCGCCCCTCGGACGGGCCGGCGCTGACCGTGGCCCTGCTCGCCGCCGGGATCGTTCTGCTCACCGCCTTCGTCGTGGTCGAGCGGCGCGTCCGGGAACCCCTCGTGCGGCTGGGCGCGCTGCGCTCCGGCCCGCTCGTCCGCGCGAACCTGACCGCGCTGCTGTTCGTCGGCGCGTTCGGCGGCTTCCAGTTGCTGATGACCCTGTACCTGCAGGAGATCCGGGACTGGACGCCGACGCAGACGGGCCTCGCCATGCTGGTCGTGGGCCTGGACCTCGTCCTCGCGCCCACCCTCACGCCCCGCCTGGTCGCCCGCTTCGGCGTCCCGGCGGTCGCCGCCACCGCGCTGCTGCTGTCCGCCGCCTGCTACGCGGTCTTCCTCCGCGCGGGCCTGGACTGGAGCTACGCCATGATGCTCCCCGGCCTCGTCCTGCTCGGCCTCGCCTTCACCCTCGGCTACGGCCCCCTGACCATGGCCGCCACCGAGGGCGTGGAGGAGTCGGAGCAGGGCCTGGCGAGCGGCCTGCTCTACACGTCCATGCAGTTCGGCATGGCCCTCGGCGTCTCCATCGTCACCGCGGTGAACGTCGCGGCCCTCTCCGGAGAGGGCGCCGCGTCCCGGCTCTCCGCCGTCCACACCGCCATGACCGTCCCGCTGGCCGCCGCACTGGTGGGAGCCGTGGTGATGGCCCTCGGCGTGCGCCGCCGCCCCACTCGTCCGCAGGAGCCCGCCTCCGCCTCGGCCGCGTCCGCCGAGCCCGCCCGCGCCGAGGCCTGAGCACGGCGCGACCGTCGAGCCTGTGGGCAGGGGGCCGTAGGCGGAAAGCGGAGCCGAGTCCGGGGCGGGAAAACGGAGCCGAGAATGTCGGCAGGGCGTGGCAGGATGCCGGAATGATCGAGATTGGACCGCTTCATCCGGACGAGCGGGACGCGCCCCGGCTGTACTGGACGACCCAGGAGCACAACGCGACCGCGCGCGCCCTGTACGACAAGGTGGCCCGGTTCAACGGGTTCCTCCGCCACGACCGCGCGCTCTGACATGCCCGCCAGACTGGGACGGCGCGAACTGAACCGGGCGCTGCTCGCCCGGCAGCTCCTGCTCCGCAGGCAGCGCATGGGCGTGCTGGAGACCATCGAGCACCTGGCCGGGATGCAGGCGCAGGCCCCGAACCCGCCCTACCTCGGCCTCTGGACGCGCCTGGAGGAGTTCGACTTCGACGAGCCGGGGCGGCTGCTGCACGAGCGGAAGGCCGTCCGCATGGTGCTCATGCGCGGCACGCTCCACCTGGTCAGCGCGCGCGACGCGCTGGCGTTCCGGCCGCTCACCCAGGCCGTCCTGGACGGCTACCTGCGCAGCCAGAGCAGGCTGCACCACCTGGACGGGGTCGACCTCGGGCCGGTGCGCGAGACCGTCCGCGAGCTGCTGGCCGCCGAGCCGAGGACGGACAAGCAGGTCCGGGAGGTCCTGGCCGAACGGTTCCCCGGGCACGACCCGCAGGACCTCAACTGGGCGGCGCGCTGCATGCTGCCGCTCGTCCAGGTCCCTCCGCGCGGGGTCTGGGGCTCGTCCGGCCTGGCCCGGCACACCGTGCTGGACGCGTGGCTCGGCGCGCCGGCGGCCGAGCCCGACCCCGACGCGCTCGTGCTGCGCTACCTCACCGCCTTCGGTCCTGCGAGCGTCGCCGACGCGCAGCACTGGTCGGGACTCACCGGGCTCGGCGAGGTCTTCGCGCGGCTCGCGCCGCGCCTGCTCACCTTCGAGGACGAGAACGGACGGGTGCTGTACGACCTGCCCGACGCGCCGCGTCCGGACGCGGGCACGCCCGCGCCCGTCCGGTTCGTCCCGGAGTTCGACAACCTCACGCTGTCGCACGCGGACCGGGCCCGGATCGTCACCGACGAGCACCGCAGGCGGCTGTTCACCGTGAACGGGATCATCCGCGCCGCCGTGCTCGTGGA
Source organism: Actinomadura logoneensis (assembly GCF_003428695.1). Classification (GTDB taxonomy): domain Bacteria; phylum Actinomycetota; class Actinomycetes; order Streptosporangiales; family Streptosporangiaceae; genus Spirillospora; species Spirillospora logoneensis. Next base: position 16,535 of record NZ_QURH01000114.1, read on the forward strand.
CGGCTTCGTCCAGGGCATGTGGAAGGCCGAGGTCAAGCGTGGCTCGGCGACGCTGCGGATCGAGGAGTTCGAGCCCTTCCCGGACGCGGCGCGCGAGGAGCTGACGGCCGAAGGTCTGCGGCTGCTGGCCGACGCCTACCCGAAGACCACCGACCGCGCCGTCCTGTTCACCTCGTGACCGGACGCGCCGCCCCAGCCGGGGGCGGTGCTTCCGGTCAGGCCGGGAGACGCGCCGCCCCTGCCGCGGGCGGTGCGCCGGTCAGGCCGGGAGTTGTGCGACCAGGCGTTTCGGAGCCAGCAGGCGGTAGCTCTCGGTGACCAGCTCGGTGATCTCCTCCCAGTCGACGTCGGGGAGGTCGAGCCGGACGGCGACCCATCCGTGCTGCCCCATGTAGGGCGCGCGGTAGAAGCGCTCGGGATCGGACCCGACCAGCGCCTCCTGCTCGTCCAGCGTGACCTTCACCCACAGGGCCACGCGGTCGTCGCCGTGGTGGTTGTCGATGTACCAGGCGAACGTCTTCTTCCGCGCCCGGTAGACGATGTGGGGGCCGTGGCCGGACGGCTCCGACGTGGCCTCCGGCAGGCCGGTGCAGATCTCGGTGAGCCGGGCCTTGCGGCGCTCGGTCTCCTTCTCGTCCATCCCGTCATCATGGAGGACGGCACCGACAGTTCGGCCGCTCGTTCCAGCGGGCCTAGCAGTCCGCGCCGTCGCCGCTCGTGGGGCAGAGGGACGCGGTGTCGTCGCAGAGGTCGGCGTCGTCGCCGAGGCGGGTCCCGGCGGCGGGCACGGGCGGCTCGGCGTCGGTGGGGCAGACGGGCGCGTCGGGGCAGACCGGGGCGTCCGGGTCGAGTCCGGCGAGCAGGGTCGTGAGGATGTCCTCGAAGGATGCGCGCTGCTCCGGCGTGAGCCGGTCGAACACCAGGCGGCGGACCTCGCCGACGTGGCCGGGCGCGGCCTTCTCGACGACCGCCATGCCCTCGTCCGTCAGCGAGGCGATGATCGCCCGCCGGTCCTCGGGGTGCCGGGCGCGGACCACCCAGCCGTTGGCCTGGAGCTTGTTGACGGCGTGCGAGAGCCGGCTCGGGGACGCGCGGACCACCGTGGCCAGCTCGGTCATGGTGAGCGAACGCCCCGGCGCCTCCGAGAGCATCGCCAGGATCAGGTAGTAGCTGAAGGGGAGGCCCTCGTCCCGGTGCAGCTGGCGTTCCATCGACTCCGACAGCAGCCGGGAGAACGCGACGAAGGCGCGCCAGGTCCGCTGCTCCGCCTCGTCGAGCCACCGGACGTCCGTCATGTCGACCATAACGGACATCATACTTGAAGTTTCAATGATCCATCCCGTCCGCTCCCGGGGAATCCCAGGGAGGCGAACGGACGGGACGACACGGACGCCCGCGGGGTCGACGGGCCTGCCGCCTCACCCCGCGAGCCGGACGAGCCGGACGGTTCAGTCCAGCTCGGCGAGTCGGACGGGTCAGTCCAGCTCGGCGAAACCGTCGCGCCAGGACTCCAGGCGCGGCTTCCAGCCCAGCTCGCGCGCCCGCGCGTTCGACACCGGGCGGCCCAGCGCGGCGGCGTGCCGCGCGGTCGGCGGCGGCGGAGCGCCGAGCGCCGCGCTGTAGACCGGCAGCCACTCGGCGGCCCTGGCGGGCTCGTCGTCCACGACGTTCACCGGGCCCGCAGGCCAGTCCAGCGCGGCGACCGCCGCCGAGGCGGCGTCGTCCACGTGGACGAAGCAGGTCCAGGCCGGGGTGAGCGAGAGGGCGCCCGCGTGGACGCGCTCGGCGATCGCGCCGCCCGGCGCGTACCAGGTGCCGGGGCCGTAGAACGCGCCGTAGCGCAGCACGACGCCGTGCGGCATCTCGCCGACCATCTCCTCCAGCGCCGCGACGGCCTGGTGCGGCGGGAGCGTCGAGTCGAGCTCGTCGTCCTCGGTGGCCGGTTCGGCGCCGGGCTGGTAGATCCACGCGATCGACTGGGCGATCATCCGCTCCACGCCCGCGGCGCGCGCCGCGTCCACCAGGTTGCGCGTGCCCGCGATCCGGAGCCGGGAGTTGGCCTCGAAGTCCTCCGCGGACAGGTCGGTGAGCTGGTGGATCACCACGTCCGGGGAGTGCTCGGCGAGCGTCCGGTTCAGGGCTTCGGCGTCCAGCACGTCCACGACGGCCGGCGTCGCCTGCTGGTCGGCGACGGACTGCGCGCGCTCCGGGCTGCGGGTCGTTCCGACGACCTCGTGACCGGACTGGACCAGCAGCGGGACCAGCCGCCGCCCGACCACGCCGGTCGCGCCCGCGACGAGAATCTTCAAGGGGGGCACCTCCACGACTTTCACACCATTGTGGTCGCTGTAGCGGCAGGATAGTGCCGCCTGTGACGACGTTTTCTCCGGCGGTTCGCTCGTTCGTGACCCGGCCGCCACCACGGCACAGCGCTCGCGCGCATGATCCGCCGCCGTTTAATCGGTACTTTCGGGTATTCCATGAAACCCGATCGGGCCGTCCCGCGCTCGCCGTTCGGCCCCTCCCGGCGCGGATTTCACGTTCCGGCACCGGTTTAACGCTCCGACCCCCTGAGCAGGGTTCCCGACGGGATCAGAGGACGGCCCGCCCGGCCGGCACGGCGGTCGCCCGGGCGCCGGAACGCCGTCAGGGGCGAAGGGGAAGCGATGAAGATCACTCTGGTGCGCGGCGACATCACCGAGGAGCACGTGGACGCGGTCGTGAACGCGGCCAACTCCTCGCTGCTCGGCGGGGGCGGCCTGGACGGCGCGATCCACCGCCGCGGCGGACCGGAGATCCTGGAGGCGTGCCGCAGGCTGCGGGCCTCGCACTACGCCGGCGGGCTGCCCACCGGCCAGGCGGTCGCCACGCCGGCCGGCCGCCTGCCCGCCCGCTGGGTCATCCACACCGTGGGTCCCGTCTACTCCGCCTCCGAGGACCGCTCGGCCCTGCTGGCGTCCTGCTTCCGCGAGTCGCTGCGCGTCGCGGACGAGCTGGAGGTCGCCTCGATCGCCTTCCCCGCCGTGTCCGCGGGGATCTACGGCTGGCCCGTGGAGGACGCCGCGCGCGTCGCCGTGAACACCGTCGCGGCCACTCCGACGAAGGTGGAGGACGTCCGGTTCGTTCTGTTCACCGAGGACGCCTACACCGCCTTCGAGAAGGCTCTGAAATCACTGGGCGGATAGTGCTCTCGGGCGTGTCGGACAGGCGCTGCTGTCCCGTCGGGCAGGCTCATGGCACCTCCGGGTCATAGTCGCCGTCCATACGGCCCGGAATGCCAGGAACCAATGCCTTCTACGTGAGTCTCGCCGCCAGCCGGATAGACGGGCGAACGGCGACAGATCAACTTCCAGCCCGGCGAACCCGCACATTTCCCACACCCTGTCGGCCAGAGTCCGCCTCGCGGCCCGCCCGCCGGCGGGTCAGTCCTTCTTCGGCGGCGGGACGACCAGGGCGGCGCGGTGCGTCTTGTGCAGCACGCGGGTGGAGACACTGCCGAGGATCACCGACCGGGCTCCGCCGAGGCCGCGCGAACCGGTCACGATCACGTCGGCGTCGAGCTCGTCCGCGACGTCCACGATGCCCGCCCAGATGGGGCCCGTGGTGCGCGCCGAGCGGGCCTCGACCTGCTCGAACCCGGCCTTCCGCGCGATCTCCGCACCGGCCAGGGCGAGCCGCCGCGCCTGCTCCTCCTCGGGCCACTCGTCGGTCTCGGTGTCCACGGCGAGCGCCCCGGCGGCGGCGAGCGGGGCCCAGTTGATCTGGCTGAGCAGGGGCTCCCAGACGGTCAGCACGACGACGGGCGCGGGACGGAGCGTGCGGGCGGCGAACTCGACGGCGGTCCGCGCGTCCTCGGAACCGTCGAAAGCGATCAGGATGGTCATGCTTCAGTCCTATCCCCTGACCAGCCAAAAGCAACACAAGGTGCCGAAGATCACCTGCCCGCGCGCCCCGGTTGCGCCCGAGGTCAGGCGCGTGGCGGACGGTCCGCGCCGGGCGGGCCGGCGAACGTCTGGACGATCTCCAGCCAGCGTTCGGCGTCCGCGCCGCGCGCGGTGACCGAGACGTCGGAGCGGTTGCGGCGGCGGGTCGCCAGCAGGCAGAAGTCGAGCGCGGGTGCGGACACGCGCTGGGCCGCGTCCTCCGGTCCCCACGTCCACGGCTCGCCGCCGTCCGGCGGGGTGATCTCGACGCGGAACTCCTCGGCGGGCGGGGTCAGGCCCCGGTTGTGGAAGGCGAAGTCGCGGGCCCGGACGGCGATGTGCGCGACGTGCCGCAGCCGGTGGGTGGGGGCCCGCTTCACGCCGAGCGCCTCCGCGACGTCCTCGCCGTGCGCCCAGGTCTCCATGATCCGCGCTGTCGCCATGGACCCGGCCGCCATCGGCGGACCGAACCACGGCAGCCGCGTCCCGGGCGGGAGCGCGGCGAGCGCCGTGCCCAGTTCCGCCATGCCCTTGCGCCAGCGGTCGCGCAGTTCGTCGGGGGCGAGCCGCGCGCCCTCTTCGGCGGCGCGGTCCACGTCCTCCATCCGGGGCAGGTTCGCCTGGAACGCCTCGGGGTCGGTGGCGGCACGCAGGGCGTGCTCCTCGGTCCAGGTCAGGTGGGCGATCTGGTGGGCGATCGTCCAGCCCTCGGCGGGTGTGGGGGTGGCCCACCCGGCGGCGTCGAGCGGTGCGATGAGCGCGTCGAGGGACGCGGCCTCGGCGGCCATGTCGGCGAGCAGCGCGTTGAGGTCCGGCATCCCGCCAGCATCACCCGCCGCACGCCCCGGAGGGAAGACCTGACCGAACAGGATTCGGGCGGCGGTGTAGTCGGCCTTGCCGTTGGGCAGGCGGAGCGACGCGTCCGTCCGGACGAACGCCTTGGGGATCTTGTAGCGGGCCAGGCGGCCGGCGCAGCCCGCCCGCAGCTCGGCGTCGGACGGGCCGCCCCCGGGCGCGGCCGGCCGCACGACCGCGACGACCTCGCTGCCCCAGCGCTCGCTCGGACGCCCGACGACCAGCGCGTCCGCCACTCCGGGCAGGGCGCGCAGCACGGCCTCGACCTCCTCGGCGAACACCTTCTCGCCGCCGGTGTTGATCGTGGTGGCCTCGCGTCCGTGCACGTGGACGGTGCCGTCGGGGAGGATCCGGGCGCGGTCCCCGGCGACGGACAACCGCGTGCCGTCCACGGTGACGAACGTGGCGGCGGTCCTGTCGGGATCGTTGAGGTAGCCGAGCGGGATCGTGCCGCCCTTGGCGAGCCAGCCGAGCTCGTCCTCGCCGGGCGCGAGCACGCGGGACCGGTCGGCGCTCAGCACGACCGCGCCCGGCGCCGCCGTGAACGGCCGGTCCTCGGCGCCCTGCCGCGTCACCTGGAAACCGGTCTCGGACGACCCGAGCACGTCCACGATCCGGACCCCGGGAAGCAGCTCCAGCAGGCGCCCCTTCACCTCGGGGCTGATGGCGGCGGCCGAGTTCAGCAACGACCGCAGCCCCGTGAGCCTCGTCCCCCCGCGGCGTTCCAGTTCCGCCAGGATCGGGCGTGCGAAGGCGTCGCCGACGAGAGGGATCCGGGTGATCTGCTCGCGCTCCGCGACGGTGAGCAGGTCGGCCGCGTCCAGGCCGTCCACGCGGGTGGGGAAGACGACGCATCCGCCCGCGCACCAGCCGCCGAGCGCCGACCACGTCCCGGCCCCGTGCATCAGCGGCGGCGCGACCAGCACCCGCGCACTCGACCGGACGGCCCGCGCGACCGCCTCGTCCAGATCGGTGATGGCGGTGTGGTCGCGGTGGCGCAGTCCCAGCGGACCTGTCATGAGGTCGCCGATCCGCCACAGCACGCCTTTGGGGAGGCCGGTCGTCCCACCCGTGTAGAGGATGTGCAGGTCGTCAGGGGAGGGGACGACCTCCAGCGGGTCTCCCGACGACGCCGCCAGGGCCGCCTCGTACGCGCGCGCGTTCGGCGGCTGCGGGGTTCCGGTCCCGTCGTCCACAGGGAGGAGCAGCGGTTGGAGACCGGTCCGCTCCAGGGCTTCAATGATCTGAGGGGCGTACCGGGCGTGGTAGATCACCGCGCGCGGACGGGCGTCCTCGAAGAGCCGTGCCAGCTCGTCGCCGGTGTAGCGGTAGTTGACGTTGAACGGCGCGACGCGTGCCATGTGCGCGCCGACCAGGCCCTCCAGGTACTCGGGGCCGTTGTGCAGGTAGAGGGCGAGGTGGTCATGCGGCGACTCCCAAGGCGCGGTCGCCCGGCCGTGCCGTCCGAGGCCGTCCGCGCGCAGGACGCGCGCGAGCCGGCGGCTCCGCTCGACCATCTCTCGCCATGTCCGCGAGCGCCGACCGTCCTCGCCGTGCCAGACGAGGCACTCCCGCTCGGGCACGGCCGCCGCGATCGCCTCGAGCAGGGAGGCCAGGTCGAGTTGGTCGTCCTCCACCGGCATCCGCACACCGACCTGACTACCCGTCCCCGGCCCGGGCGGCTCGGAGGCGGTCCCTGCTCCGGTGTTCGGGGTGGGCTCGTGCGCGGGATCGGGCGCGGGCATGTGGTCTCCCTCGGGCGCGGACGGGCGGGAGATCACCGTAACCGAACACTTACGACAACCGAATCCGGTTCGGTCATCGGGCGGGCGACAATCGACGTCGTGGCGCGCGCGACGAGACCCCAGGGGGAGGTGACCCGGGGCACGACCAACCCCAACCGGCTCCGCCGAGCGGACCGGTGGACGGCCGCCACCCAGGGACGCCTGCTGCGCGCCGTCCCCCGGCCGCTGGCCGTGGACCTCGGATACGGGGCGTCCCCGATCACCACGATCGAGTTCCACGCGCGGCTGCGCGCGGTCGCCCCCGCCGTCGAGGTCGTCGGCATCGAGATCGAGCCTGACCGCGTTGCCGCAGGTCAGGCCGTCCAGGCACGCTATCCCGGGCTGTCGTTCCGGCGCGGCGGGTTCGAGCTGCCCGTGGATCGTCCCCCGACGCTCGTGCGCGCGTTCAACGTGCTCCGCCAGTACGACGAGGACGCCGCCTGGCGGGCATGGGAGGACCTGACCGCGCGGCTCGACCCGGCCGGAGTGCTGGTCGAGGGCACCTGCGACGAGGTCGGGCGCCGCGCCGTCTGGGTGACGCTCGACCGCACCGGCCCTCGGACGATCACCTTCGCCGCCCACCTGCCGTCGCTGGACCGTCCGTCCGACCTCGCGCCCCGGCTGCCGAAGACGCTGATCCACCGCAACGTCGAGGGCGAGGCCGTGCACGCCCTGCTCGCCGATCTCGACCGGGCGTGGGCGGTCGCCGCGCCGCAGTCGGTGTTCGGCGCCCGCGCCCGCTGGATCGCCGCCGTCGAGCACCTGGCGGCGAGCCATCCGGTCTGCGCCACCCCTCCCTACGGCGGAAGGGGCCGCTGGCGGCTGGGTGAGCTCACCCTCCCCTGGGCGGCCGTCGCCCCACCCCGCTGACCGACGGCCCGCCTCAGAAGTCGCTCTCGCTCAGCTCTCGCGGTGGAGTTTGTGCGGGGCGGCCTGGACGCGGGGCTGGACGTCGATGCGGTCGATGTTGACGTGCGCGGGACGGGTGACGGCCCAGGCGACGCAGTCGGCGACGTCGGCCGCGACCAGGGGCTCCGGGACGCCCTCGTACGGCTTCCCGGCGCGCTCGCTGTCACCGCGGAACCGGACGAGGCTGAACTCCTCGGTCCTCACCAGGCCCGGCGCGATCTCGGTGATCCGGACGGGCCGGTCCACCAGCTCCAGCCGCATGACCTCGTTCACCGCGTAGGCGGCGTGCTTGGCGGCGTTGTAGCCGCCCCCGCCCTCGTAGGCGACGTGCGCGGCGAGCGAGGTGATGTTCACCACGTGTCCGGCGCCGGACTCGATCATCTTCGGCAGCAGCGCCTTGGTCACCCGGAGCAGTCCGAGGACGTTGGTGTCGTACATCGCCTGCCAGTCGGCCGGGTCGGCGTCGGCCACCGACTCCAGGCCGATCGCGCCGCCCGCGTTGTTCACCAGGACGTGGCAGGAGTCGAGCGCCGCCGCCATCGCGTCCACCGACTCCTGCGACGTCACGTCCAGGGTCACCGGGGCGACCCGGCCCGCGCCCGGCACCTGCTCGGTGATCTCCTTGACGAGGGCGTCGAGGCGGTCCCGGCGGCGCGCCGCCGCCACGACGTCGAACCCCTCGGCGGCCAGCCGCCGCGCCGTGGCCGCCCCGATTCCGCTGCTTGCTCCGGTCACTACCGCCGTCTTACGCATGCCGCACAGCTTCCCAGACGGCCCCGGGGACGGAGGTCACAGGGTCGCCGCCTCCCTGCGGGGAACAGTCGGACCGGTCGATAGGTTGCACTACCGGAGGTGGTGTCCGTTGTCGGGTCGTATCAACCGAGTTGCGACGATCAGTTTGCATACTTCGCCCCTGGACCAACCCGGCACGGGGGACGCGGGCGGCATGAACGTCTACGTCGTCGAGACCGCGAAGCGGCTGGCCGAGCGGGGTGTCGAGGTGGACATCTTCACCCGCGCGACGTCCCGCGCGCTGCCGCCGGTGACCGAGCTGGCCCCCGGCGTCCTGGTCCGGAACGTCGTCGCCGGGCCGTTCGAGGAGCTGGACAAGGGCGAGCTGCCCCGGCACCTGTGCGCATTCACCTCCGGAGTGCTGCGCACCGAGGCGTCCTATGAGCCGGGCCACTACGACCTGATCCACACCCATTACTGGCTTTCCGGCCAGGCCGGATGGGCCGCCAAGCAGCGCTGGGGCGTCCCGCTCGTGCACTCCATGCACACCATGGCCAAGGTCAAGAACGCCGCGCTCGCCGCCGGGGACACCCCCGAGCCCGCCCTCCGCGTCAACGGCGAGCAGCAGATCGTCGACACCGCCGACCACCTCGTCGCGAACACCGCCAAGGAGACCCGCGAGCTGACCGGGCTCTACGCCGCCGACCCGTCCCGCGTCGCCACCGTCAGCCCCGGCGTCGACCTCTCCACGTTCCGGCCCGAGTCGCCGGTCATCGCGCGCGGCACCGGCCTGCTCCCGCACCGGACCGGCCCCGCACGCCGCCGCCTCGGCCTGCCCCGCGACGCCTTCGTCCTGCTGTTCGTCGGCCGCATCCAGCCGCTCAAGGCCCCTGACGTGCTGCTCCGCGCCGTCGCCATCATGCTGCGGCACGACCCGGCCCTGCGTTCCAAGCTGGTCGTCGCGGTCGTCGGCGGACCGTCCGGCGCGGGCCGCTGCCGTCCCGAGGAGCTGCAGCGGCTCGCCGCCGAGCTCGGCATCGCCGACGTCGTCCGGTTCGAACCTCCGTGTCCCCAGCGCGAGCTCGCCGACTGGTACCGGGCCGCGGACGTGACCGTCGTGCCGTCCCACAACGAGTCGTTCGGGCTCGTCGCCGTCGAGTCCCAGGCGTGCGGGACGCCCGTCGTCGCCGCCGCGGTCGGCGGGCTGCTGACCGCCGTCCGGGACGGTGAGTCCGGCGTCCTCGTCCAGGGGCACGACCCCGCCGACTACGCGTCGGTGCTGCGCCGCCTGTACGCCGAACCCGGCACCCACCTGCGGCTCGCCCGCGGCGCCGTCCGGCACGCGCAGTCGTTCGGCTGGGACGCGACCGTGGACCGCCTGCTCGAGGTGTATACCGGTGCGACGACCCGTGAGGCGATGGTGAAGGAGATGGCCCGGTGAGCCACGGCGAACGAGACGACGTCCCGGCGACCCCCGCGGACCCGGACGGCCCCGTCCGGAGCGCCGCGGACGATCCGGTCAAGGTGATCGAGGAGACGCTGCGGTCCGCCGAGCTGGAGTACAGCGTCCCGCGCGACGGCGCGTTCTTCGTCAAGCTCCCCGGGCAGCACAAGCTCGCCACGATGACCTGGCTGATCGTCGGCGACCACAGCCTGCACGTCGAGGCGTTCTTCTGCCGCCAGCCGGACGAGAACCACGCCGAGTTCTACCGCTTCCTGCTGGAGCGCAACGGCCGCATGTACGGCATGTCGTTCGCCTTGGACGAGGTCGGCGACGTCTACATCGTGGGCCGCGTCGCCCTGCAGTCGGTCACCCCGGACGAGATCGACCGGCTTCTGGGCTGCGTCCTCACCTACTCCGACGAGAACTTCGACAAGGCACTGGAGCGCGGGTTCAAGACATCGATCCAGAAGGAATGGGACTGGCGGGTCAAGCGCGGTGAGTCGCTGGCCAACCTGCGGGCCTTCGCCTCCTTCGCCGATCCGGACAACCGCTGACCGACGTCCACCCGGTTCCGTATGGAACCGCGGCGACGCCCCTGCTGACCTGCCCGCCTCCGGTGCCCGGAGTCACGTCGGCGGGCTCCGGCCTCGTGCAGGACCGCGCGGACACGCCCGCTAGGCTCTGGTGCCATGGCGACCCTGGTTTTGCTGCGGCACGGCGAGAGTGTGTGGAACGCGGAGAACCTGTTCACCGGCTGGGTGGACGTGGACCTCTCCGCGAAGGGCGAGAGTGAGGCGACGCGCGGCGGCGACCTGCTGCTCGACGCCGACATCACCCCCGACGTGGTGCACACCTCGCTGCTGAAGCGGGCCATCCGCACGGCCAACATCGCGCTGGACGTCGCGGACCTGCTGTGGATCCCGGTCCGCCGGTCCTGGCGGCTGAACGAGCGGCACTACGGCGCGCTGCAGGGCAAGAACAAGGCCCAGACGCGCGAGGAGTACGGCGAGGACCAGTTCATGATCTGGCGCCGCTCCTACGACACCCCGCCGCCGCCCATCAAGGACGACGACCCGCTGTCCCAGGTCAACGACCTGCGCTACGCGTCCCTGCCGTCCGAGCTGATCCCGCGCACCGAGTGCCTCGCGGACGTCGTGGACCGCCTGCTGCCCTACTGGTACGACTCGATCGTCCCGGACCTGGCCAACGGCGGCACGGTCATGGTCACCGCGCACGGCAACTCGCTGCGCGCCCTGGTCAAGCACCTGGACGGCGTCTCCGACGAGGACATCGTCGGCCTCAACATCCCCACCGGCATCCCGCTGGTCTACGAACTGGACGACGACTTCGCCCCGCTCAAGCGCGGCGGCGAGTACCTCGACCCGGCCGCCGCCAAGGCCGCCATCGAGGCCGTCAAGAACCAGGGCGCGACCAAGAAGAAGAAGTAGCGCCCGCGCCCGGCACAGGCGTCCGCCGGCGAAGCGTGGCGTAGCGCCCGAGCGCGAGAAACGGCGAAGCCCGCCGCGTCCCTTCCGGAAGGGACGCGGCGGGCTTCTCTATGCTCAGCTCGCGTCGATGATCTCCTGCGGACGCTGGCCCGTGACCAGGTACACGACGTTCTCCGCGACGTGGACGGCGTGGTCGGCGAACCGCTCGAAGTACCGCCCGGCCAGGGTGATGTCCACGGCCGGCTCGACGCCGTGCTTCCACTTCGGGGACAGCAGGATGTCGAACAGGCGGCGGTGCAGCCGGTCCATCGCGTCGTCGTCGGCGTCCAGCTCCAGACCCATCTCGACGTCCCGCGACGCGATCACCGAGCCCGCCTTGGCGATCAGCCGCTCGGCGATCTGCCCCATCTCCAGGACGGTCGACTGCAGCTCCGGCGGGACGGCCGACTCGGGGTGCCGTCGGCGGGCGGTCTTGGCGATGTGCACGGCGAGGTCGCCCATGCGCTCCAGGTCGCTGCTCATCCGCAGCGTGGTGACCAGCGTTCGGAGGTCGCCGGCGACCGGCTGCTGCCGGGCCATCAGGTCGAACACCGTCTCCTCGATCTCGGCGTCGATCTTGTTGACCAGCTCGTCGGCGGTGATGACCTCCTCGGCCAGCCGCAGGTCGGCGTCCAGCAGCGCGGTCACCGCGCGGGACATCGCCGACCTGACCAGCCGCGTCATCTCGACCAGCTTGGCGGAGAGGGAGTCGAGTTCCTCGTGGTAGACGTCGCGCAATTGAAGATCCTCGGGTTTCGGGGAGGGCCGGACCGTGGGGACCGGCCGGTCGTGCGTGGCGGCACCGCCCGGGCGGCTCCGCTCCGGCGGTACTTCTGGCGGTGCCCGCGTGGCGGGACCGCCGTGGCGGTGTCGTCGGCGGACCGGGGGGACGGGACGTACTCGCCCACGCCACACCCTGCCCGACCACCGTGAACCGATGTGGATAGGGAGGTGAACATTGGGCTAACGGCTCCCTCCCCGGCGCCCCCGTGGTGTGGGGCGGCCCTGTCGGCCACCTACGATCCAAGATGTGGAGGTCGAGGTTGTCGCAGGTCTGACCGGGCTCGCCGGGCTCGCGATCGGACTCGCGACGGGATTGGCGGTACGGGTGAGCGAGCGTGCCCAGCGGACCGTGCCTCCGGCGCAGCCCCAGGGTGGGCTGCCGCCGGGGATAGCGTCGGTGCTGAGCGTCCTGAGATCGTCGGCCGTCGTCGTGGACGCCGAGGACAGGGTGCTGCGCGCCAGCTCGGCCGCCCGCGCGTTCGGCCTGGTCAGCGACGACCGGCTGGTCGTGGACGAGCTGCTGGCGATGGCCCGGCTGGTCCGCCGCGACGGGGAGATCCGGGAGACCGAGATCCAGGTCGGTCCGTCCCGGTCCCGCTCGCGCGCCGAGGGCCGCTGGTTCGCCGTCCGGGTCGCGCCGCTCGGCTCCCACGGCCTGGTGCTCGTCCTCGCCGAGGACCTCACCGAGATGCGCCGCGTGGAGGCCATCCGCCGCGACTTCGTCGCCAACGTCAGCCACGAGCTGAAGACCCCGGTCGGCGCGCTGTCGCTGCTCGCCGAGACCGTGGACGCCGCCGCCGACGACCCCGAGGCCGTCCGCCGGTTCGCCGGGCGGATGCAGCACGAGTCGGTCCGGCTCACCAACCTCGTCCAGGACCTGATGACCCTCTCCCGCATCCAGGGCGAGGAGCCGCTGGACGACCTGCACCCGGTCGAGCTGGACACGGTGATCGAGGAGTCGCTGGACCGCTCGCAGATCCGCGCCGCCTCCAAGGAGATCGAGCTGATCGCGGGCGGCCGGCACGGCTTCCGCGTCCGCGGCGACGAGGAGCTCCTGGTCACCGCGCTGCGCAACCTGATCGACAACGCCGTCGCCTACAGCCCGGAGAAGACCCGCGTCGTGGTCGCGACCCGGCAGACCGACGACCAGCACGTCGAGATCACCGTCACCGACCAGGGCATCGGCATCCCCGACGGCGACCTGGAGCGGATCTTCGAGCGCTTCTACCGGGTCGACCCCGCGCGCTCCCGGCAGACCGGCGGCACCGGCCTCGGCCTGGCGATCGTCAAGCACGTCACCAGCAAGCACGGCGGCGAGGTCACGGTCTGGAGCAAGGAGGGCTCCGGCTCCACCTTCACGCTCCGGCTGCCCCTGCTGAACCCCTCCTACCCGCCGGTCACCTCCGGCGTCGAGACCCCCAGTGACGTCCCGGGCGACCCCGGCGACGCGAGCGGCGGACCGGACGCGCCACGTCCGGACGCGAGCGCTCTGTCGGCCGCCCACGGCCGCACTTCCCACCCGACCCCCGAGGACCGGACGCGATGAGATCCGCGCTCGGGCCCAGAACCGCCCGGGAGGCAGAACAGTGACCCGTGTGCTCGTCGTGGAAGACGAGGAGTCCTTCAGCGACGCCCTGTCGTACACGCTGCGCAAGGAGGGCTTCGAGGTCGCCGTCGCGGCCACCGGCCCGGACGCGCTGGACATCTTCGAGCGCAACGGCGCCGACCTCGTCCTGCTCGACCTGATGCTGCCGGGGCTGCCCGGCACGGAGGTGTGCCGGGAGCTGCGCGCCAAGTCGAACGTCCCGGTCATCATGCTCACGGCCAAGGACAGCGAGGTCGACAAGGTCGTCGGCCTCGAACTCGGCGCGGACGACTACGTCACCAAGCCGTTCTCCACCCGCGAGCTGATCGCCCGGATGCGTGCCGTCCTGCGCCGCCAGGGCGACGCCGGTGAGGAGCTCGCCCCCGCCGTCCTCGAGGCGGGCCCGGTCCGCATGGACGTCGAGCGGCACGTCGTGAGCGTCAACAGCGGCTCGGTCCAGCTCCCGCTCAAGGAGTTCGAGCTCCTGGAGGTCCTGCTCCGCAACGCGGGCCGCGTCCTGACCCGCATGCAGCTCATCGACCGCGTCTGGGGCGCCGACTACGTCGGCGACACCAAGACCCTCGACGTCCACATCAAGCGCCTCCGCGCCAAGATCGAGGACACCCCGTCCACGCCGCGCCACATCGTCACCGTCCGCGGCCTGGGCTACAAGTTCGAGCCCTAGCAGACCCGCTGTGACCTGCATGTTCTCTCTCGGCCTCGGCTGTGAGGGCACATGCAGGGCACATGCTCGGTGTGCCCCGTCGCGTCGTAGGGTCCGCTGGACCGCCAATCCCCAGCCCGTTGCCGTAGAAGCAAGTTGGAGCCCTAGCCAAGGCCGTGCGACCGGTGAGGGCACATCCGGGCCACGCGGCTTTACCTGCAACGGCCAGCCGGAGCGCCGCTGTGCGGCATGAGTTGTGCCGGAAGGGCTTGGAGGAACGCCAGAGGCCGCCGACACCAGCGTCGGCGGCCTCTGGCGTTCCGGCTCACGCCGTCCGGGGCGCGCGGGCAGCTCGCAGCCCTTGGAGGCGGCGCAGTCCGTCAGGTCGGGGGACGCCCTTGCAGCCAGGCTTCGGCACGTGCCCGGCCAAGGCTCTCCTTGGTTGGGCGGGAATGCGAAACGGCCCGTGTCGCGTCCTCAGGACGCGACACGGGCCGTTCTCGTTGGCGCTCGGGTCAGGCGGCCGGGGTCTCGGTGGTGTGCGGCTCACCGGACTTGGTGGGGTGGGCCGAACCCGTCGGCTCGGTGTCCGGGGTCGCCGGGGTGCTCGGCACACCGCTCGGCCCGCCGCTGCCGGTCGGCGCGGTCGGAACCGGGGTGAACGGGACGCCCTGCGAAACCGGGACGTAGGTGCTGAACTCGTTCTGCCGCGGGATCACCGGGACGGCGAGCGTGATGGAGCCCGCCTTCTCGAACTGCAGCGTGACCTGGATGGTCTCGCCGCCCACCAGCTGCTTGTTCGACTGGGGCAGGATCACCAGCGGGCCCTTGGCGCCGGTCGCCGGAGCGGTCTCGCCGGTCGGCGGCGTGGTCGGCGACTCGCCGGCCGGGCTGCTCGGCGTGCCCGACGCGGGAGCGCTCGGAGCGCCGGAGGCCGGGGCGCTCGGCGAACCGGAGGCCGGGGTGCTCGGGGTGCCGGTCGTCGGCGTGGTCGGGGTGGCCGTGGACGGCTTGGCGCCGGGCTTGCCCGGCTTCGCGCCGGCCGGCTTGCCCGACGGGGTGGCCTGCGGCGCCTGGGCCGTCCCGAGCAGCGACACCGCGGAGCCCATGCCGCGCTCCTTGGCCGCGGGCAGCGCCACGCCGTCGGCGGCGATCTTGGCCTGGCCGAACTCCGGCGCGCTGACCGAGACGAGCCGGTCCGCGCGGCCCGGGACCTGGTTGATCAGCGTCGCGTACAGCGGCACCGACGAACCGGCGGCCAGCGCCTTCTCCGGCTCGGGGCCGAGCAGGAACATGTTGCGGATGTCGACCTGCGCCCTGGCCGGGTCGGTCTTGGGCACCGAGGCGTTGACGCCCTCGGTCAGCTGCGTCGGCGCCGCGGTCTGAGGCTCCTCGCCGGCACCGCAGCCGGCGAGCACCGGCGCCATGGCGACGGCGCCCGCGAAGGCGAGCGCGACCACTCGACGGCTGTTTCGGATCACGGCGACGATCTCCTCGGAAAAAAGGGGGTTGCAGGCGGTCGGGGGTTCGGCGTGTGCGAACGCCGAAGGGCAGCCTAGCGAGACGGCGGGGGTGATACGGAGCCGGGGGTCCCGTTCCCGTCCGATGTCAGAGATCGTCCGCCGATCGTCCGAGCCGTCCCATCATGCCCGCCGCCGGTACTAGCGGCGGACGCGACCGCCGGCGCCCGGAAGGCCCCGCCCGCCAAGGCGTGAGGCAAATCGCAGTAGCCCGCCGCCCGCTGTCCTGGCCGTCCCGGGGCGGCGCGACCTGGTGCCCGTCATGTGCGCGGGGGCGGGGCCTGGAGACCCGTCATGTGCGCCGGCCGGCGGAGCCTGGGGGCCCGCCATGTGCGCCGGGAGGCGGGGCCTGGCCAGATCGGCGGGGCCTGGTTCGAGGGGTCAGGTGCCCTGGCCGGTGGTGGCGGCGATGAGGGTGCTCAGCTCCGGTCCCGGCTGCGGGGACGTGCGGATCTCGGAGACCACCCCGTCGTTGCCGACGAACACGGCGGTGAGGCCCGTGGCGGGACGTCCGTCCGGGCTGGTGGCGTAGTGGCCGGCCAGGACGCCCTTCGCGTCGTCCAGGACGATGGGATCGCCGTCGTGGGCGCTGCCGGCGAGCGCGCGCAGGGACTTGATCGTCTCCGTGGGGGACGCCGTGGAGCCGCGCCGGTCGGCGACGAGCCACAGGCCGGCGTTGAGCTCCCTGGTGCGCTTGGCGAGGTCGGCGACCAGGGCCGCGCACGAGCACTTGGGCGGGACGACCGCGACCACGCCGGGCCGCAGGTCGCTCAGCGGCTTGGTCTTGCTGCTCGGCGGCACGGTGACCACGCCGTCCGGGAGGAAGCCGCCCTTCCGGCCGACGGGGGCGGACGGGTGCGGGGCGAGCGCGGCGCGGGTGGGGCGCGGTTCGGGGCGGGTGCCGAGCGAGGTCATCAGCACCCCGCTGACCAGCGCGATCAGCAGCGCGCCGGTGATGATCGGGATCGCCACGCCGAAGCGGGCGAACGGCCGGACGAGGCGGTCGATCCGGGCGCGGCGCCGCAGCCGGCGCCGCTCGCGGTGGTAGGCGATGACGTCGCGGTCCAGGTCGCGGGCGTCGTCGGGCACGACGACGTCGACGTGGGGGAGTCCGTAGTCGTCGTGCTCGGGGTCGCCGTCTGGCCTCACACCGCACCTCTCCCGTTTCCCGTGTCCGCCGGACCGTCTCCGACCGCTGCGCCCCTTTCGCTCTTTTTCTGACGCTTTGTACCCGCACCGCCCGGCATGTTCACCTCCCAGTATGGGCCGCGGGACGCCGCCTGACAGGGGGGAGAGGCGGAACTGCTCGTCAGGATCGGCAATTGCCCCGCGACCGGCTTCGAGACCCATTCGTGATCATGCCCGGACGTGCGGTGACAAGGGGTGATGTGCTCCCGGCCGCGACCCGGCCCGGGCGTTCCGCGACTGTGGTAAACGTGCCCGGGAGGCACTATCAAGTCGCTTTGTCAAGGTCCCAATTAGGGGGTTGACCTGCGGATTTGTCGAGAAGGTCGGTGCGGTCACCCCGAGTTCCGTGCTACGCTGGTTCTAGCGGAAGGGGTACTTGTCACATGACTTTCCAGGTCGGCGACACCGTCGTCTACCCCCACCATGGGGCTGCTCGGATCGAGGCCATCGAGACTCGCACCATCAAGGGTGAGGAAAGGACCTACCTGGTCCTGAAGGTCGACAAGGGCGACCTGACAGTTCAGGTTCCGGTCGAGAACGTCGAGGACGTGGGCGTCCGTGACGTCGTCGGCCAGGAAGGCCTGGAGAAGGTGTTCGAGGTGCTTCGCGCACCCTACACCGAAGAGCCCACCAACTGGTCGCGCCGCTACAAGGCCAACCTGGAGAAGCTCGCCTCCGGCGACGTCAACAAGGTCGCCGAGGTCGTCCGCGACCTGTGGCGCCGGGACAAGGAGCGGGGCCTGTCGGCCGGCGAGAAGCGCATGCTCGCCAAGGCCCGCCAGATCCTGGTGAGCGAGCTCGCGCTCGCCGAGAAGACCAACGAGGACAAGGCGGAGGCCCTCCTCGACGAGGTGCTGGCCAGCTGATCAGGTGAGTCACCAGCTTCCACGGGTGGGCGTCGGAACCGACGTCCACCCGTTCGCTTCCCACGCCGACCGTCCCCTCTGGGTGGCGGGCCTCGAATGGCCCGGCGAGGGTCCCGGCCTCGAAGGCCACTCCGACGGCGACGTCGCCGCCCATGCCATCTGCGACGCCCTGCTGTCCGCCTGCTCGCTGGGCGACCTCGGCAAGGTCTTCGGGACGGCCGACCCCCGGTGGTCCGGCGCGTCCGGCGCCACGCTGCTGCGCGAGACGGCCCGCCTGGTGGACGAGGCGGGCTGGCTGATCGGCAACGTCGCGGTCCAGGTCATCGGCAACCGCCCCAAGATCGGCAAGCGCCGCGACGAGGCCGCCAAGATCCTGTCGGAGGCCCTGAACGGCGCGTCCGTCAGCCTCTCCGCCACCACCACGGACGGTCTGGGCCTGACCGGCCGCGGCGAGGGCCTGGCCGCCCTGGCCAACGCCTTGGTCTTCCCCAAGCACGCGGCCTGACCCTCACAGAGCTGCACCAACTCCAGCGACCCCGTACGGCCACTCCGGCCGCCGCGACCTCGCCCCGAATGTTCAGCGCCCCAGCCGACGCGACTCCGCCTCGAACGTTCAGCGTCCCGGCCGACGTGACTGGGTCCCGAGCGTTCAGCGTCCCGGCCGACGTGACTGGGTCCCGAGCGTTCAGCGCCGTGGCCGACGTGACTGGGCGGCCATGGGTGTTCAGCGCCCCAGGCGGCGCGACTGGGTCCCGAGTGTTCAGCGCCGTAGCCGACGTGACTGGGCTGCCCCAAGTGTTCAGCGCCCCGGATGGCGCGACTGCGCCCCGAATGTCCAGCGCCCCGGGCGGTGCGATGCTCCCCGAACGTTCAGCCCACCAGCCGATCCGACTGGGGCGCGAGCGTTCAGCGCGCGAGATTCGTGCCCCGACACTGCTTCCTTGCACCTCCCCGGCAGCTTCCGACCCACCCGAACCCAACGGCTCGCAGGTCTTGGCGGGCCGTGGTCCGCCACCCCCACCGCCTCGAGTCGCGCGACGCCCGGCCGAAGTTATCCACAACCTGTGGGTAACTTCGCCCGGCGATACCCCTACGGCGCAGACTCGACCGCATGAGACGTTCAGCAGTTGGCGGGGCTGATGGTTCCCGTCACTTCGCCGAGATCGATCGTGGTGCCGTTCGCGCCCGGCGCGGTCGCCCGGATGGTGACGGTGTCGCCGTCCTCGAGGAACATGCGCTTCGAGCCGTCCGGCAGCTCCAGCGGCTCCGCGCCGTTCCACGTGAGTTCAAGCAGGCAGCCGCGCTCCTCCTTGCGGGGGCCCGAGACGGTCCCGGAGGCGAAGAGGTCTCCGGTGCGCAGGGGCGCGCCGTTCACCGTCGCATGGGCGAGCTGCTGCGGCGGCGTCCAGTACATGCCGTCGAAGCGCGGACGGGAGACGGCCTGGCCGTTGACCAGGATCTCCAGCCGCAGGTCGAGTCCCCACGGCTCGTCCACTCGCAGATAGGGCAGCGGCGCCGGATCCTGTGCGGGCGGCGTGACCCGCGCCGCTTCGAGCGCCTCGACCGGCACGACCCAGGGCGAGACCGACGTGGCGAACGACTTGCTGAGGAACGGCCCGAGCGGTTGGGCCTCCCACGCCTGGATGTCCCGCGCGCTCCAGTCGTTCACCAGGACGAACCCGAAGACGTGATCGCGGAACGCGCGCGGCGTGACGGGCCGTCCCGGCGTCGAGGGGACTCCGGCGACGAATCCGACCTCCGCCTCGATGTCGAGCTTCAGGCACGGCCCGTACGACGGGGCGGCATCGGTGGGCGCGACCTTGCGCTGTCCACACGGCCGCACGATCGGCGTCCCGGACGCGTACACCGTGCCCGCCCGCCCGTGGTAGCCGACGGGAAGGTGCTTCCAGTTCGGCATCAGCGGCTCACCCTGCGGCCGGAAGATCCGTCCGACGTTGGTCGCGTGGTGCTCGGACGAGTAGAAGTCGACGTAGTCGGCGACCTCGAACGGCCGCAGCAGCTCCACGTCCGCGACCGGCACCAGGTGCGGCGACACGGCCTCTCGCTGCGACGCGTCCGTGAGCAGTTCCCGCAGCCTGGCCCGGTTGGTCGTCCAGGCCGCCCGGCCCGCCGCCATGAACGGGTTGAGCGACCCGGTGCCGAACCACCCGCGGTCTTCGACCAAGCCGTCGGCGGCGAGCCCGGCCAGGTCCAGCACCAGGTCTCCGATCGCGACCCCGACCCGCGCGTCCGCCCCGTCCCGCCGGAAGACCCCGTAGGGCAGGTTCTCGATGCCAAAGCCGCTGTCCTGGTCGACCTCAACCCAAGTCATGCCATCCATCCTTCACCGCCCACCCGCCCCGACCAACCCCCACACCCGGCCTACTCTCCGCCTCCGACCCCGTCCGCTCCAGAGACGCCGGCCACCAGCCGGCCCCGCATTCGCAGGCGTCACCGGAGCACGCGCCGAATCCGACGCGGACCGGATGGCCAGAAGAGGAAGAAGAAGGTCGTGCGGGACGCGGGCAGGGGCCTTCGTTCACAGGAGGCCGAGGGCGGCGAGGTCCGAACGAGGGGTGTCGATGTCGCAGGAGCCGAACCCGGTGAACATCCGGCGAGCGGTCTCGCGCTGCTCGTCGGTCAGGGCCCGGATCCGCACGGTGACAGCCACCGGATTGACCATCTCCAGGTCCTCGACACTTCCGCCATCCGCCGCCGCCAGCAGGACGTTCAGGAAGCCGTGGTGGACGAACCCCGTCTCCGGATCTGTGTGCCGCACGGCATGGTGGAGGCCCGCCGTGCACTTGAACGGCAACCGGCGCTCGACGCAGGCACCCACGAACGCCGCGACCTCGGCGGGCGAAGGGAAGGCGTCGGCCGTCACCCCGCCGGTCCGGAGCTTCGCCCCGACCGTGGCTCCGGCCTCGTGGGCGGCGGCGATCCCGTCGATCACCATGTGCCACCCGGTCGTCCGCCGGACCTCCAGAAACGCCGGAACCTCCGTCGGCAGCGACGCGATCGTGACGGTCGCGGCCCGCGCCTGGTCGGCGTCCTCAGGGAGCGCGACCTCGATCCCGCGCAGCCGGACGCGCGGCTCGGCGGCCACGTCCTCCAACGCCTTCGGCAACCCGTCCATCCCGGTGTCCGCGATCACCACGAGATCGAGATGGTCGTCGGGCAGGAGGTGTGTCCGCAGCTCAGCGACCCGCGACGCCGGACACAGGAACCGTCCGATCACCGCGTCCCCGGCCGCCTCCCGATAGGCGGGCAGTGCTCTCTCCAACGGCTCCCGAGCAGGTGGGAACAGCGCCGCGTCGTCCACGAGACCAGCGAACAGTTGACCCATGCCCGAAGAGATACCCCGTGCCCCCGCCCTCATCCGACCATTCCGCCCTGTCCAGACACCAAAAGTGCCAACCAAGGACGACACCTGCCCCACTTGGCCGCGCCCCACCCCACCCCTCCCCGTGCCCTCGCTCCCGCGCGAATGCCACCCACAACCAACAACCCAGTCCAGAACCTCAAGCCACCCCGAGGTGCGAACGCCCCCACCACAGAACCCACCCCGGCGGACCAATCCGACGTCCAGACGGTCTCCGTCACCACCCTGCCCGTCAGAATGCGAAGTCGTTCCGCCTCGCCCAAGCGCCCACAGAAGGGAGCTCTTCTCTCACCGACGCCCGCCCCACCATGCGCCTCTGGCCCTCCGGCCACGCGCCATGTGTCGGCGCACGGGTCTACCAGACGACGCGGGGCACTGTCCGAACCCTGAGGATTGGACCTCCCATGCCGAGACACCGCAAAGCACGACCTCCGCCGTCTAGACGTGCGCCTCACCCATTCAAGCGCCGCCGCTGTGTCCGCGTAGCTCCGTGCCGCGGTGCCGCTGTGTCCGCGCTTGTCTGTGCCGCTGTGCTGCGGTCCCCGTGCACATCCGTGGTGCGCTGCCCGCGCATGTCCGTGCCGCTGTGCTGCGGTGCCCGTGCACGTTCTTGGTGCGTTGGCCGTGCATGTCCGTGGCGCGGTGCCCGCGCTTGTCTGTGCCGCTGTGCTGCGGTGCCCGTGCATGTTCGTGCCGCGGTGCCGCGGCGGCGCATGCTCGTGCCGCGCCGCCTGTGCACGTTCGTGCCGCGCCGCCTGTGCACGTTCGTGCCGCGCCGCCTGTGCACGTTCGTGCCGCGCCGCCCGTGCACGTTCGTGCCGTAGTGCCTGCGCATGTCCGTGTTGCTGTGCCGCGGTGCCAATCCAGGTCGGTGCCGCTGCTCTGGCGTGGGTTCGTGTCCGGGTGCCCGTGCATGTCCGTGCCGCGGTGCCCGCGCAGATCCGTGCTACTGCCACCGGACGTCCCGCACCTACCCAGCAAGCCCTGCCCCGCCTGCGCGACGGAGGACGGATTATCACCGTCGGCACCATGCTGACCCGGGGCGCGGCCATGCCCAGGGCGATCGACTACGCCATGTCCAAGGCCGCACTCGATGTCATGACCCTCGCCCTGGCCAAGCTATTGGCGCACGTCCGTGCTGCTGTGCCCCTGCACGTTTGTGCCGCCGTTCGGGCGTTCTGAAGCTTGGACGCCCGGCTGCCTAGACGGCGGCAGGCGCGATCTCCCGTCGGCTCGGCAGCGCGGGCCGCGCGTCCCTTTGATTCCGCGTCCCGCGCAGTTCGTGACGCAGTGCTGCTGTGCCAACGCACGCCGTGCCGGGGCGGAGTGGAGCTTACGGACGGCCACTCGGCCTGCTGGAGGTGGCCGCGGTCATCGTCTGGGCTGGCCGCTTTCAGAGTTGCTAGTCGGCGGGTGGGGTGGGGGAGCTTCGGAGGGTGCTCGATGGCGGGTGCCAGCCCCAAGGTGGGGTGTCCTCCGACTTGGCCTCGTTGTTGTCCGCGGGTGGCGTGTCCTCGGAGGTGGAGGAGTGTGAGGCGGGCTCGGTTTCCTGGTGAGGTGCGGTCGAGGCGGCGTTGTCTGGGGCCGTGGGCTCGGTTGGTGAGGGGTCTTCTTGCGTCAACGGGTCGACGGCTTGGGGCGAGGTCAGATCGTCTTCTTCCAGCGGGGTGGGGTCTTCCAGCCAGCGGATGTTCTCTCTGGCGGGCACGGTGTTGGCCTGCGCGGACTCGGGTTCCGTCGAGCCCGTGGTGTACTCCCTGGTTGTGGGAGTGCTGTCTTCGGCGGCCTGTTCCGGCGAGGTTTGTTCCGTTGGAGTTCGGGGGTGGGGCGCTTCCGAGGCTGCGGGTAGCCCGCGATGCGGTCCCTCGGCCGTATCGGGGGCCTCGGCCGTCTCTTGGTGACTGGGCGGGAGGGGCGCGTTCTGCTGGAGGCGCGGTTGGGAGGGCTCGGAGGCGGCCCGGGCTTCCTCCTCGAAGGTAGAGCGTGAGGGGTTTGCTGTGCCGGCTTCGGGTGAGGCGGAAGCCGGAGCGTTGGAACGCGGAGTCGCGTGCGGGTCTTCTGCCTGGGCTTTCTCTGGACGGATGGCCGAGGCCGGGGCAGCGAGAGCCTTCGAGGTCGTGTGATCTGTGGACGAGGTCGAAGGGACGCTCGCGTCCGTGGTCACTCTGCCGGTCAACGGCTCCGAGAGGATGGCCGGCTCGGATGAGAGGGCCATCGTGTCGTACGGGGCGAGCGGCCTGCCTGCGGGCTCGGTCGGCGGGGCGGGGACGCGTTCGGTGCGCCCGTCTTCGTCCTCGGGCTCCTCGGGCGCGGGGTCCGGCTGGTCCAGGTGGGACGCCGAGGGGGCGGGCTCGTCGGTTGAGGGTTCAGCCGAGGCGTCCTGGGGGTCGGTGTCGCGGGAGAAGAGGTGGTCCAGCGGGGACTCGTGCGGGACGGGATCCGCGGGCGTCGCATCCGAGACGGAGACCCGGGAAGGTCGCCTCAGCAGGCGGAGGGTGGTCAGCCACAGCCAGACGCCGATCAGGAGCATGACGTGCGGGGCCACGGCGACCGCGCCGCGCAGGGGCTTGGCCGGAAGGGACGCGTAGCCCCACACGGCGTGCTGTACGGCCGTCCAGGAGAGGCCCGCCAGCAGGACGAGCAGGAGCGTCCAGCGGATGGCGCGGCTCCACCAGCGGCCGTGCCGGGCTGCCAGGAGGGACAGGAGGGTGAGGACGAGGAGAGCGTCGGCGGCGGCCGGGTAGACGGGCGACCAGGCGCGGTCGACGCGGCCCGCCTCGGCGAGAGCGCGGAGGACGTCCCAGGTCAGGGCGCACGCGGCGGCCGTCAGCAGGATCACCAGGAGGGCGGCGCAGACGGTCAGGAGGCGGCGCGGGAGGCTGGACGGCGGGGACGTTTCGGTGGGCATCGCGGCTCGCGGTTCAGAGGACGGAACGGGCAGATCAACACTAATCAGGACCGGCCGGGCAGGCGGGGACCCGGTGGCTGCGTCCGGAACGTGTCGGGACGTACGGTGTTGGTGACGATGACGTCCCCAACTGGAGGCAGCGATGCCGTACTACCGGGTCGTGGGCGAGGTCCCGCGCAAGCGTCACGTGCAGTTCCGCCGCCCGGACGGCGGTCTCTACGCCGAGGAGCTCATGGGCGAGGAGGGCTTCTCGTCCGACTCCAGCCTGCTCTACCACCGGTACGCGCCCACCGCGATCATCAAGAGCGAGGGGCTGGACGACGCGTCCACGGCCGAGGGCATGGCCCCGAACCATCCGCTGCAGCCGCGCGGCTACCGCACCCAGGACCTCCCGGTCGGCGGTGACCTCGTGCTCGGACGGCAGGTCCTGTTCGGCAACCAGGACGTGCGGATGTCGTTCGTGGCCTCGTCCGGCGGTCCCAGCGAGTTGTACCGCAACTCCGTGGGGGCGGAGGTCGTCTACATCCAGACCGGCCAGGCGACGTTCGAGTCGACCTACGGGGCGCTGGACGTCACCGAAGGCGACTATGTGGTGATTCCGACCGGGACCATCCACCGCTGGGTGCCCAAGGAGGGGGAGACGGTCCGCGCGCTCGTCATCGAGGCGTCCGGCCATGTGCGTCCGCCCCGCCGGTACCTCTCGCAGTTCGGGCAGTTCCTGGAGCACGCGCCGTACAGTGAGCGCGACCTGCGCGCCCCCACCGAACCGCTGCGGCGGGAGGGCGGCGAGGTGCCGGTCATCGTGCGGACGCGCGGCGGCCTGTCCCGGCTGACGTACCTGCACCACCCGTTCGACGTGGTCGGGTGGGACGGCTGCCTGTACCCGTACGTGTTCAGCATCCACGACTTCGAGCCGATCGTGAAGCGGACGCACGCGCCGCCGCCCGTCCACCAGACGTTCGAGGGGCCGAACTTCGTGATCTGCTCCTTCTGCCCGCGTCCGCTGGACTTCCACGAGGAGGCCGTGCCGATCCCGTACAACCATCACAACGTGGACTCCGACGAGATGATGTTCTACGTCGGCGGCGACTACACCGCCCGGAAGGGATCGGGCATCGGCATCGGCTCGATCTCGCTGCACCCCGCCGGATTCACGCACGGGCCGCAGCCGGGCGCGGTGGAGGCGGTGATCGACGCGGTCAGGCAGGGGCACGACCGGGCCACCGAGCTGGCCGTCATGATCGACACCTTCCGTCCCCTGGATCTCGGCCCGGCCGCCCGCCGCTGCGAGGACCCCGAGTACGCCTGGACCTGGGCCCGCACCGCCACCTGACCCGGGCGGACGGGCGGGCCCGGACGGCGGTGACGGGGCCGTGGCGGTTGGTGGTGATTTCCTTCGCTTCCATCGGGGTAATCGGTAGTTTGTGCCATTTCCTCGTCCGGTGCTGGAGCGGGCGGCCGCGCACGGGCTCGGCGTGCCGGTCCGGGTGTTCGACGCCCGGACCGGCCGCCGGCGCGCCGTCGGCTGGCTGGTCCTGCTCGGCCTCGCCGTCCTCGTCCTCGCGCCCGCGGCGGCGCTCTACCTCAGGTCCGGACGGTTCTGGATCGGCCTGCTCGCCGCGTCCCTCGCCGTCGCGTACCTGGCGCTGGCCGTGCGCATCGCATTGCGTGCCGGGCTGCGGGAGCGCATGCCGGTCGTCTACCTGTTCGGGGGCGGGCTCGTCTACGCCGGGACGGGACGCGCGGTCGCCTACCACTGGGACGACCTGTCCGCCGTGACCGTCGCGGGCGTCCGCACCGGGGCGCGCGGCCGGACGCGCTGGCGCTTCACCGTCACCGCCGAGGGCGGCCGGGACCTGCCCCTCGACGACCGGCTGCCCGACGTGCGGCGGCTCGGCGAGGTCGTCGTCGCGGAGGTGACGGCCCGCGTCGTCCCGCGGCTGGCGGCGGCCGTGCGCGGTGGCGAGACGGTCCGGCTCGGAACGTTCGAGGTCGGCCCGGAGGGCGTCGCCAAGGACGGCCAGCAGGTGCCGTGGCCCGCCGTCCGCCACGTGAGCATGATGAACGGGCTGGTCCGCGTGGAGACGATCGACGGTGGACGGGAGCTGACCGCGCTCGCGGCGCAGACGCCCAACGCCGTGGCGCTGGTCGAACTCTGCGCGCGCCTGGCCGCCGTCCGCGACCGCCCCGTCCACTGAGGACCATGCTCCCCGAGCACCGACCGGCGTCCGTAGGACGGCCGGGGACGCGGCGGAAGATCGCGCGCATGCGAGGATGCGCTGAGTAGTCGATCTTCTGGAGGTGTCGTATGGCGGAGAAGGCGCTCAACGACAAGGCGCGTGAGCTGTTCGACGGGAAGAACTTCGTGACGGTGGCGACGCTCAACGCGGACGGCGCGCCGCAGGCCAGCCCGGTCTGGGCCAAGGTGGACGGCGACACGATCGTGTTCTCCACGGTCAAGGGACGCCGCAAGCACTCCAACCTCGTCCGCGACCCGCGCGTCAACCTGACGACGTACGACCTGTCCAACCCGTACGAGTACGTCGAGGTCCGCGGCACCGCCACCATCGAGGACGACCCGGACGCCGCGCTCATCGAGGAGCTGTCCCAGAAGTACACCGGCGGCCCGTGGCGGGCGCAGGGCCCGGAGGAGCGCGTGATCGTCCGCGTGACCCCGTCGTACGTCCACACCCGCTGACCGGCCCCGGACGTCCATCCGTCCACCCCGGAGGCCCGGCCTTCATCCCGGAGGCCGGGTCCTCCGACCGTGAGGCAGACACTCCCGCGCGGGAAGCAGCGGCCTTCGCGTGGAGGGCGGGAGCGTTCTCATGGAAGGCCAGGCCTTCGCGGTGCGGGGGGAATCGGGGGGACGGCGGACGAAAGGACGTTTGAGTCCACCCTGCTCCCGGACGATCCAATAACCTGGGGGCGTGAGCCTGCGCCTTTACGACACCAGCACCCGTACCGTCCGCGCGTTCGAGCCGCTCCGAGAGGGCCGCGTGGGGATGTACGTGTGTGGCGCCACGCCGCAGGCCGCCCCGCACATCGGGCACCTGCGCTCGGGCGTCATCTACGACGTCCTGCTGCGCTGGCTGCGGGCGTCCGGCTACGAGGTGACCTTCGTCCGGAACGTCACCGACATCGACGACAAGATCCTCGACGTCGCCGCGAAGACCGGCACGCCGTGGTTCGCGGTCGCCGAGGGCAACCAGCGGATCTTCGGCCGGGGCTACGACCTGCTCGGCTGCCTGCCGCCGACGATCGAGCCGCGCGCCACCGGGCACGTTCCGGAGATGATCAAGCTGATCCGGCGGCTGATCGACAACGGGCACGCCTACGCGTCCGAGGGCGACGTCTACTTCGACGTGAACTCCTGGGCCGACCGGTACGGCGAGCTGTCGAACCAGCGCCTGGAGAACATGCGGTCGGCCGGTGACACGCCGAACGAGGACGCCAAGCGCGACCCGCGCGACTTCGCGCTCTGGAAGGGCGCCAAGCCGGGCGAGCCCGCGTGGGAGACGCCGTGGGGCGAGGGCCGTCCGGGCTGGCACCTGGAGTGCTCGGCGATGGCGACGATGTACCTCGGCGCGACGTTCGACATCCACGGCGGCGGCGTCGACCTGATCTTCCCGCACCACGAGAACGAGATCGCCCAGTCCAAGGGGGCGGGCGACGGGTTCGCGCGGTACTGGCTGCACAACGGCCTGCTGACCGTGGACGGCGAGAAGATGAGCAAGTCGGTCGGCAACGTCGTGCTGCTGCCCGACCTGCTCGACCGCGCGCGCCCCGTCGAGGTGCGGTACTACCTCGCGTCCGCCCACTACCGGTCGCTGATGGACTACACCGACTCCTCGCTCGCCGAGGCGGTCAGCGCCTACCAGCGGATCGAGGGGTTCGTGAAGCGCGCCGCCGAGGTCGCCGGTCCCGGCGAGCCCGGCGCGCTGCCGGACGCGTTCGTCCAGGCCATGGACGACGACCTGGGCGTCCCGCAGGCGCTCGCGGCCGTGCACGAGACCGTCCGCGAGGGCAACAGCGCGCTCGCGGCCGAGGACAAGGACGCCGTCCGCCGCCACCTGGCCGCGGTCCGCGCCATGACCGGCGTCCTCGGCCTCGACCCGCTGGCCCAGGAGGGCGACGGCGCGACCGGCGACGACCTGGCCCCGATCGTGGACGCCCTGGTCAAGGTGGCACTGGAGCAGCGGCAGGAGGCCCGCAGGCGCAAGGACTACGCCGCCGCCGACGCCATCCGCGACCGGCTCACCGAGGCGGGCGTCCTCGTCGAGGACACCCCCCACGGCCCCCGCTGGGACCTCCGCCGCGACTGACCCCACCCCGGCCCCGCGCCCCCACGCCACGCCCGAGCCGACCCGGCAACCGCCCCTCGCGGTCGGTCGCCTTTCGGGGCCGGTCGCCTTTCGGGGCCGGCCGCCTTTCGGGGTCGGCCGCACCCAGCGACTGACCTCGCGGTCGGCCGCATAGAACGGCTGCCCTTCGTGATCGGCTGCCCTTCGTGATCGGCGGCAGTTCGCGGTCGGGTGGGGCGAGGTCCGCGTCACCGCGATCGGGGGTCGTCGCGTGCGCCTTGCCGCCTCCTCCGGCCGAGCCCGGAGAGGCCCGCCTCCTGCTCGAAGGGCGGGGTGGCGTGGGCAGGGGCGGACGGCACCTAAAATCAGAGGTTTGAGGGCGCGCGCGGAAAATCAGGGGCGCGTCCGAGATCTGAGCCGCCCGACGCCACGAGGGCGTGCAACCGCAAAGCCGCAACCGTCGCGAAGGGCGTAAAACGATCATGCCGAAGCGCAAGGGCAAGGGCCCCACCCCCAAGGCCGAGGACCGGCACTGGCACGGCAAGCGCCAGAAGGCCCGGGCCGTCAAGAGCTCCCGTCGCACCGGGACCGAGACGCTCGGTCCGGGCGGGGCACGGGCCGCCCGCAAGACGGCGGCCGACGCCGCCAAGGCCGGGACGCCCACGGGCCGTCCGGCCGGGGCGCGCCGGGCGACCGGTGAGACCCCGGAGCTGGTCACCGGCCGCAACCCGGTGGTCGAGGCGCTGCGCGCCAAGGTCCCCGGCTCGGCGCTGTACGTGACCGACGCGCGCGACGACCGCATCCGCGAGGCGATCCAGATGGCCGCCGACCGGGGCATCCCGCTGCTGGAGGCCGGGCGCGGCGAGCTCGACCGGCTCACCGACGGGGCCGTCCACCAGGGCATCGCGCTCCAGGTCAAGCCGTACCGCTACGCCCACCCGGACGACCTGCTCCGCGGCGCCCGCCCGCTGATCGTGGCGCTGGACGGCATCACCGACCCGCGCAACCTCGGCGCGATCGTCCGCAGCGCCGCCGCGTTCGGCGCGTCCGGTGTGGTCGTGCCGGAGCGGCGTGCGGCCGGGGTCACGGCGGGCGCGTGGAAGACCTCCGCCGGGACGCTCGCGAGCCTGCCGGTCGCGCAGACCACCAACCTCGCCCGGCAGCTGAAGGCGTACCAGAAGGCGGGCTGCTTCGTCGCCGGGCTGGACGCCGCCGGCACCACCCCGATCGGCGAGCTGGAGATCGCGAACGGGCCGTTCGTGCTGGTCGTGGGCTCGGAGGGCAAGGGGCTCGGCCGCCTGGTCGCCGAGACCTGCGACATGCTCGTCACGATCCCGATGCCGGGTCAGGCGGAGTCGCTGAACGCGGGCGTCGCGGCCGGTGTCGCGCTCTACGAGGTGTCGCGCCGCCGCTCGTCCTGAGTAACGTCACCTTCGGTACCAAATACGGAACCGGAGGAATTGTGGACAAGCGTGATATCGGTGAGTTGTCGGTCGGTGCGGTCGGTCTCGGCTGCATGGGGATGACCCACGCCTACACCGTGGGGGAGCGGGACGACGCCGAGTCGGTCCGGGTGGTCCACCGGGCGGTCGAGCTCGGCGCGACGCTGATCGACACCTCCGACGTGTACGGCCCGTTCACCAACGAGGAACTGGTCGGGCGGGCGCTGAAGGGCCGCCGCGACGAGGTCGTCCTCGCCACCAAGGTGGGGCTGCGCATCCCGCCGGGCGAGGACACCCGCGCCATGTACCGGGACGGCCGTCCGGAGCACATCCGGGCCGCCGTCCGGGAGTCGCTGCGCCGCCTGGACACCGACCGCATCGACCTCTACTACCTGCACCGGGTGGACGACGACGTCCCGCTCGAGGAGAGCTGGGGCGCGCTCGCCGAACTGGTCGAGCAGGGACTGGTCCGGAAACTCGGAATCTCGGACGTCAGGCCCGAGCAGATCGCGGCGGCGCACGCGATCCACCCGGTGACCGCCGTCCAGAACGAGCTGTCGCTGTGGACGCGCGACGACGAGGTGGTCGCCTGGACGGCCGAGCACGGCGTCGGGTTCGTCCCCTACTCCCCGCTCGGCCGCGGCTTCCTGACCGGCACGTACACGTCGGCGGCGGACTTCGGCGAGGACGACTTCCGGGCCCGCCTGCCGCGCTTCGCCGACGAGGCGCTGAAGGCGAACCTGGCGATCGTCGACCGGGTCCGCGCCGTCGCCGACCGGCACGGCGCGACGCCCGGCCAGGTCGCGATCGCCTGGACGCTCGCCCAGGGCGACCACGTCGTGCCGATCCCCGGGACCAAGCGGCTCACCAGGCTGGAGGAGAACTGCGGCGCGGCCGACCTGGCCCTGTCCGAGGCCGACCTGGCCGAGCTCGCCGAGGTCCCGCCGCCCGTCGGCACCCGCTACTGACCAAGGACTCCGCCGCCGGCCGCGCCCCGCCCGTGACCCCGGCCACGCGGCGGCCGGTCGAGCTTGCCTCCGGCCCCCGTTCCCCGGCCGGGCCCCCGTTCTCCGGCCCGGCCCCTGTTCTCCGGCCCGGCCGTCCGGACACCGCCTGGCCCGGCCGTCCGGAGAC
>NZ_QURH01000106.1 GCF_003428695.1 Actinomadura logoneensis
CGCGAGGAGGGCCGCGACGGCGGTCGCCGCGGTGGCGGCCGCCGTGGCCGCCACGGTCGCCCGCCACCGTGTCGTGCGTGCTCGTTGACCGTTCACCCGGCCAAGACTGGACGGCGCGGGCATCCCGGTCCCGTCGCTGGGCCGGGTCTTTGACCTCCCCTTGCCGCCCGTTCACTTCCGCCGGACGCTCGATCTACCGCTCCGGCGGTGCCCCGTCCGCCCGTCCGCGCGTTCCGTCGAACGACGCTCGCGACGCGGCGGACGGACCCGGACGGTCAGAGGGACGGGCGGTGGGGCTGGTACAGCCAGGCGTCGAAGAACGGGCCGAGCTTCTGGCCCGCGACCCGCTCGGCGGTCGCGACGAACTCCGGCGTCGTGCCGTTCGAGCCGCGCTTGGCGGCCGTCCACGTGCGCAGGACGCGGAAGAACACCGCGTCCCCGAGCTTCTTGCGCAGCGCGTGCAGGGTCATCCCGCCGCGGTCGTACACGGCGCGCCCGAACAGGTCGGTGCGGCCGGGGTCGCCGATCCGGACGCCCCACAGCTCGGCGCCGCCCTGCCGGTACAGCCGGTCGAACCGCTGCTGGACGCTCGGTCCGCCCTGGCGCTGGCCCCACATCCACTCGGCGTAGGTCGCGAAGCCCTCGTTCAGCCAGATGTCCTTCCAGCGCTTGACGCTCACGCTGTCGCCGAACCACTGGTGCGCCAGCTCGTGCGCCATGATCGTCTCGTCCGGGCCGAACGAGCCGTACACCGGCCGGGTCTGGGTCTCCAGCGCGAAGTCCACGTCCGCGTCGTCGATGATCGAACCGGTGGAGGAGAACGGGTAGGGCCCGAACAGCTTCGCCCACGCGTCGGTGATCTCGGCGGTCTTCGCGGCGACGGCGTCCACGCCCGGTCCGGGGACGGTCGGGTCGACGGCCGTGAGGTAGGGGATGCCGCCGGGCGTCCGGCCGCGCCGCACGTCGAAGCGGCCGACGTCCACGGTGGCGAGGTAGGTCGCCATCGGCTGCGCGACGTGCCAGGTCGTCGTCGTCATCGCGCGCTGCCGGTAGGCGATCGTGGTGACCGTCGGCTCGGGCGAGACGGGCGGCTGCCCCGGGCCGGGCTCCTCGCCGGGCCCGCCGCCGCCCGGACCGCCACCGGGCGGCGGGCTGTTCGGGACGGTCGGCGCATCCTGCCCGCCGTCCCCGGTCCCACCACTGCCACCGCCGGGAGCCGTGCCGGACGTCGGCTCGCCGTTGGAGATCGCGGTCAGGCCCTCCGGGACGGTCACCTGGATGTCGAACGTGGCCTTGTCGCTCGGATGGTCGTTGCTCGGGAACCACGTGTGCGCGCCGCTCGGCTGGCAGGCGACGAAGACGCCGTCCCGGGTGCGGATCCAGCCGTACTTGCCGAGCACCTTGTCGCGGACGGGCTGCGGCGTCCCCGAGTACCGGACGGTCGTGACGAACCGCGCGCCCTTCTTCACCGCCTTCTTCGGCCGGACGACCAGCTCGGACCCGGCGCGCTGGTGACCGGCGGGCTCGCCGTCCACCGTCACCTCGGCGACCGTGAGGCCGGTCAGGTCGAGGTCGAACGACTCCAGCGGCTGCGTCGCGACGGCGGTGATCTCCGCCGTGCCGTCCAGCTGCCGGGCCTCGTGCTCGGGGACGATCGTCAGCTTCAGCCCGTAGTGCTGGACGTCGTAGCCCGCGTTGCCGTCGCCGGGCGTGTACGGGTCGCCCGCCGAGGAGTCCCGGCCCGGCGCGGGCGCGTCGGGACCGGACGGTCCGGGGTCCTTGCCACCGGCGCGGACCGAGACCTGGCAGGCCGCGACCAGCGCGAACGCCGCCAGTCCCGCCGTGCCGCGCAGCAGCCGCGCGGAGCGTCCGGGCCGGAGGGCGGGGGAGAACCGGACGAAGCGGGGAGATGGGGCGTCCTGAGGCACGAGGCCCAGCCTGCCCGTCCGGTGGCAGACTGGGCAACTCGTATGATCCGCCCGTCCCGGACCGGCCAGCCGCCGGGTCCCGCCCGGTCACGGCGGGGGCGGGGCCGCCGCTCCGGGCGGGACGGAGCGGTCAGCGGTGGTCGTGACCGGTGAGCGGTGGTCGTGACCGGTGAGCGGTGCTTGTGACCGGTCGCGGTGGCTGTGACCGGTCAGCGGTGGCCGTACGGGTTGGGCGCGTCGGTGTCGGCGCGGACGACCACGGTCTTGGCCGCCTTGTCGTGCAGCGTCTGCCGGCGGTGGTCGCCGAGCAGCCACACGCTGTCCACGATGCCGCCGACGCAGCAGATCGCCCACAGCACGTACATGACGACGATGCGCAGCAGGGCCGCGCCGTAACTGATCGCGCCGCCGCCGTCGGCCCGGACGACGCGGGTGCGCAGGGCCATCTTCCCGACGGTCTGCCCGAACTTGCCGTGCAGGATGGTGAAGTAGGCCAGGGTGAGGATCGTGACCAGCAGGTTGGCGACGAAGCTGCCCGCGTGCCAGCTGATCCGCTGGTCCCCGTTCGGCCCGGTGACCTCGACGACCTGGCCGAACGGCAGCGTGATCAGCCAGCCGACGATCCCCAGGATGACCCAGTCGATGATGATGGCCGCGAGCCGCCGCCACGGGCTCGCGAGCGCGCCCGCCGGATCGGAGTAGGCGCTGAGCGGACCGCCGTAACTGGGCACCGACCCGTAGGGGTCGTGCCCGCCGCCGTGGGGCGGGTGCCCGCCGTGGGGCTGGTGCGCGCCGGGTCCGCCGCCGTAGGGCTCCTGACCCGCGCCGCCGTACGGTCCCGGCCGGCCGCCATAGGGCTCCTGGCCCGGGCCGCCGCCGTAGGGTCCGGCCCCCTGACCTCCTCCGCCGGGTGGAGGCTGGTGCGGCGGAGGCTCCTGCGGTCGCTGCGGAGGCTGCCAGGGCTGCTCGTCGTCGCCCGGCGGCGGGTGGGAAGGCGGATGCGTCATGCCGTCAAGGTGTGCCGGACGGGACGGGGGCAAACGCCACCCCGCCGCCTCATGGAGCGATCTTTGCCCACGGTTGCCCGGATCGGTCAGGTGGTGCCGGAACCGGAGTGGTCGGCGGCGACAACGATGACGATGATCAGGTAGAGGATCCAGCCGACCAGCCCGATGTACCCCATGATGAGCCCGGCGATGCCCATGCCCCGCCCGCCCTCGCCGGTCCGCTTGATCCGGCCGAGCGCGATGTGGCCGAACACGACGGCGAGGATCGCCGAGATGCCGCAGAACAGCCCGAGGATGCCGGTGACGAGCGAGGCGATCGCCATCCCGTTGGTGGTCCCGGGCGTCCCGCCGGGCTGCCCGTACGGACCGTAGGGGGTCTGCCCGCCGTACCCGTACGGCTGCTGGTACTGGTCCTGCTGCTGGTGGGGGTCCTGCTGCTGGCCCTGCCGGCCGTAAGGGTCGCCGTACGCCTCCCCGTAGTGCTGCTGCTGGTGCCCCTGGCCCTGCCCCTGCCCCTGCGGTTCGCTCCAGCCGGGCTGCGGCGGCGGCTGGCCGCGGTAGGGATCGGATCCGGACGACCTGTCCTCGGGCGGTTCCCCTGGCGGCGGTTGGTGCGGCGGTGTCGTCATGCCCTCAATCTCGGCACGCGGACGCCTCCTCAAACCTGCCGCACCGCGACGGCGGGGGTCCGGCCCGGCGGCCCGCGCGGGACGAGGGGGACGCGGGCCGCCGCAGTCGACCGCCGGTCAGCCGGCAGGCGGGCGGCCGGTGGTCGGTCAGAGGTTGCCGCGGCGGGCCTGCTCGCGCTCGATGGCCTCGAACAGGGCCTTGAAGTTGCCCTTGCCGAAGCCGAGCGAGCCGTGCCGCTCGATCAGCTCGAAGAACACGGTCGGACGGTCCTGGACGGGCTGGGTGAAGATCTGCAGCAGGTAGCCGTCCTCGTCCCGGTCGACCAGGATCCCCCGCTTCTGCAGCTCCTCGACCGGCACCCGCACGGAGCCGATGCGCTCGCGCAGGTCGGGGTCCTCGTAGTAGGAGGCGGGGGTGTCCAGGAACTCCAGGCCGGCGGCGGCCATCGCGTCCACGGAGGCCAGGATGTCGTTGGTCGCGAGCGCGATGTGCTGGACGCCCGGACCGCCGTAGAACTCCAGGTACTCCTCGATCTGCGACTTGCGGCGGCTCTCGGCGGGCTCGTTGAGCGGGAACTTCACCTTGCGCGTGCCGTCCGCGACCACCTTGGACATCAGCGCGGAGTACTCGGTGGCGATGTCGTCCCCGATGAACTCGGCCATGTCGGTGAACCCCATGACCCGGTGGTAGAAGTCGGCCCACTCGTCCATGCGCTCGACGTTGCCGACGCAGTGGTCGATGGCCTGGAAGCAGCGCCTGGCCGGGGGCGCCACGAGCGGTTCGGCCGCCACGAACCCCGGCAGGTAGGGGCCGTGGTAGTTGGCCCGGTCGACCAGCGAGTGCCGCGTCTCGCCGTAGGTCGCGATCGACGCGACGGTCACCTTGCCGTGCTCGTCCTCCAGGACGTGCGGCTCCTCGAGTCCGCGCGCTCCCCTGGCCAGGGCGTGCCGGTAGGCGCCCTCGACGTCCGGGACCTCGATCGACAGGTCGACCACGCCGTCGCCGTGCTCGGCGACGTGCCGTCCGAGGTCGGTCCCGGCGCGCACCGGCCCGCGCAGGACGAACCGCGCCGAACCCGACTCGAGCACGTGGACGGCCTCGTCCGGGAACCCCGTCTCCGGACCCCGGTAGGCGACGCGGCGCATCCCGAAGGCGGTGGAGTAGTAGTGCGCGGCCTGCTTCGCGTTCCCGACGGCGAAGACGACCGCGTCCATGCCCTTGACTGGAAACTCGTCCATACCGCCAATCTCGACACCACTCGCAGAATGCGCAAGAGTGGTCCAGATCACTGGACAACCTGTGCAGTCCCTCTCGGGGACGGAAGCGCAGATTGAACAACCTGACGAGGTCGGAGAGATGATCGACGAACTGGACGGGCGGATCATCGAGCTGTTCGCCCTCGAACCGCGCGTCGGCGTCCTGGAGGCGTCCCGGCGGCTCGGGGTCGCGCGCGGCACCGTGCAGGCCCGCCTCGACCGGATGGCCAGGGACGGCGTGATCCGCGGCTACGGACCCGAGATCGACCCCGCCGCGCTCGGCTACGGGGTCACGGCCTTCGTGACGCTCCAGCTCCGGCAGGCGGGCGGCCACGATCCGGTCGCCCGCGGCCTGTCCGCCATCCCCGAGGTCATCGAGGCCCACACGATCACCAGCCCGGGCGACATGCTCTGCCGGGTCGTCGCCCGCTCCAACGCCGACCTGCAGCGCGTCATCGACCTGATCGTCGCCACCGACGGCGTGGAGCGCGCCGCCTCGGTCATCTCCCTCGCCAACCAGATCACCGCCCGCACGCTCCCCCTGGTCAGAGCCATCAGCCGCCCGTAGCCCCGGCCGGGCGAGGGGCGCTACGTGCGGAGGACGGCGAAGACCGTCTTGCCGTGCGCCTCGCGCCGGACGCCGTAGCGCTCCGCCAGGGCCGCGACGATCACCAGTCCGCGCCCGCCCACGTCGTCCAGCTCCGGCGACCGGGGGCGCGGCGCGGCGGACGACGGGTCCCGGACCTCCACGGTGACCGCGCCGGACGCGTCGGCGGCGACGGTCAGGCCGACGGTCGTCCCGTCCGCCGCGCGGACCGCGTTGGTCACCAGCTCGCACACGACCAGGCCCACGTCCTCGACCAGCGGCGTCGCGAAGCCGCGCGCGCCGAGGACGTGCTCGGCGGACTTGCGGGCTATCCCGACGGCCGACGGCACGGCCGGGTAGTTCATCGACAGCAGGATCTGCCGCGCGTTCATCGTCATGGTCGCCATCGCCTGCGTCCTCGGGCGCCGGTGCGGGGTAACGGCTGACTGCCAGAAAAGCGCGAGCGCCGGTGGCGGGCAAGGGTACGGGAGTAGCCTCGAGTAGCCTCCCGAGGTCAGCGAGGACGTCGCCATGACACACCTTGACCTGGTCACACACCCCCTCGCCTACGTCCGCCAGCAGCGCGGCTGGACGCAGGCGCACGTCGCCTCGGTGGTCGCCCGCGGCCGGAACATGGCGGCCTGGAAACAGAAGGTCTACCGGTGGGAGCGGCGCGGCGTCCGGCCGGAGATCGGCGCGCAGCACGCCCTCGCCGAGGCCCTCGGCGTCCCCGCGCGGCTCGTGGAGACCCACCCCTGGCCCGAGTGGCTGCTCTACTCCGACGGGATCCACGTCACCGCCGCCTGGTGCGCCGACCACGCCAAGACCACCCTGGCGAGGACGGTGTCGGCGCTCACCGACCGGCGCGGGTTCCTCATCCTCAGCGGCTCGGCGATCGGCGCGCTCGCCGCGGCCTGGACCGAGCCGTGGCGGCTCGTCCCGCAGGAGAAGGTCGCCCGCACCCTGGACGGCGGCCGGACCGACCACGAGCTGGTCTCGGCGATCGAGAAGCGGCTGGCCGACCTGTGGATCCTGGACGACCTGGTCGGCGGCGAGACCACCGCCCGGCTCGCGGTGAACGACCTGGAGCTGGTCACCGGCCTGCTGAACAACAGCACCTACTCGCCGGCCGTGGAGCGGCGGCTGTTCCGGGTCGCCGGGGGCCTGTGCCGCCAGGCCGGATGGGGCGCGTTCGACGGCGGGCGCCCGGCGGCGGCCGAACGCTACTGGCACGCGGGCCTGCGCGCCGCCCGGGAGGCCCGGGACGTCGACGGCGGCGTCTACATCCTGTCCAACATGGCCATGCAGCGCTTCTACGCGGGCGACGGCGCGGCGTCCCTCGCCCTGCTGGACGCGTCGCGCTCGTCCCGGGGCCGCCTCAGCCGGACGGTCCTGGCGATGCTGGACACCTGGCAGGTGCGCGCCCACGCCAAGCTGGGGGAGCGGGCCCGGGCCGCGCAGGCCCTCGCGCGCGCCGAGGCGCACTGGGAGCGGCGCCGTCCCGAGGACGACCCCGCCTGGATCTACTGGATGCAGCGCCCCTCGACCACCATCGAGCCGAACCTCGCCATGCTGGAGCTCGGCCGGGCCGCCGAGGTGCCGAGGAACCTGGCCTACTGGGTGGACCTCGACCGGGACGAGTACCCGCGCGACCACGCGCTCGCCCTCACGGTCGTGGCGACCGCGCAGGTCGAGACGGGCGACGTGGACGCCGCGGTCGCCACCGGCCGCCGGGCGCTGCGGCTGCTGAGGTCCGTCGACTCGGGCCGGGTCGGCGGCGAGCTGCGCCTGCTCCTCGACCGCCTCCCCGCCGACCGGAGCGCCCGCGAGTTCCGCGAACAGGTCACCGAGGAGACCTGACCACCGCGCCCGACCAGCGACGATCACCTGTCGCGCCGGTGCCCCGCCGCCCCGTCCGAAACCCCGACGCGTGCCGCCTGCCCGCGCGCGCCGGGACGCGTCAGTACGCGCCGCGACGCGCACGTACGCGGGTCAAGAAAGCGCCTGTATGTGACCCAGGACATCCCGGGACGCGCGCGACGCCCCGTCCCGGAAGGGGACGGGGCGTCGCGTCGTGGAGTCTTCCGGCCTCTCCGGCGGGAGGCTCAGCCGCCGTACGGGGTGGCGTCGAGGATCTCGACGCTCATGGACCGGCCGTTCGGCAGCGTGTAGGTGGCCTTCTCGCCGACCTTCTTGCCGTTGATCGCGGAGCCGAGCGGGCTGTTCGGGGAGTACACGTCGATCGGCACGCCGCTCTCCTCGCGGGACGCCAGCAGGAAGGTGACCTCCTCGTCGTCGCCCTCGAACGAGATGGTGACGGTCATGCCGGGGCCCACCACGCCCTCCGAGCGCGGGGCCTCGCCGACCCGGGCGTTCTCGAGGATGCTCTGCAGCTGCAGGATGCGGCCCTCGATCTTGCCCTGCTCCTCCTTGGCCGCGTGGTAGCCGCCGTTCTCGCGCAGGTCACCCTCTTCCCGCGCCGCCTCGATCTTCTGCGCGATCTCGATGCGGCCCGGGCCCGACAGGTGGTCCAGCTCAGCCTTGAGCCGGTCGTACGCCTCCTGGGTCAGCCAGGTGACGTTGTCAGCGCGGGTCTCGGTCACGGGTACTCCTCATCCACATGTTGCGATCTCGCTCGCCCGGACGGGGAGCGACACATCGACATGAAGTGCGGCCGGGTTAAACCTCTAGCCTATCCGGTGTGTGCGGTAAAGGTTCCCTGAAGCCGGGCCCCGCAATCTGCCGCGCGGGTTTCGGCTTCACCGGATCCTGTTCTATCCGGGTATGTCCGTCTGTTCGGGAGTTATCCCCGGTCAGACGCCCGGATCACGCCTTGTGGCAGTCGCGGATGCGTCCGCCGGTCGCCTTGCGCGGGGTCTCCAGGGTTTCCTGAGCG
Organism: Actinomadura logoneensis; assembly: GCF_003428695.1. Lineage (GTDB taxonomy): Bacteria > Actinomycetota > Actinomycetes > Streptosporangiales > Streptosporangiaceae > Spirillospora > Spirillospora logoneensis. The sequence continues at coordinate 8,304 of NZ_QURH01000106.1, forward strand.
GTCACCTTGGCCGTCCCCTCCGGAACGGTGATCTCACGCTCGGCGAGCACGTTCAGCTTGTCGTCGTAGGCGTCCACAACGCACCGCACCACTTCGTCCTTCGGCTTGCCGACGGCGTAGGTCACGACGGCGGCGTCCTCCCTCAGGTCAACGGTGCGGGTCTCCATGGAGATTCCCGGGGTCTGCCCGACGTGCGCCATGATGATCGCCCAGCCGCCGGCGAAGACCAGCGTCGGGACGCCGATCACCAGCCAGCCGAGCCAGCCCAGGCCGGGCCGGTCGCGGCGCCTGCGGAAGGGCGAGGACGACTCCTCGTCGGCCGTCTCGCGGGCAGGCTCCACGGCCCGCTCCGTCGCGGACGGGTCGGGCGCGGAGGCTGCTGGGACGCTGGCGCTCATGGCGGGGAATCTCCGTGCGGGCTGGCGGCGTTGTCAGGAACAATTCTCTTCGGTCCCGGCCGATGCTCCGAACCGGGTCCCGTCGAACCGTGCTGTGAGGGAGATCCCCAGGTGTCCGACCAGGTGACCGACCAGATGTCCGGCCAGGTGTCCGGCCGACCGACCGGCCGGGTGCCGGACCAGGCGTCCGAGGCCGCCACCGGCACGTCCGAGCGTGCCACCGGGCCGTCCGAGCGTGCCACCGGGCCGTCCGAGCGTGCCACCGGGCCGTCCGAGCGTGCCACCGGGCCGTCCGGCGATGGCGGTCCGGCCCGTTCGCCGCTGCGGCTCATGGCGGTCCACGCCCACCCGGACGACGAGTCGAGCAAGGGCGCGGCCACCATGGCCCGCTACGTCGCCGAGGGCGTCGAGGTGCTCGTCGTCACCTGCACCGGCGGCGAGCGCGGCTCCATCCTGAACCCGGCCATGGACCGGCCGGAGGTCCGGGAGAACATCGGGAAGGTCCGCAACGAGGAGATGGCGCGCGCCCGCGAGATCCTCGGCGTCGAGCAGCGCTGGCTCGGCTTCGTCGACTCCGGCTTCCCCGAGGGCGACCCGCTGCCCCCGCTGCCCGAGGGCTGCTTCGCGCTCGAACCGCTGGAGAGCGCCGCCGAGCGGCTGGTCGCGGCCGTCCGCGAGTTCCGCCCGCACGTGATCCTCACCTACGACGAGAACGGCGGCTACCCGCATCCCGACCACGTCAAGACGCACGAGGTGTCGGTGGAGGCGTTCGAGGCGGCCGGCGACCCGGACCGCTACCCGGGCGTCGGCGGCGAGCCGTGGCAGCCGCTGAAGCTCTACTACCACATGACCTTCAACACGGCCCGGATCGAGGCGCTGGACGAGGCGATGAAGGCCGCCGGCCTGGAGTCCCCGTACGGGGACTGGCGCGAGCGGGCCAAGGACCGCCCCGAGAAGTGGGAGGTCACGACCCGCGTCCCGTGCGGCGAATTCTTCGAGACCCGGGACCGGGCGCTGATCGCGCACGCCACCCAGATCGACCCCGACGGCTTCTGGTTCGCCGTCCCACTGGACGTCCAGCGCGAGGCCTGGCCGACCGAGGACTACCATTTGGCAAGGTCCCTGGTTGACACCGAGCTGCCGGAGGACGATCTGTTCGCCGGTATCCGGGAGAAGGTGTCCGTCTGATGCTCGCCCTAGCCACCCCTGTCCTCGCGGACAACAACCTGCCGCTGAACAACGACACGGTCAGCCCCGGCTTCCTGGGGTTCGGCGTGTTCCTGGCCCTCGGGCTCGCCCTGTTCTTCCTCATCCGCTCGATGAACAAGCAGATGCGGCGGATCCAGGCGCCCAAGGAGGCCGACCTGAAGCAGCAGGAGTGGGAGCGCGCCGAGGCCGCCCGGACCGAGCCCGAGGCCAAGCCCGAGGCCAAGGCCGGGGCGAAGTCCGCGGGTAAGGGCGCTGGTGAGGCTTCGGGCAGGTCCGGTGGGCCGGCCTCGCCGCCGCCGGGCTCCTCCGACTCCGCGTCCTGACCGTCCCGCCCGATGAACGCGCCCTCCCCCCAGGCGCGCCCGGGCGGTACGGCGTCCCTGGTGCCGGTGATGCGGCTCCGGGACGGCGGCCAGGGCGGCAAGGTCACCTTCTTCGAGCTGTTCTTCGACCTCGTCTTCGTCTTCGCCGTCACCCAGCTCTCGCACAGCCTGCTGGAGCACCTGTCCTGGCGCGGCGCGTTCCAGACGCTCATCCTGCTGATGGCCGTCTGGTGGGCGTGGATGTACACCTGCTGGACGACCAACTGGTTCGACCCCGACCACCCCGCCGTCCGGATCATGCTGGTCGGCGTGATGGTCGCCGGACTGCTGATGGCGGCCACGCTGCCCGGCGCGTTCGGCCCGCGCGGCCTGTGGTTCGCGGCGACCTACGCCTCGATCCAGGTCGGGCGGACGCTGTTCGTGGCGTGGGCCACCCGGCGGCACGAACTCGGTGACAACTTCCAGCGGGTGCTGATCTGGCTGTCGGTGGCGTCCGCGCTGTGGATCACCGGCGGCCTCGTGGACGACCCGGGCCGCCGCGCCTGGCTCTGGGTGGCCGCGATCGCGGTCGAGCAGGCCGTGCCCTGGTGCGGGTTCTACGTCCCCGGCCTCGGCCGGTCGAGCACCCGCGACTGGACGATCGACGGCTCGCACATGGCCGAGCGCTGCCAGCTCTTCGTGATCATCGCGCTGGGCGAGTCGGTGCTGGTCACCGGGGCGACGATCGGCGGGCTCCCGATGGACGCCGGGCACGTCGCGGCGTTCGCCACGGCCTTCGTCGGCAGCGTCGCGCTGTGGTGGATCTACTTCGACCACACCGCCGACGTCGCGGCCGAGCGGATCGCCGCGTCCGACGACCCGGGCCGCCTCGGCCGCTCGGCCTACACCTTCATGCACATCCCGATGGTGGCGGGGATCATCGTCGGGGCGGTCGCGGACGAACTGACCATCGCCCACCCGTCCGGGCACGTCCCGGGACGGCTGGTCGCCGTGGCGCTCGGCGGGCCGATCCTCTTCGTGGCCGGGCACGCGCTGTTCAAGCGGGTGGTCTTCGGCCGGTTCACGGTGGCCCGCGTCGTCACGATCCTGGCGCTGGCGGCGCTCGCGCCGGTCGCCGGGCTGCTCACCCCGCTCCTGCTGGGCCTGCTGACGACGCTGGTGATCGCCGCGCTGGCGCTCTGGGACGTCCGCGCCTACCACCGGACGCGCCGCGAGGAGGAGGCCGCCGCCACGGTGCCCGCGCCGCGCCGCGAACCCGATCCGAGCGGCGGAGACCCGGCCCCGACCACTGACCGGATCGCGGACCCGCGCGTCGCGGACTGACCCGCCGACGACGCCGTCGCGGCCCGTCGCCGCCGAAGGCGCTGCGACCCGCCGACGACGCGGTCGTGGTCCGTCCGCCCCGAAAGACCCGCCCGTCCCCGACGGCGGCGCGGCCTCTCCGGCCCGGCGGGTCAGGCTTTGCCGTGGTCCCAGCTGACGACGCGGTCGGGTTCCATGACGACCAGGACGCGCTTGGCCATCGCCTGCTCCAGCCCGGCAGCGAACTCCGGCGCGACCGGCTCGCCGATCTCCGGGACGGGCAGCCCGGCCATCCGCGACCCGACGACCGCGCCGACCTTCAGCAGGGGTTCCCGGTCCTCGATCACCCGCCCGCTCCCGTACAGCGCGACGCCGCGCAGCTCGCCGTACTCGTCGCCGTCCTCGACCAGGCACGTCATGACCGGGTCGCGGCGCAGGTTCAGCACCTTCTGCGACGACCGGTACGTGGTGAACGCGATCTTCCCGTCGAGCAGCGCGTAGAACATGGTGACCAGGTGCGGCGCGCCGTCCCGGCCGACGGTGGCGACCTGCACCTTGTGGTTCCCGGCGAGGAACGCCGCGACCTCTTCCGGGCTCATCCTGATCTTCTCGCGCTTGCTCGGCACCGCGGCCTCCGCTCTCCGCCCGCCCGGCGGCCCTCCGCCGGCGGGACGACTCTCCGGGCTGACGACCCGGCCAGAATAACCAGGCGCTTATTACCGGAGTTCTTCGGCATCATGTGCGGATGTCCGTACGCGAACTCGTCGTCCTCGGCTCCGCCAGCGCCGTCCCGACCAGGCACCGCAACCACAACGGCTACCTGCTCCGCTGGGACGGCCACGGCGTGCTGTTCGACCCGGGCGAGGGGACGCAGCGGCAGATGGTGATGGCCGGGCTGGCGGCCAACGACGTGGACTGGATCTGCGTCACCCACTTCCACGGCGACCACTGCCTCGGCGTGCCCGGCCTCGTCCAGCGGATCGCGCGGGACGGCGTGGCGCACCCGGTCCACGCGGTGTTCCCGGCGAGCGGCGCGCGCTACTGGGAGCGGCTGCGGCACGCCACCCCGCACCGCGAGAGCGACGTGATCGTCGAGACGCCGGTCGGGGGGGAGCGGGCGGCGGTCGCGTCCGGGGAGCCGTTCTCGCTGGTCGCGCGCCGCCTGTCCCACCCGGTGGAGGCGTACGGGTACCGGCTCGCCGAGCCGGACGGCGTCACGATGCTGCCCGAACGGCTCGCCGAACTGGGCGTGCGCGGCCCGCTGGTGCGCCGCCTCCAGGAGGACGGCCGCGTCACCGCCCCGGACGGCCGCACGGTCACGCTGGAGGAGTGCTCCGCCCGCCGCCCCGGGCAGAAGGTCGCGTTCGTCATGGACACCCGGCTCTGCGACGGCGTGTTCGAGCTCGCCGACGGGGTGGACATGCTGGTCATCGAGTCGACCTTCCTGGACGAGGAGGCCGCGCTCGCCACCGAGTACGGGCACCTCACGGCGGGCCAGGCGGGCGAGGTCGCCGCGAGGGCGGGGGTGGGACGGCTCGTCCTGACGCACTTCTCCGAGCGCTACCGGCCGTCCGACGAGCCGCGCTTCACCGAGCAGGCCGCCCGGCACTTCGCCGGGGAGATCACCCTCGTCCACGACCTGGACCGGATCCCGCTGCCGCCCCGCCGCACCGCCCACTGACACCTACAGAACCGGCGGTAACGCCGGACAGCGGACGAAAGCAAGAGAACGGCAACAACCGGCATTTCTGCTGACTCGACGGCCGTGCGACGGTCTGATGAGCACATGGGGATCTCCACGACCGCCCGGGCCGGAGCGGCGGCCCTTCCCGCGGTGGCCCTGTCCGCGGCCGTCCTGCTCGTGACCGCGCTCGCCGCGGGGTGCTCGGACCCCGGTCCTCGGCACGCCCGTCCGCCCGCCGCGTCCCGGAACGGCACGGCGTCCCAGAACGGCACGGCATCTGGAAATGGCGTCGCGCCCGGCGGGGGCGGGTCGCCGGCTCCCGGCGCGACGACCGACCCGCCCACCCCCGCGTTCTGGGGCAGGCCGGTCGTCGAGGACGGCTTCGACGGCGCCTCGGTCGACCCGTCCCGCTGGGTCGTCTACAACAGCCCCGACGACCGGGTGAACCCGCGCACCGCCGCCGCCACCCGGGTGGACGGGGGAACCCTGCAGCTCACCGGCGGCATCTACGGCGGGAAGGACCTGTCCGGCGGCATCGCGTCCCGGCTGACCCTCACGCACGGCCGCTGGGAGGTGCGGATGCGCGCGGAGAAGGGCGTCGGCTACTCGGCCGTGGCGCTGCTCTGGCCGAAGGTGTTCGGCGTGCCGGAGAAGGCCGAGATCGACTTCGCGGAGATGATCGACCCGACGAAACAGAGCGCCGACCAGTACATCCACTACGGGCCGAACGACACGCAGAAGCACAACATCCTGCGCGGCGACTTCACGCGGTGGCACGTCTTCGCGCTGGACTGGCTGCCGCACCGGCTGACCTTCTGGCTCGACGGCCGGAAGGTGTGGGACTACCGCGGCGACCTGACCCCCGAACGGTCCCAGATGGGCCTCGCCCTCCAGAACGACCAGGTGTGCGACCGCGGGCCGTCCTTCTGCCGCGACGCGTCCACTCCGGCGCGGGTGACCATGTACGTCGACTGGGTCAAGATCTACAGAGCCGCTGGTTGAGGCCGCGACCGGGTAGGGCAGGATGTCCGCATGAGCACATCGGTGGACGTCGTCGTGATCGGAACCGGCCCCGGCGGGGAGGACGCCGCCGGACGCCTGGCGGACGCGGGCCTGTCGGTGGTGGCCGTCGAGTCCCGTCTGGTCGGCGGCGAGTGCCCGTACTACGCCTGTGTGCCGACCAAGATGATGGCGCGCGCGTCCGACCTGCTCGCCGAGGCGCGGCGCGCCTCCGGCCGGGCCGGGACGTCGGTCGTGACGCCGGACTGGACGCCGGTCGAGGCGCGGATCGCCGAGGAGGCCACCGACGGCTGGAACGACCAGGCCGCCGTCGACCGGCTGACCGAGCGGGGCGCCCGCGTCGTGAAGGGCCGTGGCCGCATCACCGCGCGCGGCGAGGTCACCGTGGGCGACGAGACCTTCAGCGCGTCCCGCGGGATCCTGCTGAACACCGGCACCAGCCCGACCGCACCGCCCGTCGAGGGCCTCGCCGACCTGCCCTACTGGACGAACCGGGACGTCGTCCACGCCACCACCGCCCCCGAGTCGCTCCTGGTGCTCGGCGGCGGCGTCGTCGGCGTCGAGCTCGCGCAGATCTTCTCCCGGTTCGGCGCCCGCGTCACGGTCGTGGAGGTCGCCGACCGCCTGCTCGTCCAGGACGAGCCCGAGTCCTCCGAGCTGGTCGAGCAGATCTTCGACGACGAGGGCATCACCGTCCGGACCGGGGCGAAGGTGACGTCGGCGTCCTACGACGGGTCCTCGTTCACCCTGTCGCTGCCCGACGGCGACCTGACCGCCGAACGCCTGCTCGTCGCCGCCGGCCGCCGTCCGAACATCGTCGACCTCGGCCTGGAGCACTACGACGTGGACGAGACCGTCCGCGCCCTCCCGGTGGACGACCGGCTGCGCGTCGCCGACGGCCTCTGGGCGATCGGCGACATCACCGGCAAGGGCGCCTTCACGCACATGTCGATGTACCAGGCCGCGATCGCCGTCCGGTCCATCCTCGGCGAGGACGGCCCGGCCGCCGAGTACCACGCCGTCCCGCGCGTGACCTTCACCGACCCGGAGATCGGCGCGGTCGGCCTGACCGAGGCGCAGGCCCGCGACCAGGGCCTCCGCGTCCGTGTCGGCAGCACCCGCATCGCCGACTCGTCCCGCGGCTGGATCCACGGCGCGCCGGGCAACGAGGGCTACATCAAGCTCGTCGAGGACGCCGACAAGGGCATCCTGGTGGGCGCGACGGCCGCCGGACCCTACGGCGGCGAGATCCTCGGCGCGCTGGTCACGGCCGTGCACGCGCGCGTCCCCACCGCGACCCTGCGCACCATGATCTACGCCTACCCGACCTTCCACCGCGCCATCGAGTCGGCCCTCGCCGACCTCGGCTGACCCCGAACTCCGCTGCCCCTGACCCCGGCTGAGGCCGATCTCCGCTGAGGCCGATCTCCGCCGAGTTCGGCCTCCGCCGAGGTCGGCCTCAGCCGATCCCGGGCACGGCACGCGCCGCGCGCACCAGGGCGGCGTTGCCGGACGCGGCCGTGCCGTCCGGGAGCAGCAGCGTGTCCTCCAGCCCGATCCGGGTGTCGAGCCCGAGCCGTCCGGCGCGCTCCAGCACCGGCCACGCGCCGCCGTCCTCGCCGTGCAGCAGGACAGACGCGCTGCCCGGCAACGCGGGGCGCAGTATGGCGAGCAGCGCGTCGGCCGACGCGGCGGCCGTCGCCGGGTCGGTGTCGACGACCTCCGCCAGCACCCGCAGGACCCGTCCCGCCAGGGCGGACCGGCGGAACCGCTCGGCGCCGTCGGTTCGCGACCAGATCCCCGCCTCGACGCCGACGCCCGACTCCAGCAGGGCCGCCGCGACGTCCTCGGCGCCCTCCTCGTGCCAGTTCACCGACGCGTGGTCGGGCCGGACGCGCCACGCCCTGATCGCCGCGAGCCGCGCGTCCACCTCGGGCGCGGCCCACGCGCCCGTCGTGACCCCGACGCCCACCCCGGCCGGGACCGCCGCCCGCACCGCCGTCACCACCCGCGCGACGACGTCGGGATCGAGCGTGTCACGCCCCGCCGCGTCCTTCGGGTGGACGTGCAGGTCGGCCGCGCCCGCCGCGACCGCCCGCGCCGCCTCCGCCGCGATCTCCGCCGCCGTGAGCGGCACCCCGTCCGTCCGCACTCCGTTCAAGCATCCCTGCAGCACCCCGGCATCCTCCCCGCCCCCGCTGACATTCTCCGGCCCGCCTCGGGGGAGGATCGGAGGATGAACCGTCTCAAGGACGCGACCAGCCCGTACCTCCTGCAGCACGCGGGGAACCCGGTGGACTGGTGGGAGTGGGGCGAGGACGCGCTGGCCGAGGCCCGGCGGCGGGACGTCCCGGTCCTGCTCTCCGTCGGGTACGCGGCGTGCCACTGGTGCCACGTCATGGCCCACGAGTCGTTCGAGGACGGCGCCACCGCGGCGCTGATGAACGAGCTGTTCGTCAACATCAAGGTCGACCGCGAGGAGCGCCCCGACATCGACGCGGTCTATATGGAGGCCACGCAGGCGATGACGGGGCAGGGCGGCTGGCCCATGACGGTGTTCATGACGCCGGACGGCGCGCCGTTCTACTGCGGGACGTACTTCCCGCGCGAGCACTTCCACGCGGTCCTGCGGGCCGTCCACAAGGCGTGGACGGAGCAGCGGGACGGCGTCGAGCAGCAGGGCCGCCATGTCGTGGAGGCGCTGACGCCCCAGGAGTCGGGGCTCGCCGGGACGCTGGCCCCCGACGCCGAGACGCTGGAGAACGCCGTCCGGTCGCTGGCGGAGAGCTACGACGCGGCGCGGGGCGGATTCGGGGGCGCGCCCAAGTTCCCGCCGTCGATGGTCCTGGAGTTCCTGTTGCGCCACCACGCGCGCACGAGGGACGACCAGGCGCTCGCCATGGCCGGGCACACCCTGGAGGCCATGGCCCGGGGCGGCATGTACGACCAGCTCGGCGGCGGGTTCGCTCGGTACTCCGTGGACGCGTCGTGGGTCGTTCCGCACTTCGAGAAGATGCTGTACGACAACGCGCTCCTGGCGCGGGTCTACGCGCACTGGTGGCGCATCACCGGCAGCCCGTTCGCGCGCCGGATCGCGCTGGAGACCTGCGACTGGATGGTCCACGACCTGCGCACCGCGGAGGGCGGGTTCGCCTCGGCGCTGGACGCCGACAGCGAGGGCGAGGAGGGCCGCTACTACGTCTGGACGCCCGCGCAGCTGGAGGAGGTGCTCGGTCCGGACGACGCGGCCTACGCGGTGGAGCTCTTCGAGGTGACCGGGACGTTCGAGCACGGGACGTCCGTCCTGCAGCTCCCCGACGACCCGGACGACCGCGCGCGGTTCGAGCGGATCCGCTCGGCGCTGCTGGCGGCGCGCGAGCTGCGGGTGCCGCCCGCGCGGGACGACAAGGTCGTCGCGTCGTGGAACGGCCTGGCGGTGGCGGCGCTCGCCGAGTGCGGCGCGCTGTTCGAGCGGCCCGACCTGGTCCGGGCGGCGGAGGGCGCGGTCCGGCTGCTGGCGGAGGTCCACCTGCGCGACGGACGGCTGGCCAGGACGTCCCGCGATGGTGTCGCCGGAGCCAATGCGGGCGTGCTCGACGACTATGGAAATGTGGCCGAGGGGCTACTCGCGCTGCACGGCGTCACCGGCGACCCCACGCAGCTGCGGCTGGCCGGGGAGCTGCTGGAGACGGTCCTGGAGCACTTCTCCGACGGTCAGGAGGGCTTCTACGACACCGCCGACGACGCCGAGCGGCTGTTCCGGCGGCCGAAGGACCCGACGGACAACGCCTCGCCGTCCGGACGGTTCGCGGCGGCGGGGGCGCTGCTGTCGTACGCCGCGCTGACCGCGGTCCCGTGGGCGCGCCAAGCGGCCGGGGGCGCGCTCGCACCCGCGAAGATCCTCGCGGAGCGCGGCGCGGCCCGGTTCGCCGGGTGGGGTCTCGCGGTCGCCGAGGCGAACCTCGCCGGACCGCTCGAAATCGGCATTCTGGGCGAACCGGACGACCCGCGCACGCACGAGCTGCACCGCACGGCGCTCATGGCGACCTCGCCCGGCGCGGTCGTCAGTGTCGGCGAACCGGGCGTCCAGGACGTCCCGCTGCTGGACGGCCGTCCGCTGGTGGACGGCGTGCCGACGGCGTACGTCTGCAAGGGCTTCGTGTGCCGGCTGCCGGTCACCACCGGTGCGGCCCTCGGGCGCGAGCTGCGACAGTAATTGGACTGCGGGTCCACCTTTGTTGCGGAGTGACCTTGATCTCTCCCGTGGTTGGTGTTACCTCTTGGTAGCGGAGACGGGACCGACCCGATGCGGCCCGAACCGACCGGGTGTCGGCGGAGACGCCGGGTATCTGGACTCTGGTCGCGAAACCGCACCATGGTCGGTGGTCCACCGAACGACGAGGGAGCGATGCCGTGCGCAAGCCGAACCGCCGGGTTCTACCGACGATCATCGGCGTTTCGGTCGTGACCACCCTGGCCGTGAACACGGCCGTGCTGGTGGCGGGCGGCGGTCGCACCCCGCACGCGCCCCGGCCGATGAGCGGCCGGTTCGTCGCCGCGTCCAGCGACTCGGCGCTGACGCCGCAGCCCGTCGCGCCGCTCGGTCGGCGCCTCGAGCCGCAGGTGATGGTCGCCGGGGCCGGCACGCTGCCCGCCGACGTCGTGGCGAAGGTCCGCGCGATGAAGGGCGTGCAGGGCGTCGAGACCGTGGACGCCGTGCAGGCGATGCTCGGCGGCAAGCGCGTCGGGCTGATGGGCGTCAACGCCTCGACCTTCCGCGGGTACACGCCCGAGCCGACCGCCAAGTCGGACGCGCTGTGGCGCAACGTCGCCGCGGGCGACGTCGCGATCTCCTTCACGCTCGGCAGCGACGGCGGCGTGGCGCTCGGCAGCCGCGTCCCCGTGGGCGGCCGGGACCACACGTCCGAACTGCGCGTCGGCGCGTACGCGACGATGGGCATCGGCGACGTGGACGCGGTCGTCTCGCACGAGACCGCGCGGTCGCTCGGCCTGCCGTCCGGCAACGCGATTCTGGTCAGCGCGCCGAAGACCGACACGGCGAAGCTGCTCAAGGCGATCCGCAAGGTGCTGCCGAAGGGCCTGCGGGCGGTCGAGGTCGATCCGAAGATCGACTACCCGGCGCCCGGCGGCGTGTCCGGCGGGGCCGGCGCGTCCGGCAAGGTGATGACGGCCGCGCAGGTGCGGACCGTGATCCGCGCCGCGGCGTCCCGCATCGGCTGGCCGTACGTCTGGGGCGGGGAGTCGGAGGCCGAAGGCGGCTACGACTGCTCCGGGCTGCTGCTCTACGCCTTCAACAAGGCCGGGATCCGGATGCCGCGCGTGGCCGCCGACCAGGCCCGCACGGGGTACGTGGTCCCGTTCAGCAAGGCGCAGCCGGGTGACCTGCTGATCTGGGCGAACGACCCGACCGCGCCCGGCTACATCTCGCACATCGCGCTGTACATCGGCGGCGGCAAGATGATCGTCGCCCCGCACACCGGGACGGACGTCCAGATCCAGAACGTCTACTTCCGCAACTTCAAGGGCGCGATCCGGGTCAGCCCGCAGATGGCCGCCCGCGCCGCCGGCTGACCCCCGGCCCACCTCGCTCGACCGCCCGCACCCCCGCGTGGACTCCGCGCGGACGCCGCGCGGGCGGTCCGGCTAGAGCGGGCAGCCCGCGGCGAGGAACGCGAGGTTGTGGTCGACGAGTTCGGCCATGTCCTCGAACGCCACGGCGCCGTCCATCCAGGCGTACATCGCCGACATCAGGACGCCGGTGACCGCCCAGGCGAGCGCGTCGGCGTCCAGGTCGTCCGGGCGGCGTCCGGCGCGCTCGGCGATGACCTCCTTGAGCGCCCCCTGCGTCCCGGACCGCGTCGCCTCGATCATCCGCGCCCGGACGGACGGGACGGTGGAGGTCAGCCGCAGCCGCGCCATGAGCAGGTCCTGGTCGGTGGCCAGCATCTGCGGCAGCAGCTCGTCGAACACCCGGCGCAGCGCCTCGATCGGGGGCAGCTCGGGCGGCTGGCGGCGGAACAGGTCCATCATGACCGGGTCGTACTCGTCCGAGATGACCACGTCCTCCTTGGTGGGGAAGTACCGGAAGAACGTGCTGGGCGAGATCTCCGCGGCGGCGGCGATCTGCTCGACGGTGGTGCCGTCGTAGCCCTGGCTCTCGAACAGGCGCAGGGCGTGCTGCTGGATGGCCCGGCGCGTCTTCAGCTTCTTGCGCTCCCGCAGCGGCAGCCGGTCCAGCGGGTCGTCGGACCGGTCGGCGGCGTGCCGTTCAGGAAGCGATGTGCTCATGTTCCGATTCTGGTGCATCGGCGGGGCGGCGCGCCGGACGGGGGAGCAGCCGCCACACCAGGACGGCCATCACCAGCGACACCCCGGCGGACGCGAGGAGCACCGCGCCCATTCCCGAGGCGTAGGCGTCCCGCGCCGCGCGCAGCAGCGCGGGGTCGCCCGTCCTCCCGGCCAACGCCACGGCCTGCCCGACCGACGCGCGGGCCGCGTGCGGGACGTCCGTGCCCGTGCGGTCCCGGTACACCGCCGACGAGAGGCTGCCGAGCACCGCCACCGCCAGTGCGCCGCTCGTCTGCCGGATCGTCTGCACCAGCCCGGAGCCGCGTCCCGCCTGGTCGTCGGGGAGGCCGGCGAGGGCCAGGTCCATCGCGGGGACGAGCGCGAACCCGGTGCCCGTGCCGGTGACGGCGAGCCACGTCGCGACGAACGCGTAGGACGAGCCGGGGGTGGTGAACGCGCCGAGCACCAGCCCGGGAACGAGCACCAGGAGCCCGGTGAGGATGAGCGCCTTGTGCCCGAACCGGGGCGCGAGCCGGTCGACGGCCAGCCCGGCGACCAGCAGCCCGGCCATCATCGGGATCATCCGCAGCCCGGTCCCGAACGCGTCCACCCCGCGCACCGCCTGGAGGTACTGCGGCAGGACGAACAGCGCTCCGGACATCACCACCGTGCCGACCGCGCCCGCGACCGTCCCCCAGAGGAAGGCGGGGGAGCGGAACAGCCGCAGGTCCATCAGGGGTTCCCGGACGCGCGACTCGTAGGCGACGAGCGCGGCGAGCAGGACGGCGCCCGCGGCGACCGCGGAGACCACGGACGGGTCGGTCCAGCCGTTCTCGGGGGCCTGGATCACGCCGTAGACCAGCAGCGCCAGCCCGGAGGCCGACAGCGCCGCGCCGCCCAGGTCCAGCCGAGGCGCGGACGGGTCGCGCGACTCCGGCAGCAGCAGCGCGACCGCGAGCACGCCGACCACCACCATCGGCACGTTGACCAGGAAGATCGAGCCCCACCAGAAGTGCTCCAGCAGCACGCCGCCGAGCAGCGGTCCGAGCGGCAGGCCGAGCGCCATCGAGCCGGACCAGACGGCGATGGCCCGGGTGCGCTCCTCCGGCGAGAAGATCGCGGGCAGCATCGACATCGACAGCGGCATCACCAGGCCCGCGCCGACGCCCATCACCATGCGGGCGGCGATCAGGCCGTCCGGGCCGTCCACCAGGCTGCCCGCCAGCGACGCCGCACCGAACAGGACGAGCCCGGTGAGCAGCAGCCGCCTGCGTCCGAACCGGTCGCCGAGCAGTCCGGCCGGGAGCAGCAGGGCGGCGAACACGAGCGTGTAGGCGTCCACGATCCACTGCAGGCCGCTGGTGCCGGAGTGCAGCTCCACCGAGAGCGTCGGCAGCGCGACGTTCAGGATCGTCATGTCGAACCCCAGGGCGAGCAGGGCGAGCGCGAGCGCGCCGAGTCCCCACCAGCGCCGGGACTTCTCGGTCAGCATGACAGTCACCTCTCTTTGAGCGTCCCTATGAAATGAGAGTAACTCCCAAAAGATGGTGACGGTCAATGACTGTGGACCCTGGCACTCCGCCCGAACGGGTTGTAATTTTGATTACATGACTACGAGTGAAGCGGTCGAGGCCGTCCGCGGCTGGTTCGCGGGCCGCCTGCCGGACGGCTGGTTCGAGGGCGCGCCGGAGATCGTGCTGGACCGCGAGGAGATCGGCGTCATCGGCCGCCTCCCCGAACCGTCCGCCGCCGCCGACGTGTCCGCCACCGAGCGCGCCGAGATGTGCGCCGGGCACATCCAGCGGTTCCGGGAGGGCACCCGCGACCAGCGCGTCGCGATCGCCCGGGAGGCCGAGCACCGCTTCGGCCAGAAGGTCTCCTGGGGCGCGGCCTGCGGCGACCAGCGGGAGATGTTCACCACGCTCTCGGTGCCGGTCATGACCCGCCTGCGGCAGCCCGAGCGGCGCGTCCTGGACACCCTGGTGGACGCCGGGGTCGCGCGCAGCCGCAGCGACGCGCTCGCCTGGTGCGTCCGCCTCGTCGGCAAGAACACCGACGCCTGGCTCACCGAGCTCCGCACCGCGCTGGAGCACGTCGAACGCGCCCGCGCCGCCGGCCCCCAGGCGTAACGGCCCCGGCCCCGGCCCCGGCCGCGCGCCGCCGCCGGATGCCGAGG
>NZ_QURH01000109.1 GCF_003428695.1 Actinomadura logoneensis
GCCCCCGCCGGCCCGCCGCACACCTCCCGCGACACGCCGGGCGCCCCCGCCGACACGCCGGGCGCCGAGACCGATCCGGCGGGCTCCGCCGCTGATCGAGCGGGCTCCGCGCCGGAACCGTCCGGGCGGGTGCGGGACGGCGTGCGGGCCGCGTGCGCCGGGCTGTTCGGCGGTGTTCCCGCCCGGGGCGGTGGCGGTGTTCGACGCGGTGTTCGCCCCCGGGGCCCCGCCCGTGTTCGCGCCCGTGTTCGTGGCCGTGTTTGTGGCCGAGGTGTGACCCTCGGCCGCGCGGCCGTCAGCCGGACCGCCCCGCCGGCGGTCTTCAGCGGGATGACCTGCGGATTCGGACATCTGGGCCGGGCGCGCTCCTCGGTCGCGGACGATCGTCGGGGTGCCTTTGACGAAGGTATGTTCCCTCCGGGACGGTGATCGACCGTCCGGGGGCCGGGCATGTGCCCGGCCACGCCCTTCCATGGGCGAGAATTGGAGCGTGAGCCCAACCCGTCAGTCCAGCACCGCGCGTTCCACCGGGTCCCGGTCCGGTTCCGCAGCCGCCGGCGGGGCGGCGCGCCGCAGCCGCCAGCCCGCCATCGACGCCGCCTGCGCCGAGGCGGTCGAGCTCGCCCGCGCCGCCGCCGAGGAGACCGCCGCGCCCGGCCGGGTCGGCGACCACCTGGGGCTGCGCCCCGAGGGCGACCGCCTGGTGACCCACTACTTCGCCTGCCTCGACCCCGGATACCGGGGCTGGGCGCCCGGCCGGGTCGGCGACCACCTGGGGCTGCGCCCCGAGGGCGACCGCCTGGTGACCCACTACTTCGCCTGCCTCGACCCCGGATACCGGGGCTGGCGCTGGGCGGTCACGGTCGTCCGCGCGTCCCGCGCCAAGGCCGTGACGGTGGACGAGTGCGTGCTGCTGCCCGGGGACGACGCGCTGCTCGCCCCGGCCTGGGTGCCGTGGCTGGAGCGGCTGCGTCCGGGCGACCTCGGGCCGGGCGACCTGATGCCGACCGCGCCCGACGACCCGCGGCTGGCGCCGGGCTTCACCGAGACCGCCGACGAGGTCGAGCGGCAGGTCCAGTGGGAGCTGGGGCTCGGCCGTCCACGCGTGCTGTCGGCGGAGGGGCGGGACGAGGCCGCCGAGCGCTGGTACGACGGCGTCGCCGGGCCGCGCGCGCCGATCGCCGCGTCCGCGCCCGCGCAGTGCGCGACCTGCGGCTTCTACGTGACGCTCGCGGGCGGACTACGGCAGATGTTCGGGGTCTGCGCGAACGAGTACGCGCCGGACGACGGCCGGGTGGTCTCGGCCGACCACGGCTGCGGAGCGCACTCCGAGGCGGTGAACCTGCCGGCCGCGTCCGAGCACGGTCCGCCCGTCCTGGACGAGCTCGACTTCGAGATCGTGTCCACCACCCCGGCCGGCGAGGACGCCGAGGCGGAGGGCGCCGCCAAGGTCGACAAGGCCGCCAAGGCCGACACGGCCGACACGGCCGCGGAGACCGGCGCGGAAGCCCCGGCCGAGGCCCTCGCTCCGTCCGACGAAGTCGAAGCCGAGGCCAAGGGCCGGAAGCGCACCACGAGGAAGGCCCCGGCGGCGAAGAAGGCCCCGGCCAAGCGCACGGCGAAGGGCGGCGCGGCGAAGGGCGGCGCGGCCAAGGGCCGGACGACCCGCGGCGCCAAGGGCGGGGCCGGCGGCGACGCGTCGGCGGAGGCCGGCGACGGCTGACGCGGCTGTGGACGATCCGTTCGGCACGGACGCGCTGCGCGCGCGTGTCCTGAGGGCCTGGGCCGAGTCTCCGGCGCGCTTCCGCGCGGACGCCAACACCGAAGAGGACTTCGCGCTCGGCGGCTACCGCGACCGGGTCGTGGTCGAGCTGGCGCAGAACGCGGCCGACGCGGCGCTGCGCGCGGGCGTCCCCGGGCGGCTGCGGCTCACGTTGCGCGGTGACGTCCTGGTGGCCGCGAACACCGGCGCGCCGCTGTCCGCCGAAGGCGTGGAGGCGCTGTCCACGCTGCGCGCCTCCGCGAAGCGGGATGAGTCCGGATCGGTCGGGAGGTTCGGCGTCGGGTTCGCGGCCGTGGTTTCGGTCAGCGACGAGCCGTCCATCATGTCCGCTTCGGGCGGGGTCTCGTGGTCGCTGGAACGCGCCCGGGCGGTCGTCCGGGACGTGCCGGAGCTCGCCTCGGAGCTGGCCGCGCGCTCCGGCCACGTGCCGCTGCTGCGGCTGCCGTTCGCCGACGCCGGGGAGCCGGTCCCGGACGGGTTCGCGACGGCCGTCCGGCTGCCGCTGCGGGACGGGACGGCGGTCGACCGCGTCCGCGTCCAGCTCGGCGAGGTCGGACCGGCCCTGCTCCTCGCGCTGCCCGCGCTGGAGTCGGTCGAGATCGAGGTGGACGGCGACGTCCGCGAGGTCCGGCTCGGCGAGTGGCGGACGGTCGAGGCGCACGGCGAGATCCCGGCCGAGCTGCTGGCCGACCGTCCGACCGAGGAGCGGCTGCGCGGCGGCTGGCAGATCCGCTGGGCCCTGCCCGCCGGCCCGTCGGGCGCCGGTGCGCCGTCGCCGGAGCGGAACGGACCGCCGCGCGCAGGGATCGGGCCGGGCGAGCGCGGCTCCGGTTCGGCTGGTCGCGGCTTCGGTTCGGCTGGGCCTGGGCTCGGTTCGGCTGGGCGGGGGTTCGGTTCGAGCGGTTCCCGGAGCGGTGGCTTCGGGGCGGACGGTCTTCTCTCGGCGGAGGAGGCCGGGGCTCCGGCCGTGCTGCACGCGCCGACGCCCTCGGACGAGCGGATCGACCTGCCCGCGCTGCTGATCGCGTCCTTCCCGCTCGCCCCCGACCGGCGGCACGTCGCGCCCGGCCCGCTGACCGACTTCCTGGTCGAGCGCGCCGCCGACGCCTATGTCGAACTGATGCGCGGCCTTCCGTCCGGACCCGGTGTTCTCGGGCTCGTCCCGGGGCCGGTCGGGGTCGGGGAGCTGGACGCCAGGCTGCGCCGCGCGATCCTCGCCCGGCTGCCCGAAACCCCGCTTCTGCCCGGTCCGATGCGCGGTCCGGACGCCGTCGCGGTGGACGCGCCGCCGCCGTTCCTGGACCTCATGGCCGACGTCATGCCCGGCCTGCTGCCGCCCGGCTGGCCGGTGCGGAGCCCCGCGCTCGACGCGCTCGGCGTCCGGCGCATGGAGCTCGCGGACGTCGTCGACGCGCTGGTGTCGCTCGAACGTCCGCCGGGCTGGTGGCGGTCGCTGTACGAGGCGCTGTCCGGGGCGTCCACGGACGGCCTGGGCGCGCTGCCGGTGCCGCTCGCCGACGGCCGGCTCGCCCGCGGGCCGCGCGGCGCGCTGATCACGAGCGTGGACACCGCCGCGCTGGAACCTCTCGGGCTGCGGATCGTCCATCCGGAGGCCGTCCATCCGCTGCTGAGCAGGCTCGGCGCGATCGAGGCCGGGCCGAGGCAGGTGCTCGCCGACCCGGCCGTCCGGGCGGCGGTGGAGGAGTCCTTCGACGCCGACGACCCGGACGCGCTCGCCGACGCCGTCCTGACGCTGGTCGGGGAGTCCCGGCTCGACCCCGGCGACGAGCCGTGGCTGGAGCACCTGGCGCTGCCCGCCGCCGACGGCGAGCTCTACGCGGCCGGTGAGCTGCTGCTCCCGGACAGCCCGCTGCACGCGATCATGGCGGACGACGCGCCGTTCGCGACCGTCGCCGCCGACCTGGTCGAGCGGTTCGGTGCCGGGACGCTCGCCGCTGCCGGGGTGCTGGACGGCCCGGCGACCGTCCGCGCCGAGGACGTGAACGTGGTCGGCCTTGCCGACGCCGCCGACACCCTGCACCTGGACGGCGAGGAGCGGTGGGCCGAGGACGTCCTGCGCCGCACCGGCGACCAGGAGCTGCCGCCCCTCGTGCCGGAGTTCGCCGCCGTCCGCGACCTGGAGCTCGTGGCCGACTGGCCCGCCGCGCTGGAGCTGCTGTCCCGGCCGCCGCTGCGCGCCGCCGTCGTCGAACCGGCCCTGGTCAGCCTGCACGACGGCCGCCGGGTGAGCGTGCCGTCCTACACGGCGTGGTGGCTGCGCCGCCATCCGGTCCTGGACGGGCGCCCGCCCGGCCGGTTCCGCATGCCGGACGGGTCGGACCTGCTGAGCGGCCTGTACGACGAGGCGCCGCCCGGGCTGGACGAGGGGTTCCTGCTGGCGCTGGGCGTCCGCACGACGCTGGACGACCTGCTCGACGAGCCGGGCGGCGCGGCCGAACTGCTCGACCGGATGGCCGACCCCGGCCGCGAGATCTCCCGCGAGCACCTCGGCGTGCTGTGGACGGCCCTCGCCGCGGGCGCGCGGGACGTCGAGCCGCCGGAGGCCGTCCGGGCGGTCGTGGACGGCCGGGTGGAGGTCGTGGACGCCGCCGACGCGCTCGTCCTGGACCGTCCGGACCTGCTGCCGCTGCTGACCGGCCAGCCGCTGGTGATCGCCTCGTCCGGGAGCGCCGGGGCCCTCGCCGACCTGCTCGACCTGCCGCGCGCGAGCGAGGAGGTCACCGGGGAGCCGTCCGAGCCGGGCACGCCGACGGCGGTCCCGGACGTGGTCAGGGCCGTCCTGCCGGACGTTCCGGACACCTACCTCGCGCACGCGAGGCTGGTCGTGGACGGTGTGGAGGTCCCCTGGTGGGCCGGGGACGGGGAGATCCACGCGTCAGGCCCGTCCGGGCTGGCGCGCGCCCTGGCCTGGACGACCGGCGCGTGGCCCGACCGGCACCTCGCCGAGGCCGTGCTCCGCGCGCCCGACGACACCCCGACCCTCCTCGCCGAAGCCGACCTGGAATAGCCCCCCGCCCGCGGAAGGCCGAAAGCCCGGGCCGCGAGCCTGGATGAGCGGCGTCGGTCTCTCGCGCGAGGCCCGGGAGCCCAAAGAGTGGCGGGCGGCCTAGCGGAGGGTGGGGTCTCCGGCGGACGGGTCGTGGGGGGCGGCGGCGCGCCTGGCGGCCCGTTCGGTGGCCAGGCGTTCGCGGGCCGCGTGGAGGCGCGGGATGTACCAGGTCCCGAAGAGGCCGCAGCCCATGCCGACCACGCACACCCAGAGCCACCAGCGTTCCGCCGACGGCAGCCCGACGATCAGCAGGACGACCAGCGCGACCGCCCAGGCGACCGTCCCGGCGATGGCGATGTGCACGTCGTTGGTCGCGAGCGGCGACGGGTCGGGGCGGCGCGGACGGCTCATGCGTTCAGCCTAGGCGCTGGACGGCCCGCCGCGGCCCCCGGGCCGGTTCGGAAACGGGCTCGACGTGGGACGATGGGAGGCAGGGACCGCAGGGAAGGGCACTGACCGTTGGACACCACCACCGCCGGCCTGGCCGAGGAGTTGCGCATCTCCGTCGCGCGCCTGTCCCGGCGGCTGCGCACCCTGCGCCCGGCCCGTGCCGACGACGCCCGGCCGCCGCTGACCCTCACCCAGTTCGCCGCCCTCGCCGCGCTGGCCCGGCACGGCTCCATGACCCCGCGTGAGCTCGCCGACCACGAGAAGGTGCAGCCGCCGTCGATGACCCGCGTCATCGCGTTCCTGGAGGACCAGGGGCTGCTGGCCCGCACGCCGCATCCCACCGACGGCCGCCAGGCGGTGCTGGCCCCGACCGAGGCCGGGCACGCCCTGCTCGCCGAGGAGCGCCGTCGCAAGGAGCAGTGGCTCGCGCGCCGCCTGAACGAGCTCACCGACGAGGAGCGCGACATCCTGCACCGGGCCGCGCCCGTGCTGGACAAGCTGAGCCGCTCGACCTGACCGTCCATCGGGCCTGTCTGACCGTCCGCCGGGGGCTGGCCGACGGTCCGCCGGGGGCTGGAAGGCCGCCGGGACACCGCTCGCGAACACCGGAGAAGCACCGTCGCGCGATGGCGGAATACCAAGCTCGGGCATATCGTTAGCAAAGTAAATGACTTTTGCGGCGGAGGTGTGTCTGAGTGACGGTGGCCCTCGGGACCGGGACGGCGGAGGAGACCGAGCGGATCGAACGGTCCGCGGACGAGCGCGAGCGGACCGCGCGGTCCGCGGTTGAGAACGGGCGGGCCGAGGGGTCCGCGGAGGAGCGGAAGCCCGCCGGGCGGCCCGCGGACGAGCGGGAGACCGCCGAGCAGGAGACCGCCGAGCGGAAGGCCACCGGGCGGTCCGCGAAGGAGCCCCCGGCGCGGGCCGGGATGTTCCGGTCGCTGAGGAACAGGAACTACCGGCTGTTCACCGGTGGACAGGTCGTGTCCAACACCGGGACGTGGATGCAGCGGGTGGCGCAGGACTGGCTCGTCCTGGAGCTGGCGCACGGCAACGGCGGCAGCGCCCTGGGGATCACCACCGGGCTCCAGTTCCTGCCGCTGCTGCTGTTCGGGCTGTGGGGCGGTGTGATCGCGGACCGGTACCCCAAGCGCCGGGTGCTGATGCTCACCCAGACGGCGATGGGCGTGCTGGCGCTCGTCCTCGGCGTGCTCGCCGTCACCGGGACGGCGCAGGTCTGGCACGTGTACGTGCTGGCCTTCCTGCTGGGGCTCGCGACCGTCGTGGACAACCCGACCCGGCAGTCGTTCGTGGTCGAGATGGTCGGCCGCGAGGACCTGCCCAACGCCATCGCGCTGAACAGCGCCACGTTCAACGGCGCCCGGCTGGTCGGCCCGGCGGTGGCCGGCGTGCTGATCGCGGCGATCGGCACCGGGCCGGTCTTCTTCGTCAACGCGGCCTCGTTCGCCGCCGTCCTGCTCGGGCTCTACCTGATGCGGACCGGCGAGCTGCGCACCGTCGACCCCGTCGCCCGCGCCAAGGGCCAGCTCCGCGAGGG
Organism: Actinomadura logoneensis; assembly: GCF_003428695.1. Taxonomy (GTDB): domain Bacteria; phylum Actinomycetota; class Actinomycetes; order Streptosporangiales; family Streptosporangiaceae; genus Spirillospora; species Spirillospora logoneensis. The sequence continues at coordinate 6,802 of NZ_QURH01000109.1, forward strand.
CCTGCGGTACGTGCGCGGGCGCGCCGACCTGATGCTGGTGCTCGTCCTCATCGGCGTGGTGTCGATGTTCGCGATGAACTTCCAGATCACGGTCGCGCTGATCTCCCGGCAGGTGTTCCACTCCGGGGCGTCCACGTTCGGGCTGGCGTCCACGATGATGGCGGTCGGCGCGCTCACCGGGGCGCTGCTGGCGGCCCGCCGGGCGACCCGGCCCCGGTTCCGGGTGCTGATCGGGTCGGCGCTGGTCTTCTCGTTGCTGGTCACGGTCGGCGGCCTGATGCCGAGCTACTGGTCCTACGTGGTCTCCCTGGTGCCCGCCGGGATCGCGATGATGACCTTCACGACCTCGGCGAACGCGATCATGCAGCTGGGCGTGGAGCCCGAGATGCGCGGCCGGGTCATGGGCCTCTACATGCTGGTCTTCCTCGGCACCAACCCGCTGGGCGCGCCGATGGTCGGCTGGATGTCGCAGGCGTTCGGCCCGCGCGCCACCGTCGTGGTCGGCGGCGTGGTCGCCTTCGCCGCCACCGTGGCCGTCGCGCTCGCGGCCATGCCCCGGGCGCGGATCCGGCCGACCCTCGCCCGCCTGCTCGCCGCCACCGCCGACCGCTGATCCCATCCGGGGCGGGTGCCGACTGCGCGGCCCGGCCCCGCACCTCGGGCGCGGGACCGGCGGGGGACCGTTGGACGCCGGTGGTGACCGTTCGGCCGACGGGAGGGACCGTCCGTCGCCGAGGGCGTGCCGCCGACGCACGTGGGAGGTGTCCTTCGCGTGACAAGGCCGGTCCGGGCTGAGAGGCTGGCGGACGTGCCACCCCGGGCTTACGCATGAGGCTGTTCGTCGCGCTGCTGCCCCCGCCGGACGTCCTGGACGAGCTGGAGACGTTCCTCGGGCCGCTGCGGGAGACGGTGCCCGGGCTGCGCTGGACGCGCCGCGAACTGCTGCACGTCACGCTCGCGTTCCTCGGCGACGTGGAGGACCGGGCGCTCGACCGCCTGATCCCCCGCCTCCAGCGCGCCTCCGCCCGGCACGACCGGCTCCGGCTGTCGCTGGCGGGCGGCGGGGCGTTCCCCGGCGGCGGCGCGCACGCGCGGGTGCTCTGGACGGGCCTCTACGGCGACCGGCGCGACCTGGCCGGGCTGGCCGCCTCGACCGCCGCCGCCGGACGCCGCGCCGGGACCCTCCCCGACCGGCACAGCACCTTCCGCCCGCACCTCACGCTCGCCCGCAGCCGCCATCCGGTGGACGTCCGGCCGCTGCTGGAGCCGATGTCGTCGTTCGCGGGCACGCCGTGGACGGCCGACAGCGTCCACCTCGTCCGCAGCCTGCTGCCCGCCAAGGGCCGCACGCAGGTCGAGTACGAGCCGCTGGAGTCCTGGCCCCTGCGGGCGCCGCGCTAGAGCTCCGGCAGGCCCTCGACCTCCGGCCGCCCTAGAGCTCCGGGGGCGGGGGCGTGGGGTGGTCGGCGTCCGGCGGGCCCCAGGGCAGGCCGTAGCGCTCGCAGGCGCGCCGCAGCTCGGCCAGGTCGGGCGGGAAGGTGACCTGCCGCAGGACGCGTCCGGTCGGGCTCCACACCACCAGGCGGGGCATGCGCTCGGCCGCGTCGTCGATCCCGACGCCCGCCACGCGGTCGCGGGCGAGCTCCCAGCGGACGCGTCCGCGCCGGGTGACGACGGCCAGGCCCGCGGGCGAGACCCGCAGCCGCGGGCGGTCGCGGTCGTGCAGCCAGTAGCCGCCGAGCCCGGCCAGCAGCCCGGCCGGGACCGTCCAGCTCGCCGTCGCGACGAAGCCGCCGAGGTCCGGGCCGAGCCAGACCGCGCCGACGACCGCGACGATCTCGGCGAGCAGCAGGCTCATCGCGTAGGTGCCGAGCCGGGACCGGCGCGTCGCGTCCAGCAGGACGCCGGGCGCGTCGGCCGGGGACGGCGCGGGCGGCAGGGTCAGCTCGGCCCGGAGGGACGCCGACCCGGCTCCCGCCTCCGATCCCGCCTCCGATCCCGCCTCGGTCTCGGCGCCGGAGGACGGGACCGGAGCGGCGAGGGCGCTCGGCCCGGCGTCCTCGGCCGTCCTGCCCGGGGCGTCCTCGGCCGCCGGCAGCGTCAGCGTGGACACCGCCGAATGGAACGCCGCGCTCAGGTACGCGTCGTACTCGGCGTCGTTCACCGGAAGGCCCTCGCGGCGGGCCGCCTCGCGCAGGTCGGTGCGCGAGATGCGCAGCGCCGACAGCGGCGCGGCGAAGAACTCGTCGCCGTCGGAGTCGTACAGCCGGACCCAGGCGTGCCCGGCGATGGTGAGCAGCTCGATGCCGCCGAGCCGGTCCTCCGGCATCCGCAGCACGACGTCGCCCGCGGCGTCGGCCCAGCCGAGCCCGCCGTCCTCGACGACCAGCCGCCCGCCGGGCACCCGGGCGAAGATCTCCGGCAGCCCCTCCAGGCCGTACTCGGGGGAGCGCGGCGCCCGCGCGCCGGGCGTGACCACCCGGTATCCGCGGTCGGCGAGCGCGTGCGCGAGCTGGAAGGCGTCCAGGCCGTGGGCGGGCAGCCGGGCCAGCAGCCGCAGCCGGTGGTCGAACGCGAGCACCGACAGTTCGGAGCGCCGGGGCCGTCCGGTCAGGGAGTCGGCGCGCAGGCCGGGCCCGAGGACGAGCGCCGCGACCTCCGACGCGGGCACCCTGAGCGCGCCGCGCGCCGGAACCACGCCCCGCGCCTCCGCGCTCGGCCC
>NZ_QURH01000010.1 GCF_003428695.1 Actinomadura logoneensis
CGCCGCGGCCCGGGAGCACATCCCGGCCGCGGCGGCCCGTCCGTCGTTCGTCCTGGTCGTCCGGGCTCGGTCGGCGAAGAGAAGGTGACCCGCACAGCCTCCAGCCGACCAGCCTCGCCCGGAGGGGTCAGTCCAGGTGCTCGACCGGGAGCGCGCCGTCCGCGTAGCGCCGCCGGAGCACCTTCTTGTCGAACTTTCCGACGCTCGTCTTCGGGACCTCGCCGATGAACGTCCAGCGCTCCGGAAGCTGCCAGTGCGGGACGTGCTCGCCGAGGAACCCGCGGAGATCCGCGGCCGTCGTCGTCGCGCCCTCGCGCAGCACGACCGACGCGAGCGGACGCTCCTGCCAGCGGTCGTCCGGGACGCCGACGACCGCCGCCTCGACCACGTCCGGATGCGCCATCAGGCGGTTCTCCAGCTCGACGGAGGAGATCCACTCGCCGCCGGACTTGATGACGTCCTTGGCCCGGTCGGTCAGCACGAGGTAGCCGTCCGGGTCGAGCGTCCCCACGTCGCCGGTGCGCAGCCAGCCGTCGTGGAACCGGCCCGCGTCCTCCGCCTTGACGTACGCGCCGGTGATCCACGGACCGCGGATCTCCACCTCGCCGACCGACGTCCCGTCGTTCGGTATGACCCGGTCGCCGTCACCGACGATCCGCACCTCCAGCCCGGCCAGCACCCGGCCCTGCGAGATCCGGTACCGGACGGCCTCGTCCCCGGTCACGCCGACCGGCGGGTGAGCGACCGTCGCGACCGGCGAGGTCTCCGTCATCCCCCACGCCTGGACGATCCGGACGCCGAGCTCGTCGAACCCCCGTAGCAGCGACTCCGGCACCGCCGACCCGCCGCACGGCACGAGCCGCAGCGAGGACAGGTCGCCGCCGTGCTCCCGGACGTGCCGCAGCAGGTCCGCCCAGATCGTCGGGACGGCGCCGGCGACCGTCGGACGCTCCGTCTCGATCAGCTCGACCAGGGGCGCGGCCTGCAGGAACCGGTCCGGCATGACCAGCGACGCTCCGGCGAGCAGCGCCGCGTAGGGGAGCCCCCACGCGTTCGCGTGGAACATCGGGACGACCGGCATCACCCGGTCGGACGCGCTGAGCCCGAACGCGTTGCCCGTCGCGGCGGACATCGAGTGCAGGTACGACGACCGGTGCGAGTACGCGACGCCCTTGGGGTTGCCGGTCGTCCCGCTCGTGTAGCACATGGCCGCGGCCTGGCGTTCGTCCAGCTCGGGCCAGTCGAAGTCGGGGGAGGCGGCGGCGAGCAGGTCCTCGTACGAGTGCAGGTCCTTGCCCGCGCCTTCGAGCGGCGCGGTGTCGGCGTCCCCGACCACGACCACGTGCCGGACGGTCTCCATGTCCGGCAGGACGGTCGCCAGCAGTGGCACGAGCGACGCGTCCACCAGGACGACCCGGTCCTCGGCGTGGCCGGCGATGTAGGCGAGCTGGTCCGCCGACAGGCGGATGTTGAGCGTGTGCAGCACCGCGCCCATGGACGGGATCGCCAGGTACGCCTCCAGGTGCTCGGCGTTGTTCCACATGAACGTGCCGACCCGCTGGTCGCCGTCGACGCCGAGGGCGCGGAGCGCGTTCGCGAGGCGCGCGGCGCGCTCACCGACCTCGGCGAACGTCCGGCGGCGCGGACCGTCCGCCGTCCAGGTGACGACCTCGCGCGTCCCGAAGGTCCCGGTTCCGAACCGCAGGATCGAGGTGATGGTCAGCGGGACGTCCTGCATGGTGCTCCACACGGCGCGCCTCCATGTCCGGTTCCAGATGGTGAACCGGATTCTGGTGGCTGCGCGGGCCGCTTGTCAGTACCTCGGAGTCAACTCGAGAACATTCCTTACCGGCCCGCGAGCAGGCACAACCGTCGCAGAATCCCTCAGCGGAGCCGCTTCACCGTCTCCCTTGACTCGGGGCTCCCATCGAACTCCAGACTCTCCCGCCCGAACCCTTCCGTCCTCTTCGTTTCAGATGTCGCCGTCGGCGCCGGGCGTTTCATCCGAATCCCGTTCGCCGGTGTCGCCCCGCTCTTCTCCGTGCTCGGCATCCGCTCCGGTCGCCGCCGTCCGGTGGCCGTCGCCGCCGCCGGGACGCTGCTCGGTCGGCGTTCCGTGCGGGTGGGGCTGGGCGTCGGCGGGGTCGTGGGTGTTGGGCTGCGGGAAGTCGGCCTCCAGGCCCGCGTCGTCGCGGAGCTTGGCCATGGCGCGGGAGACGGTGCTCTTCACGGTGCCGACGCTGATCCCGAGGACCTCCGCGATCTCGGTCTCCGGCATGTCCTCGTAGTAGCGCAGGACGACGGCGGCGCGCTGCCGCGCGGGGAGGCGGCCGAGCGCGCGGCCCAGGGCGTCCTGCATCTCGCTGCGCCCGGTGTGGTCGGGCACCGGGCGGTCGGGCAGCTCGTCGGTGGGGTAGACCTCGAGCTTGCGCCGCCGCCACCAGGAGATCTGCGTGTTGACCATGGCGCGCCGGACGTACCCGTCCACGGCGGCGCGGTCGTGGATCCGGTCCCAGGCGAGATAGGTCTTGGCGAGCGCGGCCTGCAGCAGGTCCTCGGCCTCGGCGCGGTCGCCGGTCAGCCGCATCGCGGCGCGCAGCATGACGGGTCCGCGCGCCGCAACGTAGGCGCGGAACTCCTCATGCCGCGTGCTGGTCACTTCACCACCGGGGTCCGGTCGCGCGGTGTCCGCCGGCGAGGCCCGCCGGCGGCGGCGTCCGGCGGGGTCCGCCGGACAGGGGCCGGCGCCCCGGACGGCCTCGCGCCGCGACCGCCGCCGAAGATCCCGACCCGCTTCGACCATGACACGGTGACCGTAATTCCGGGCCAACGGCCGCGGCATATTCGGGTCAACCCAGAGGAGGATGATTCGCCCGAGTAGGGGAAAAGCAATCCGCCCAGCGACTTATAACGACAAATCCGTCGACAGGGCGACCACTCCGCGTGAAGTCTTGACCGCACCTGCTGACAGCCGGAGGACAGCGATGCCCGCACAGCGCGACCCGTCCGTCCGGCGGCGGTACCGCCGGGCCGTGCTGGGCGGCGCGCCGTCGCCGGCCGCGACCGCCCGCCCGCCACTGCGCGTCCTGACCGGGACCGTGGTGGACGCGAGCCCGCACGTGCTGGTGCTCGACACGGCGTCCGGGGAGGCCCGGCTGCCGATGACGGCGACCACGGCGGTGTGGCACGGCGGGCGCGGGGGCCCCGCCGCGCTGCGCCCCGGCCGGCAGGCGGTGGTCAGGATGGACGCGGACGGCCTCGCCGCCGACCGCGTCTGGCTGGACATCGGCCGGGTCACCGGAACCCTGCTGTCCGCCCGCCCGGACATGCTGGAGATCGACCTCGGCCCGCACCGGGGCCGGGCCCGCGTCGCCCTCGACGCGCGGGCGCTCCGGCTCGTCCAGGTGCGGCATCCGCGGCTCGACACGGGCTACCTGGTGGACGTCCTGTGCGTCCGCTCGCCCGGCGGGCCCCGGGCCGTCGCCCCCGCGACGTCCCAGCCCGGCCACCGGGCCGACGACCTCGCCTCCCCCGCGCCGGACGCGTCCGTCCCGGCGACGACGCGCGGCACCGTGACCTGGTCCGGCTGGCCGGGCGCCCCCCAGAGCACCGGGATGGGGGACGGCACGACGTTCGCCGCCGGGCCGGGGGGAGGGCCGCCGGACCGCGCGGTCGCGTACCCGGCGGTGGACGGAGAGGGGGCGGCCGGGGGGTGCGGGGAGGCGCCTCCCGGCTGCGTCCCCCTGCCGCTGCTGTCGCTGGGCAGCGGGCTGGACGTGGTCAACGAGTGCACGGGCCGCGGCGCGGAACTGGTCGTCGCCGAATGCGGATGCGTCGCGGCGCGGTTCTGCGACCGGTGCGTCGAGTGCGGGACGTCCCCCCGGGGCCGGATCGCCGAGCTCGGACCGGCGGCGTTCGCGGCGCTGGGCGGCGACCTGGACGCCGGATGCTTCAACGCCGCGGTGCGCTGGGGAGTGGGGGTCGGGTCATGGTGACCGTCGTCGAGGACGTCCAGGTGCTGCTGCTCGCGGGAGTCCTCCTGGCGGCGTGCCTGGCGAAGCTGGCGGTGCGGGAGCCGGTCGCGGCGGCCTCGCACGGGCACGGGGGGACGCGCGTGCACGGTGTCCCGATCGCGCACCGGCCCGCGCACGTGCTGCTCCTGCTGCGAGGTCGCCGCGGCGGGATCGCCCTGGGCCTGGCGGAGGGCGTGCTCGGCCTGGCCCTGCTGCTGTCGTCGCAGCTCCTCGTGCGTGTCGTGGCGGCGGTCGGCTTCGCGGGAGCGACCTGGGCGGTGCTGGAACTGCGCGCGCGCCGTCCGGAAGGGGGCTGCGGCTGCTTCGGCGGACTCAGCGTGAAGCGGGTCGGCCGCCGCAGCGTGCTCCGGGCGGCGCTCTTCACGACCGCCGCCGTGGTGTCGCTCGGCGCTTCCCGTTCCGGCGTGGACGTGCCGCGCCTGGACGACGTCCGGGTCGCGGGCGTCCTGCTGCTGGAACTGGCGCTGTTCGCGTCGCTCTCCCCCGAACTCGCGCTCCTGTGCCGCCTCGTTCACCGACGCGCCCGCACGTTCGGACGCCGCGCGCACCGGGACGTCCCCTGCGGACGCAGGCCCAGCCCACTGGCGGAGACCCTCGCGACGCTGCACGCCAGCAGCGCCTGGCTGGTCTTCGAGAACGCCCTGGTCAGCGCCGTCCCGCTGGACGTCTGGCGGGAGGGCTGCCACCGCTTCCTGGTCTACCGCGCCCGCCTCCACGGCACCGACATGGACATCGTGTTCGCGGTCTCCACGGCCGCCCGCGACCGCGAGGTGCGCCATGCCCTCCTGCCGGCACGGGCACCGGCTCCGGCACCGGTCCCGGATTCGGTACCTCACCCCCCTGCGGCCATCGCGCGCGCCCGTGAGTTCGACCGGCCCATCCCGCCGCCGCCCGTTCGTGACGCGGACGTCCCTCTCCTGCCGCCGTCTCCCGTCCGGCTCTCCCAGGAACATCGCGCACAGGCCCGGACGTGGAGGCGCCGGGAGCGGCAGGCTTACGAGCGGGGAGGCGCGGGCGCGACGGCCGACGCCGCGAGCGTTCTCTACGGGTCTCTAGCGACAGCGCAAGACGGCCGTAGAGAACGCGATGAGGTGCCCATCGGAAAATCTACGGCTCTCTAGTGCACGCGCTAGGCAGCCTTATATTTCACTCGTCAGGACCGTCTACGGGCTTCTAGCGGTGACGCGAGACGGCCGTAGAAAGACCGAGCGGCATCTGACGATGCGCCTGTCTACCGCCTTCTACCTGCGGTGTTAGAGAGCCGTAGAGAGTGGTCGGCTTCGCCGAGGTGGTCAGCCCCGCCGAGGTGGTCAGGCCGGCTGGGAGCGGAGGAAGTCGCCGAAGTGCGGGACGGTGAAGGCCACCAGGCCGCGTTCGGCGCTGTAGATGAGTCCTTTCTTGATCAGGCCGTCGCGGGCGGGCGAGAGGCTGGACGGCTTGCGGCCCAGCTCCTCGGCGACGGCGGCGGTGGGGACGGGGTCGTCGCCGAGCGCGGCCATGGCGCGCATGTAGTCGCGTTCGGCGGGGGTCGCGCGCTCGTAGCGGCTGCCGAAGAAGCCGACCGCGAGCTCGCTCTCGGCCTCGGGCGCGGCGACCTTCACGTCGTCGACGGTGATCGGGGTGTCGGGGGCGACGTCCCAGGCGACCTTGGCGTACGCCTGGACGAAGTAGGGGTAGCCGTCGGCCGCGCCATACAGCGCGTCGAGCGCGTCCTGGGTGAAGGTGACGTCCTCGCGCTCGGCGGGCGCGAGCAGCGCGACGTCGGCGGACGCCCGGTCGAGCCGGTCGATGCGGGTGTAGCGGAACAGCCGCTCGGAGTAGGACTTGCTCGCCGACAGGACGGCGGGCAGGTGCGGCAGGCCCGCCCCGACCACGATCAGCGGGCCGCCGCTCTGCGACAGCTCGTGGCAGGCGGCGCACAGCGCGGACACGTCGTCGGCCGGGACGTCCTGCATCTCGTCGACGAACAGCGCGATGCCCGCGCCCACGTCGGTGGCGACGGAGGCCGCGTCGGTGAGCAGCTCGGTGAGGTCGATCTCCAGGTCGCCGGAGTCGGCGCGGCCGCGTGAGGCGGGCACGTCGATGCCCGGCTGCCAGCGGTGCACGCGCGCCTTCCCCTTGGCGTCCTCCTCGGGCCCGGCCTGCGCGAACGCCTTGAGCACGCCGAGGAAGCCCTCGATGCGGTCGGGCGCGCGGTGCCGGGGGGCGAGCTCGCGGACGGCCATGTGCAGCGCGGACGCGACAGGACGGCGGATCGACTGGTCGGGTCGAGCCTCGATCTTGCCGGTGCCCCACAGTCGCTGCATCGCCATGGACCGGAAGGTGTTGAGCAGGACGGTCTTGCCGACCCCCCGCAGGCCAGTGATGATCATGCTGCGCTCGGGACGGCCCCGGGCCACCCGCTCCAGCACGACCTCGAACTGCTTCAGCTCGCGGTCGCGCCCGGCCAGCTCGGGCGGGCGCTGGCCCGCGCCCGGGGCATAGGGATTGCGCACGGGATCCACGGTCTCGGACTCTATGAGCCCGTATAGCCGTGGCCGTAGATTTCCGTAGAAAGGCGTACGGCGTGTCGCGTCCGCGCACGCTCGCGAGCGGGCGTGCGAGGGAGCGGCCACCGTCGCCACCATGCTCACCTCCGTCGGAGCGGATCGATCTTTCTCGAACCTGTGTTCGAACTGTTCGAACACAGTAACGCATCCCCGTCCCGTCCGTCAGCCCGCCGCGCAAAGAAACGGCCACGCCTCGGTGAGGCGTGGCCGTTTCGCGTGAATCACCAGGTCAGGCAGCCCGGAAAGGGAAGGCCGCCCGGCCGGGGAGGGAAGCCCCTCAGGACAGGGACTCGTCGCGCTCGGACAGGTGCGGGAGCTTCTCGGCCGGGATGGTCCCCATCCGTCCGGCCTGGAAGTCCTCGAACGCCTGGACGATCTCGTCCCGCGTGTTCATGACGAACGGTCCGTAGCGGGCGACCGGCTCGCGCAGCGGCATCCCGCCGAGGATCAGCACCTCCCAGCCGTTCCTGCTCGCGGTCGGCTGCGACTCGGCCGCGCGCAGCATCAGCCCGTCCGTCTCACCCTGGTGGTGCGAACCGGCGAACGCCGCGAGCTGGCCCTCCTCCAGGCCGACCTCCTCGACGCCGACCGTCCCTCGCCCGGACAGGACGTAGGCGACGGCGTTGAAGTCGCGCGGCCACGGCAGCGTGAGCCGCGCGCCCGGCGCGATCGTCGCGTGCAGGTAGGTGATGGGCGTGTGGGTGACGCCCGGCCCGTCGAACCCGCCGACCTGCCCGGCGATCACGCGCACGAGGGACGAGCCGTCGTCGGACGACAGCAGCCTCACGTCCTGCGCGCGGATGTCCTGGTAGCGCGGCTTGGCCCACTTCTCGGCGCGCGGCAGGTTCACCCAGAGCTGGACGCCGTGGAACAGCCCGCCCTTGGCGACCAGCTCCGGCGGCGGCTGCTCGATGTGCTGGATGCCCGCGCCCGCGGTCATCCACTGCGTCGCGCCGTCCGAGATCAGACCGCCGCCACCGGTGGTGTCGTGGTGCTGGAAGGCGCCGTCGAGGATGTAGGTGACGGTCTCGAAGCCACGGTGCGGGTGCCAGGGGGTGCCCTTGGCCTCGCCCGGCGCGTACTCGACCGCTCCCATGTGGTCCAGGAGCAGGAACGGGTCGGCCATGGCCAGGTTCACGGACGGGAACGGGCGGCGGACCTGGAAGCCCTCGCCCTCCACGTGCCGCTCGGCGGTGACGACCTTGGCCACGCGCCGCCAGTCGGTGCCCTCCCGGCCCAGGCGCGGCAGGCGGGGCAGGGTCATCGGGTCGGCCAGCACGGCGGGCATGGCGTCTCCTCTCGGTCGGGTCCCGGACCGGCGCCCGGGGCTCACGTGGACCGGAACACTGTTGAAGGTTCAACTATTCCGGCCGGGACCCACTGTAGGGCAACTTAGTTGAAGGTTCAACCTGGAGGCTATACTGCCCGGCATGACAGAACCGCGCTGGCTCGGCGCCGCCCAGCAACGCGACTGGCGGGCCTTCGTGGACGGCAGCGTCCGCCTCACCGAGATCATGGACCGCGACCTCAAGGCCAAGCACGGCCTGTCGGTCTCGGAGTACGAGATCCTGGTCCGCCTCTCCGAGGCCCCCGAACGCAGGCTGCGGATGGCCGAGCTGGCCGAGCACGCCAGCCAGTCCCGCAGCAGGCTCTCCCACACCTGCTCACGGCTGGAGTCCAAGGGCCTGGTCCGCCGGGACAACTGCCCGAACGACAAGCGCGGCGTGTACGCGTTCCTCACCGACGCGGGGTTCGAGGCCCTCGACCGCGCGGCCCGCGACCACGTCGAGACCGTCCGGGACTACTTCGTGGACGTCGTCGACCCCGCCGACCTCGAAGCGATCGGACGCGCCTTCACCGCCGTCCTCAGACGCATCGACTCCGCCTGACGCCAGGCAGCCCATCCGCCGCCCCGTCTGACCCGTCCGACCGGCTGATCCGCCGATCCGCCCCGCCCCCGCCACCCCGGCCGTTCCGCGCCACCCCGGTCCGCCTCGCCCCGGTTCGCCGCCGCCGCGGGCTCCGCCCGGCCTCCGCTCTGCCCGGTCTCAGCCAGGCCCGGCCGGCCGCGCGTCAGAGGGTGAGGCCGGTCAGGAAGCCGACCGACACCAGGGTGAGGAACGCCCAACCGATCATCATCCCGAAGCCGAACGGCCGTCCCCGGCCGCCGACCTTCCACACCAGCAGCGAGCCGAGCCCGAACGCCACCACGATCAGCGCCACGAACTGCGGCAGCGTGCTCGGGCGCCGCGACATCATCATCGGCGCGTACATCATCACCAGGTCGACCAGCGCGAACGTGAGCGCGCCCGCCGCGCCCGTCCACAGGTCGGCGCGGGCGGGCAGCCGGGGCGGGCGCTCCCAGCGCAGCCGGGGCCGCTCGGCGGGCGGCGCCTCCACCGTGGAGGCCACCGCGAAGATCTCGTCCTGCAGGCTCGGGACCTGGTCGTCCCGCGGTTGGGTCATCGCTCCCCCTCGGACCGGGCGGGGGTCCGCATCAACGGCGTGTCCACGTCGTTCCGGTCGTCCGCCGGCCTGGTTCCGGTCGTCCGTGGGGCCGCCGGTACGGGCGCGCCCCTGCTCGCACGGTAGCGAACCGAAGGTCCCACGCGAAGGCCGCCGCCCGTGTCATCCTGCTGAAATGCCGTTCCACCGGACTCCCAGCTCCCGGATCCGCACCGTCCGCCCCGGCGCGGCGGGACCGTCCCGCCGTCCGACCGGGCCTCTTCCCACGCCCGCCGGAACCAATCGCGGCACCTCGGTCCTCACGCGCACCGGGACGGGACGCAGGGCCGCCGTCCTCGGGACCGCGCTCGTCGTGGCCTCGGCCGCGGCGACCGGATGCGGCCACGGGTCCTCCAAGTCGCCCTCGGGCGGGTCGCCCGCCGCGCCGCCCACCGCGACCGGCCCCGGCGGCACGCCCACCGCGACCGGGACCGTCGGCACGGCGACCGCCACGTCCTCGCCCACCCAGGACCTCAACCGGTTCCACGCTCGGGTCGACCGGGTGACCGCCAAGGACCTGCCGCACTCGTGGCGCTCGGGATGCCCGGTGCCGCCGTCCGGGCTCCGGATGATCGTGATGAACTACTGGGGGATGGACCGGCGCCCGCATCCCGACGGACGGCTCGTGGTCAACGCGTCCGCCGCGAACAAGCTCACGGGCGTGTTCCGCAAGCTGTTCGAGAACCGGTACCCGATCCACAAGATGGTGCCGGTGGACGCCTACAAGGGCAGCGACTTCGACTCCATCGAGGACGACAACACCTCGGCGTTCAACTGCCGGAACGCGACGGGGGCCGGGCACTGGTCGCAGCACGCCTACGGGCTCGCCGTGGACATCAACCCCTGCGAGAACCCGTACGTCACGGCCGACGGCCACATCGAGCACCCGCGCTGCGTGAAGTTCGGCGACCGCTCGCGCCGCGACCCCGGGCTGATCCACGCCGGCGACTCCACGGTCAAGGCGTTCGCCTCGATCGGCTGGGGATGGGGCGGAAGCTGGCCCGGCACCCGCGACTACCAGCACTTCTCCAGTACCGGCCACTGACACGCCGCCGGGCGGCCCGGGGAACGGGCGGTTCGTCGGGGCGGGCGGCGGCGCTACACCATCGTGACGAGCGCGACCACCAGGACGACGGCGACGACCGCCACGGCCGCGACGCCCACGACGAGGCCGACGTTGCCGCCCGACACCTTCTTCTCGGGCTGCTGCTGCGCCTTCGCGACGAAGTTCTCGAACTGGTGCGTGGTACCGGCCGGGTCACTCGGCGTCTGCTGGGACATGCGGTGCAGAGTAACGGAACCGTTCCTGGCGTTTCATGCCGTTTCCACTCTTGTCTCCACGACCAGCTCCTCGCCGGAGCCGGACAGTTCGAACCGGACGCCCGCCCTCACCAGCTCGCCCGTCCGCCGCAGATGGGTCCCGCCGCAGGGCAGGGACGCCGGGCCCTCCGGCAGGTCGCAGCGCCAGATCCGGCGTGCCTCGAGCTCGTCCGACGGCGCGTCCACCCGCACCGGCGCGTCCGCGGCGATCCAGTCGGCGAGCCGGGCGTTCACCGACGCCGCGACGCCGTCGAGCTCGTCGCGCAGGCCGTCCGGGACGAAGCCCCGCTTCCGCAGCGACCTGCCGATCCGGTAGGTGTCGACGCTGCCGCCCGGCACGATCCGGGACGCGGTGATCGCGAGCTGGTCGAAGTCGGGACGGCCCAACGCGTCGGTCCGCGGCGCGTCCCGCCGCCACCGCTCCGCGAGCGCCTCGTTCAGCGCGAGCGCCATCAGGTGGCAGCCGGTGTGCCCGGCCGACAGCGCCCGCCGCCGCACCGGCTCGACGTCCAGCTCGACCGGCTCGCCCTCCGGGACGCGGCGCTCCAGGACGTGCACGACCAGCCAGGCCCACTCGGGATCGCCGCGCCGGACCGGGATGTCGTCCCCGGTCAGCAGCGGCCCGCCGGCCAGCGGCGCCGCGCCCGTCACGCAGTCGGCGACCCGCAGCTCCAGCTCGTCCCAGCGCAGCACGCCGGTGTCGCCCGGCTGGTCAGGCCAGGTGCCGTCGAGCGGATGGAACGGCGTCTCCGCCACGACCACTCCCCAGCCGCCGTCCACGGGCGCGGCGGCGACCACCCGCGACCGGCCGCTGACCTCGCCGCTCGGGAAGGTCACCGCGGTCGACTCCTTGATGTCCCCCATTCCGCGAAGCTACCAACCGTGTCCGTCCTGCCCGGACGTCGCCCTCTTCCCGCACGCTAAGGTGGGGATGTCCCAGGAGGCTTCGCCTAGTGGACGAGGGCAACGGTCTTGAAAACCGTCGAGCCGGCACTCCCGGTTCCGTGGGTTCGAATCCCACAGCCTCCGCGCATACGAACCCCCGATTCCCGCCCGGGGGTTCTTCCTTTTCCCCGGACGACCCTTTGCCCAAGGTTGGCCGCCCGCTTGTCGCCGCCTCGGAATCATCGAACGGTGCCGAAGCCGAGTGACACGACCTCCAGGGCCAACGCGGTGGCGCTCGGCGGCCTGCTGTTCCTGCTGCTGCGGCTCCTCGCGGTCGCGCACTACAACTGGGACGTCGCGTTCGCCCTCGCCGACACCGTCAACTTCGACGACGTGATCGGCGTGGTCGTCGGCACGTTCCTCGGCGCGGCGGGCTTCACCGCCGTGCTCCTCGCCCTGCTCCTGCCGGTCGCGGTCGTGCACCACGTCCGGCGGCTGCGCGAACGGACCTGGAGACCGCACGACCTGGTCATGCTCGCCGTCCTCGTCGGCGTGTTCGCCGCCGCGCTGATCACTCTGCGGGACTGGGTGACGCTGCTGGTCGTGCTGGCGGTCAGCTCGGCGTTCCTGCTGGCCGTCCAGCGGGACGGCCGCGCGCGTGGATGGCTGGAGCGGGCGTCCGCGCACCTCGGCGCCATGGTGTGGCTGGCGCTGTTCGCACTGGCCGGGCTCACCGACACGGTCTGGGTGCCCGAGGAACGCCTCGTCCTGAAGGACGGCGGCGCCGTCAGCGGCTACGTGATGGACGTGCACAGCCCGTACACCGAGGTGCTGACCGCGCACGACCGGCGGATCCGCATCGTGACGAGCGAGAACGTCGTGTCGCGCGCGGAGGAGTAGCGCCGCTCCTCAGAGTTGCGGGACGGCGAATCCGGGGATCGACGGCCAGCGGACGGTCAGGACGGTCGAGTCCTCCTCGGCCTCCCACGAGTGGTCGACCTTGTCCCAGACGACGTAGTCGCCCTGCTCGGCGAGCACCACGTCCCGTCCGGGGAACTCCATCCGGAACCGGCCGCCGATCAGCACCAGCAGCGCCGTCCGCTCGTCGCCGGTCGCCCACTGCGCGCGCCGCTCCCCGGCCGGATGCACGCCCCACTTGATCTCGACCGCGTCGCTGTGCCGGATGTCGCCCTCCGGCTTGAAGTGCCCGAGCAGCCAGCCCCGGTCGCCCGCGGCGTCCACCGGCGCCCGGCCCACGTAGATCCCGTCGTCCGCGTCTCCCACGACGAGCGACCTTAGCGCCCGTCCCCGCGCGCCGGGGGGACGGGCGTCCGGGCGGTCAGGTCGCGGAGGGCCGCTGCCAGGCGAAACCGTCGCCGACGACGGCCGCGAGCTGCAGGTACGCCTCGCGGGTCGCGGGGGCGAGCGCCTCCAGCTCCAGCTCCGCGCCCTCCTCCAGGTGGTCGTCGTACGGGATGCGGACGACGGCGCGGCAGCGCGACTCGAAGTGCGCCTGGAGCTTGTCCAGGTCCACCTGGCTGCGGGTGCGGTTGCGGACCATCGACAGCACCACGACGCCGTTGCGCACCAGGTGGCCGTGGTCGTGCGCCTCCAGCCAGTCGAGCGTGGCGCTCGCCGAGCGCGCGCCGTCCACCGACGGGGAGCTCACCAGGACGAGCTGGTCGGCGAGCGCGAGCACGCCCGCCATCGCGCTGTGCAGCAGGCCGGTGCCGCAGTCGGTGATGCAGACCGAGTAGTACTGCTCCAGGACGACCGCGACGGCCGAGTAGTCCTCGGCGCTGAACGCCTCGCTGACCGCCGGGTCGCGGTCGGACGCGAGGATCTCCAGCCGCGCCTCGTTCTGCGAGGTGAACGCGCGGACGTCGGCGTACCGGTGCACGCGGTCGCGGTTGTTCAGCAGGTCGCGGACCGTCGCGGCGGTCTCCAGCCGGACCTTGTCGCTCAGCGTCCCGCGGTCGGGGTTGGCGTCCACCGCGATCACCCGGTCGCCGCGCAGCGACGACAGCATCGAGCCGAGCCCGGTCGTGGTGGTCGTCTTGCCGACGCCGCCCTTCAGCGACATCACCGCGACCCGGTGGTGCCCGCCCGCGACCATCGTCCGGGCGCGCGCGACCAGGTCCTTGCGGCGCAGTTCCGAGGACGACTCACCCGGGTGGATGTTGCCCGCCGTGGCCTTGTACACCGCGCGCCGCCACCCGCCGGACGGCGCGATCTTGCGCTCGCCGAGCAGGTTCTCCGAGCTGAGGCTCTCCGCGCCCTGCGGCTGCGCCGGCTGCGGGGGATACCCCGGCTGCGCGGGCCCGCCCGGCTGCCCGGGCTGCGGGGCGTATCCGGGAGCGGGAGCGCCCGGAGCGGGAGCCCCGGGAGCGGGGGCGGGAGCGCCGGGAGCGGGGGCGGGAGCGCCGGGAGCGCCGTACCCGCCGGGCGGCGGGACGACCATGCCGGGATGCCCGCCCTGCGCGTCCGAGGGCGGGATGGGGAAGCCCTGGGGCCCCATGCCGGGCGCGAATCCGCCGTCCGGGCCGGGCGCGAACCCGCCCGGCGCGGCACCGTACGCACCAGGCGCGCCGTAAGGGGTGCTCCCGTCGGGCGCGGTGCCGGGAGCACCAGGCCGATAGCCGCCTTCGGGCGGAGCCTGGAACCCGCTGTCGGGCGCGGGCGCGGCGCCGGGAGGCCCATACGCGAAGCCGCCTTCAGGAGCGGAGTTGGGCGCACCAGGCGCGTACCCGCCCTCGGCAGGAGGCTGGAACCCGCCCTCGGGCGAGGCGTTGGGGGCGTGGCCGCCTTCGGCCGGAGGCTGGAAACCGCCGTTGGGCATAGGCGCACCAGGCGTCCCGTGCGGGAAGCCTTCTTCGGGCGCGGGCGCGGGCGCGGGCGCGGGTGCGGGCGCAGCCGCGAAGCCGCCCTCAGGCGCGGCGTTCGGGCTACCGGGCGGATAGGCGCCGTCAGAACCGGATCCTGTCTCCGACGTGGGAGCCGCGTACGGGGAGCCGCCCTCGGGCGGAGACGAGGTGCCGTTCTCCGGCGTGGTGCCCGGCGCACCCGAAGCGAAACCGCTGTCGGACGCGGGGCCGTGCTGGAACGCGTTGTCGCCGCCAGGAGCGCCAGGAGCACCAGAAGCGCCCGCAGGCGGGAGGGGGCGGCCGTCCGGGGCCGAGTGCGGGGGCTGGTCGCTGAGGGCGCCGGGATACGCCGGGAACGCCCCCGGCTCGCCGAACTGCTCGGGGCCGGGCGGCGGCGGCACAGGGGCGCCGTCGCCGGGCGGGTAGGGCGCGTCCATCGGCGGCGGTCCCCAGGACGCGCCGGAGGGGTCGTTGGGCGCGTACGGCGGCGGCGGGACGGCCGGGACGCCGAACGGCGGCGGGTTCTGTCCCTCCGGTCCGGCCATGCCGGGGCCGGGAGCGCCCGGGAACTCAGAAGCAGGAGCGCCGGGGAAGCCGGCGCCGGCTGCGTCGGGAAAGCCGGGACCGGCGGCGTCGGGGCCGTGCCCCGGCGCGCCCGGGTATGCCGCGGGCGGGACGGGCGCGGACTCGTAAGGCTGCGGGTCGCTCGCGAACGGCGGCGGCCCGGCCGCGTAGGGCGGGGGCGCGGGAAGGCCGCCGTAGGGCGTCGCGGGGGGCGCGGGACGGCCGTCGACCGGGGGCGGCGGGGCCAGCCACGGGTTCGCCTCGTCCTGCCCCGGCTGCCGCGGTCTGCCGATCGGACCCGGCGGGTACACGCCGCCGCCCGGCTGCGGCCCGGGGGCGGGGGGCTCGAAGGCCGTGTCGGCGCTCGCCTCCGGCGCGTCGTCCTTGGGCTGACTCAGATCGTCGGACTCGCCTGGCTTGCCATTCTCACCGGGCTTGCCCGCCTGTTCGGACCCGGCGGCGGAGTCGGCCCGGTCGTTCGCCGGCCGGTCGTCCGCGGGGTCGCCGCTCATCGCGTCCAGGGAGGCGAGGCGCTCCTCCAGCGAGGGACCGTCTTGATCGTTCCGTGCCACCGTCACTCCCCTCGGCGCTGCCATTAAACGATCTTTTACCGACATGGACGACGGCAACGACCATGAGCAGGATACCGACGCTTCTTACCGCATATCACGGGCGTTGCACGCCTTTTCCGGACGGGTGGTACGGCGTTCGGGCCGGTGGAGCGCCCGGTAGCGTGAAGTCCATGCACGCCATCGTGATTCGTGAGCCTGGAGACGCCGACGTGCTCGGGTGGGACGAGGTCCCCGACGCCGAGCCCGGTCCCGGCGAGGTCCTGGTGGAGGTCGCGGCGAGCGCCGTGAACAGGGCGGACGTGCTGCAGCGCCAGGGCTTCTACGACCCGCCGCCCGGCGCGTCCCGATATCCGGGGCTGGAGGTGTCCGGCCGCGTCGCCGCGCTCGGCGACGGCGTGACCGGCTGGAACGTCGGCGACGAGGTGTGCGCGCTGCTCGCGGGCGGCGGGTACGCCGAGAAGGTCGCGGTGCCCGCGGGGCAGCTGCTGCCCGTCCCGAAGGGCGTGGACCTGGTCGAGGCGGCCGGGCTGCCCGAGGTCGTGTGCACGGTCTGGTCGAACGTGTTCATGCTGGCGGGCCTGCGTCCGGGGGAGCGGTTCCTGGTGCACGGGGGTGGCAGCGGCATCGGCACGATGGCGATCCAGCTCGCGTCCGCGCTCGGGTCGCCGGTGTCCTGCACCGTCGGCAGCGAGGCGAAGGCCGCGCGGTGCCGCGAGCTCGGCGCGGACGTCGCGATCGACTACCGCCAGGACGACTTCGTCGAACACGGCCCGTTCGACGTCGTTCTCGACAACATGGGCGCCAAGTACCTGGCGCGCAACGTGGCCGCGCTCGCCCCGAACGGGCGGCTCGTCGTCATCGGGTTGCAGGGCGGCGCGCGCGCCGAGCTCGACCTCGGCGAACTGCTGCGCAAGCGGGCCGCGGTGCACGCAACCTCGCTGCGCGCCCGTCCGTTGGACGAGAAGGCCGACATCGTGCGGAGCGTGCGCGAGCACGTGTGGCCCCTGCTGGAATCGGGAAGGGTCCGTCCGATCGTGGACCGGACCGTCCCGATGTCCGAGGCGGCGCGGGCCCACCGCCTCTTGGAGGACGGCGCGCATGTCGGCAAGATCCTGCTGACCCTGGAAAAATGAGGTGTGTGAGATGAACGAGCCTTCGCGGAACCAGCCGGAGCAGGAGCCGCAGGTGCTGGTGGTCGGGCCGAACGGGATCGCGATCGAGGGTGCCCCGGGCGACGGCGACAAGGACGAGAAGTCCGTCGCGGAGATGGTGGAGCAGCCCGCCAAGGTGATGCGGATCGGCGGGATGATCCGGCAGCTCCTGGACGAGGTCAAGGCCGCCCCGCTGGACGAGGCGAGCCGGGCCCGGCTGCGCGAGATCCACCAGTCGTCGATCAAGGAGCTCGAGGACGGCCTGGCCCCCGAGCTGGTCGCCGAGCTGGAACGGCTGTCCCTGCCGTTCACCGAGGGCACCGTGCCCAGCGAGGGCGAGCTGCGGATCGCGCAGGCGCAGCTCGTCGGCTGGCTGGAGGGCCTGTTCCACGGCATCCAGACCACGCTGTTCGCGCAGCAGATGGCCGCGCGCGCCCAACTGGAGCAGATGCGCCGCGCCCTTCCGGCGGGCATGGTCCAGCCGCAGGGCGACGACCGCGACAACCACCGCCAGTCCGGCCCGTACCTGTAACCGCCGCGGAACCGGTCCCCACCGACGCGGGCTCGGTCCCCACCGACGCGGCCCGGAGCCGGTTCCCACCGGCCCGGAGCCGGGTCCGACCGCCGGGGAGCCGGTTCCGACCGGCCCCGAGGCGGTGCTCAGCCCTCGGGGAAGAGGCGTTCGAGGACGCGGGCGACACCGTCCTCGTCGTTGCTGCCGGTCGTGTCGGTGACGGCGGCGAGGACGTCCGGGTGCGCGTTGGCGACTCCGAACGAACGGCCTGCCCAGGTCAGCATGGGCAGGTCGTTCGGCATGTCGCCGAACGCGACGACCTCTCCCGAGTGCAGCCCGAGGTCGTCCGACGCGACGACCTCTCCCGAGTGCAGCCCGAGGTCGTCCGCGAGCTCGGCGAGCGCGGTCGCCTTGGTGACGCCGTACGCGCTCATCTCCAGCAGCCCCCGCCCGGACGAGTGGGTCACGGTGACCAGGTCGCCGACCGACCGCTGCGCGCGCCGCGCCAGGCCGTCCGGCTCGCTGTCGGGGTGGAACGCCAGCAGCTTGGTGCCGGGCCGCGCGATCAGCTCCTCGCCCTCCACCGGCCGTCCGCCGATCGCGTCGGCGTCCCAGCGGCCCAGGTTGTAGCGCGCCTCGAACACGAACCCGTCGGGGTACTCGACGGCGAACCGCAGCTCGGGCTCCGTCGCCCGCAGCCGCTCCACGACCTTGGCGATCACGTCGGGCTCGATCAGCCTCGCCTTGAGCACCGCCTCGGTGTGCAGGTCGTACCGGACGGCCCCGTTCGCGCAGATCGCGACCCCGCGGTGCCCGACCGCCTCGGCGATCTCGTGCATCCAGCGCGGCGGCCGTCCCGTCACCATCACCACGGTCGCCCCGGCGCGCTCCACCCGCCCGAGGGCCTCGACCGTGCGCGCCGAGACCGTCCCGTCGGACCGCACGATCGTGCCGTCCAGGTCGGTCGCGATCAACCGGGGCATGCGAGCGGCCATGTCACCTTCCAGAAGGCCCGTACCGCGCCATGATCGAGCCGCGGTCCTCCCGAGCTTAGGCGACCGTCCCCCCGCTCCCGCCACCCCGTCGGCGCACCCGTTCCACCCGGAACGCGAAGAAGCCCGTCCTTCGCGGTGAAGGACGGGCTTCCTGCGAGATCGGTCAGCGCTTGACGGGCTCCAGGACCTCCAGGCCGAGGAACTTCTGCAGGGCCTCCGGGACGCGGACGGACCCGTCGGCCTGCTGGTGGTTCTCCAGGATCGAGACCATCCAGCGGGTGGTGGCCAGGGTGCCGTTCAGGGTCGCGACCGGGCCGCTCTTGCCGTCGGCGTTGCGGAACCGGACCGACAGGCGGCGCGCCTGGAACTCGGTGCAGTTCGACGTCGAGGTCACCTCGCGGTAGCAGTTCTGCGTCGGGACCCACGCCTCGCAGTCGTACTTGCGGGCGGCGCTGGTGCCGAGGTCGCCCGCCGCGACGTCGATCACCCGGTACGGGATCTCGACCTTGGCGAGCATCTGCTTCTCCCAGTCGAGCAGGCGCAGGTGCTCCTGGTGCGCGTCCGCCGGGTCGCAGTAGGAGAACATCTCGACCTTGTCGAACTGGTGCACCCGGATGATGCCGCGGGTGTCCTTGCCGTAGGAGCCCGCCTCCCGCCGGAAGCACGACGACCAGGCCGCGTACCGCCGCGGCAGCGCGTCGATGATCTCGTTCATGTGGTAGGCGGCCAGCGGCACCTCGGACGTCCCGACCAGGTACAGGTCGTCCTCGGGGAGCTGGTAGACCTCGGCGGCGTGGGCGCCGAGGAACCCGGTGCCCTCCATCGCCTCCGGCTTCACCAGCACCGGCGGGTACATGGGGACGAAGCCGTTCTCGACGGCCTGCTCCATGGCCAGGTTGAGCAGCGCGTACTGGAGCCGCGCGCCGACGCCGGTCAGGTAGTAGAAGCGCGCGCCGGACACCTTCGCGCCGCGCTCCATGTCGATCGCGCCGAGCGACTCGCCGAGCTCCAGGTGGTCCTTCGGCTCGAAGTCGAACCGGGGCACCTCGCCGACGTGCTCCAGGACGACGAAGTCGTCCTCGCCGCCCGCGGGCGCGCCCTCCTCGACCAGGTTGGGGACGACGCGCAGCACGTCGTTCAGCTCGCCGCCGAGCCGGTCGGCCTCGGCCTCGGCGTCCTTCACCTGCTGGGCCAGCTCCTTGGCGCGGACGAGCAGCGCCGCGCGCTCGTCGCCCTGGGCCTTGGAGACGGACTTGCCGAAACTCTTCTGCTCCGCGCGCAGCCGCTCGAACGACGACTGCGCCGCGCGGCGCCGCTCGTCCAGGTCGAGCAGGGTGTCGACGACGGTCTCATCCTCGCCGCGGGCGCGCTGGGAGGCGCGCAGCCGCTCGGGATCCTCTCGAAGAGCTCGCAGGTCAATCACGAGTCCGAGGCTACCGGCCCGGGACGTCCGCCGCGCGCCAATATGCCTCGTCCGCGATCAGCGGACACCGGTGGCGATCAGGGCGTTGGCGGGCAGCGCCAGGCGTCCGTCGGACGTGGCGTACCGGGCGGCCAGCCGGTCGTAGGCGGCCTTGACCTTCGCGATCGTGGGGGCGTCCTGGCGGGAGACGATCACGCCGTTGGTGCCGATGCGGGCGAGGGCGCCGGTCGTCCACCACTCCTCGGGGTCGACGAGGTGCGTCCACCGGAGTTCGGCGTCGCGGGCGTCGGTGAGACCGGCCTCACGCAGGAGGCCGGCGAACGGCCCGCGCTTGCCCAGTTCGGCGAACGGCGGGGTCGGGATGTCGTCCGGGACGGGCACCCCGGCCTCCTCCAGCGCCTCCCCGACCAGCGACAACGCGCCGGACGGCGGCATCTCCCAGCAGGTCAGGGCCAGCTTCCCGCCGGGCCGCAGGACGCGCGCGAACTGCCGGACGGCCTCGTCCGGACGGCTTGTATGGTTGATCACGAAGTTGCCGACGACCGCGTCGAACGACGCGTCCGGCAGCGGCAGGTCGGGCAGGACCGCCTCGCGGACGTCCAGGCCCGGCACGTTCGCGCGGGCCGCGGCGGCCATGCCGGGGTCGGCGTCCACCGCGACGACCGACGCCCCGCGCCGCACCGCCTCCCGGGACACCACGCCCGGCCCGGTGCCGACGTCCAGCACGCGGGTCCCGGACGTGACGTCCGCCGCGTCCAGCAGGGGGCCCGCCGACCACGCGCTCATCCTGGCGAAACCGCGCTGGTACGCGTCGGCCCGGCCGTCCCAGAGATCCCGTTCATAGGTGTCGAAGTCCACCGGCCCACCGTAGTTCAGCGCGCGCCCGCCCGGCCGGGTCCGGCGCCCGCCGTCCGGTCGGGACGGAATCTTTGCCTGCGATCACCCGGAAGGGGACAAAACATCATCTTCAGTAGAAATGTGAGGAGCGTGGTCAGCCCCCGGGTCCGGGTGGCAGCGCAGGACAGCTTCCGGCTGACGGTCATCGCCGTGATGGCCTACGGCCTGGCGCGCTGGGTGCTCCCACACGGAACCCCGCTGCCGCTGCTCGCCCCGCTGACGGCGCTGCTGGTCGTCCAGGTCTCGGCGCTGATGACCCTGCGGTCGGTGTGGCAGCGCGTCCTCGCCGTGACCTTCGGCGTCCTGACGGCCGTGGCCCTCGGCGACGGCCTGGGCTTCTCGTGGTGGAGCCTCGGCCTGGCGATCTTCGCCGGACTCGCCATCGGCTACGGGATGCGGCTGGGCGACCAGGCCCTGGAGGTCCCGATCAGCGCGATGCTGATCTTCTCCCTGGGCGCCACCAACGAGGCCGCCGCCTGGGAGCGGATCTCCGAGACCCTGATCGGCGCGGCCGTCGGCCTGGTCGCCGGGCTCGCCTGGCCGCCGCTGCGGATCGGCGAGGCCCGCGCGGCGCTCACCGAGGTCGCCGACCGGATCGCCGAGGTCGCGGACGGCATGGCCGCCGGCCTGCGCGCCGAGCCCGGCGTGGACGAGGCCGAGAACTGGCTGGCGGACGCCAAGCGGATGTTCCGCGAGATCGCCCGCACCGACGAGACCATCGGCCAGGCCGAGGACAGCGTCCGGCTGAACCCGCGCGCCCTCTCCCTGATCGACGCCGGCGTGGCCCTCCGGGACGGCCTGGAGATGCTGGAGCACTTCTGCCTGTCCCTGCGGACGATGAACCGCGCGATCGTGGACAGCGTCCGCTCCGAGGACGACGAGGAGAACATCCTGACGAGCGGGGAGGTCCGCGTCCGGCTCGCCGACGTCATGGACGAGCTGGCCGAGGGCGTCCGGGCCTACTGCGAGCTGGCCGTCACCGACCTGACCCGCAACACCGTCCCACGCGAGCTCGAACAGCGCCTGGACGCCATCGTCGAGTCCGCCAGCGAGGACCGGCACCGCCTCGCGGACCTGCTCTCCGAGCAGGAGAGCGGCATCCGCCAGCGGACCCTGTACGGCGAGATCATCATGCACATCGACCGGCTGATCAACTACCTGCACCCCGAGCACCGCGAACGCGCCCGCGAACGCTGGCGGGGCCGCGACCTGGCCGCCCGCCACCTCCCCGACCGCACCGCCGGCATCGTCCGCCGAACCCGCCGAACCCGCCGTCAGCGCGGACGGGGCACCGACCCCCACCGCCGCGACAACGCCCCCGCCCGCCGCACCAACACCAACCAGTGACCCGGCGGCGCGGCGTTCTGGAGGTGGGACACGTTGCCTTGCGCGCTGGTACCTCGCTTGGCCGTCGTCAGCCCTCGCTGAACACCTGGCCCACTGAATCAGCCTCGAAGGTGCGTACCAGCCATCGCTTCAGTGTCGCGGTGTCGGTGCAGGTGGCGATGCGTTCCCGATCGGCGTCGGTCAGCTCGAACCCCCGCGCCGCGAGTGCGGTGAGCAGCATCTCCTGCTCGGCATCGGCACGGATCTCTTCGAAGAGCCTCTTGTCCTTGATGATCGTGCTCACAATCTGCCTCCAGGGTTCGAGCAGGCTGCTCTTGGCCAGCCCGGCGTGAAGGAAACTCCCCAAGAACTGGGCGGTCTCCAGGTCCTGCTGCTTGAGAGCGGCCAACCCCTCTTCCAGAGCCTCGATTATGCCCGGCGTGGGTTCACCCGACGCGTGCGTGAGGACACGGAACGCCGCGGACATCGGGTCGCGGACGAACTCGGCGGCCGAGGTCAGCGGGCTCACGTTGTCCGGTGCCAGGACGATCGGCCAGGTGCACTGGGACGGCCGCTCCGCCAGCCCGGTGAAGATGGCCCGCCGTGCCCACTCCGCGGTGCCGACCTCATGGCAGACGACGATGAGGGTCACCTCGCAGTCGTACTTGTTGCGCAGGTAGGCCACGTAGTACGGCCACGCCTTCAGCTTGTCCCGGGCGACCCGCTCCTGCGCCTCGATGACCACGATGTGCGAGCCGTCCACGGTCTCGACCATCAGGACGGTGTCGGCTTCGGACTCGACCGTCCGGATCTCGTTCAGGTTCGGGTTGATCTCGTGGACGGCGAGCACCTTGGGGAAGCAGAGGCCCGCCGCCCTGTCCAGGAAGTCGGCGAACAGGCGAGGATCATGGCGGAAGATCTGATGCAGCGCCTCGTGTGGGGGCTTGACCATGAGCGGAACATTACTCCCCGCGTTCGAATGATTACCTCGAGTTCGAGGATTTCCATCCGTGCGAAGGTTCGAAAAGCGCGAGGGCCGCCTCCCGACCTGGAAGGTGGCCCTCGCCAGGGAAGGAGGTCAGCGGACGTCGACGTAGTCGCCCGTGCTCCAGACGCCCAGGTAGGACGGGCTGCCCGCGTACGCGGCGGCCCAGGTGCCGTCGGCGGACGCCTTGAAGCCCTTGGTGAACCAGCCGTTGCGGTCGGCCTTGGTGGTTCCCATCGCCTTCCACTTGGACGACCCCGAAGGCTTGAAGTAGACCGTCAGCGTCGCGCCCGCGCCCGGCTGCCACTTGGCGGCCTGCTTGGTGATGCGGCCCTTGACCGTGAGCGTCCGGCCCTTCTTCACCGGCTCCGGGGACGCGTTGAACGACGAGATGGCCGTCTTGTACTTCGCGTCCACGAACAGGTGCGAGGTGCCGGACGGCTCGTCCAGGGTCCCTCCGATGCCCGCGCCGCCAGAGAAGGAGACCCACCACGTGCCGTCGGACCGCGCGATTCCGGAGAGCGAGAAGCGTCCGTTGGCGTCCGTCCGGCCCTCGGCCATACCGAACATCCGGCCCGGCCCCGGGCTGAACGTGAGGCTCACCGGGACGTTCGCGACGTTCGTGCTCCCCGCGGGCGCCCCGGTCCTGACGATCTGGCCCGTCAGCGTGACCTTGCCGCCGACCGCGACGGGGTTCGGACGGGCGGTGACGCCGATGATCCGCGTCCAGAACGAGGTGCGCCGGTACTCGCCCGCCATGCTGTTCTCGAGGAACGGGGACGCGGCGGAGTCCACCCGCCAGGTGCCCGACCCGGTGACCTTGGTGGTCAGCGAGTAGCGGCCGTCCGGGCCGGTGGTCGGCGTGCCGAGGTCGGTGGTCTGCTTCGTGCCGTCAGAGGTGAACGAGAGCTTCACGGGCCTGCCGGGGAGTGGGACCCAGGCGCCGGCGGAGTTCTGCCGCTCCAGGAGCCCGGAGAGCGTGACCTTGTCGCCGACCCGGCCCGCGCTCGGCACCGGGCTGAGCGAGACCCGCGTCGCCTGGGCGCGGAAGGGGAACTCCACGTTGGCTTTCGCCGAGATGTAGGCGCCGTGGGAGGCGGCGGTGAGGGAGGCGCGGCTCGCGGTCGGCGTGACCTCCAGCGCGAAGGAGCCGTCGTCGGCGGTCGTCGTCTTCGCCTCGGGCGTGTTCAGGGAGACGGTGACGCCACCGAGCGGCGCGCCCGCGGTGTCGGTCACCCGGCCGGTGACCACGGTGCCCCGGTGCTCGTAGTCGAGCGTGCCGGTCACCCGGACGTCGGTCAGCCGCTGCTCCAGGCGCTTGTCGAAGATCGCCGTCCGGCTGGTGAGGCTGTCACCCTGGCCGTCCCACGCCGTCATGGCGACCTGGTACCGGCCGGCGGGCGGGTCGAAGACCGGGCCGGTCATGTAGACGGTGCGGGTGACGCCGCCCGGCAGCTCCGCCGTCTGCCGCACCGTCGGCACGACGTCCTCGCCGACCTGCTCGGTCGTCCCGGCCCGGTAGAGCCGCGCCACGACCCTGCTCACCTGGCCGGAGTGGGTGACGGTCGCCTGCGCGTCGAAGGCGTCGGTCACCCAGCCGCCTCCCCCGGCTCCCAGGGTGAAGATGCCGCTCGGCCTGTCGAGGAACGCGACCTGCGGCATCTCGGTGCGCCCGCCCGACGGGTCGTTGACCCGGATGTCCAGGTAGGTGCGGCCCTGCTGGAGTGCGGCGGTCGTCTCGGGAGACCAGACGGAGCCTGCCGCGTCCTCGCCGCCGGCCTCCCGGCGGGGCACGCCGGGGATGCTCGCGTACGCCTCGGACGAGCCCTTGAGGCGGAACCGGAAATCGACCGTCGCCCGCGCGTCGGCGGCGATGAGCCGCACGTAGGGAGTGGCCTTCCCGTCCGTCCCCACCACGATCCGCGCATCGGCGACGATCGGTGTCGGCGGGGAGTCGGCGGAGGCGGACGCCACCGGCAGCAGTGTCAGGGCGGTGAACAGCGACAGCAGAGCTGCCAGGGGTCTGCGCAAGGGGGGCTCTCCGTGATCACGTGAGTGAAGCAAGGAGATGACGCGCGAAGGTCAACGGCGGTTTACCTTCGCGCGGAAAGAGTCAGGTCAGCGTTCGGTGGCGCCGCAGCGGATGGTGGCGAGCCAGGCGGCGGCCTCGGTGAAGTCGTGGTCGTGGGTGCCGCGGCGGACGTCGGGACGGACCTTGTCGGCGCGGGTGTAGGAGCCGAGGAAGCGGACGTCGGCGCAGACGCGGCGCAGGCCCATGAGGGCCTCGCCGACGCGGGACTCGAAGACGTGGCCCTCGAAGTCCATCCAGAACAGGTAGGAGCCGAGGCCCCGGCCCGTCGGGCGGGACTGGATGAGGGACAGGTTGATGCCGCGGACGGAGAACTCGGTGAGGATCTCCAGCAGCGCGCCGGGGTGGTCCTCGCCGAGGAAGGCGACGACGCTGGTGCGGTCCATGCCGGTGGGCGGCGGCGGGGAGCAGGGGCGGCGCAGCGCGACGAAGCGGGTGACGGCGTCCGCGATGTCGTGGATGTCGGAGGCGAGGACCTCCAGGCCGTAGCGCGCGGCGGCGAACGAGCCGGCGAGCGCGGCGTCGTAGTGGCCGTCGGCGACGTGCTGGGCGGCCTCGGCGTTGGACGTGGCGGCGCGCCACTCGGCGTCGGGGACCTTCTCGGCGAGCCAGCGGCGGCACTGCGGCTGGGCGTGCGGGTGGGACGCGACGGTCTTGACGTCCGCGAGCTCGGTGCCCGGCCGGACGAGCAGGGCGAACGAGACGGGCAGGTGGACCTCGCCGACGATCTGGACGGGGTCGCCGGTGGCCAGCTCGTCCAGCGTGGTCGGGACGGAGCCCTCGACGGAGTTCTCCAGGGCGACGAGCGCGCCGTCCATCTCGCCGCTCCGCAGGGCGTCGAGGGCGGCGGGGACGGTCGCGAACGGGACGTGCTCGGCCCCGATCGCGCCCGGGAAGGAGCGCAGCGCGGCCTCGGTGAAGGTCCCCTGCGGTCCCAGATAGGCCCATTTGCGCTGATCAGGCACGATGCGTCCCCCCGAATGCGGTGTCCGGTCGTCAGGAGTGTACGTGGTGGACGGCCGGGATCTCAGGTGGTCGTGCGCGCCGTCCGCCCCGAGTCGCCGAAGTCGGGGAGCGGATCGTCCATGGTGACGACGGGGCCCTTGCCCAGCCGGGCGGCGCGCAGGGCCTGGTTCTCCTCGGGAGAGAGCGGCTCGGCGGGATGGCCGTCGCGGATGGGCTTGGCGTAGGTGCGGGTCTCGGTGCGCCCGATGATCGAGCTGATCACCACCCCGTTCCCGGACGCGTTGATCAGGGCCAGGGAGAAGGAGCGGTGCCCGGACATCTCGCGCAGCGCGTCGTAGTGCACGATCGCCAGGTCGCGCAGGGCGTGCCCGTCGATCGCGCCCGGCGGACCGGCCGCCCGCAGGCTCCGGCGCACCACCTCCGAGCACTGCTCGACCACCTGGTTGGCCCGGTTGTGGGCCACCACGGCGACCGAGAGTCCGGCCACGCCGGCGACGAGTCCCGCGATGGCAACGGCGGCAAGCATCACGGGGTGAGCGTACCGACACCGTCCCTGGGGCGAGCGGGATCCGGGCGACCGTCGCCCCGGCCGAGCCGGTTCACCAGCCAGACGCCGAGGACGACCATGAGCGCGACGGCGCCGAAGCCGAACAGGTCCCGGATCAGCTGCCCGGCGATCTTCAAGATCAGTGGATGTTCGGGCCCGGTCAGGTGCGTCCCCCACCAGGGCACGGGGAACAGGTAGAACAGCCAGACGGCCCCGGCCAGCAGCGTCCTGCGCCGGTCCCGGCCGTCTCCGGCGAGGGCGCCGACGACGGCGATGACCCACACCAGGTGGTGGATCCAGCCGACCGGCGACAGCAGCACCGACAGCAGCCCGGTGATCGCGACCCCGGCGAGCAGCAGGCTGCGCGCGGCCTCGCCGGACGCGGGGTCGGCGGCGAGCATCCGGTCGGTGCCCCAGCGCCGGGACGGGTCGGGCGGCAGCGCGGGCAGCGCGAGCCCGTCGGCGGCGGCGGTCGCGCGGCGCGCCAGCCGGAACCCCAGGTAGGCGACGGCGAGCACGAGCACGCCCCACAGCGGCGTCTGGAGCGGACCCTCCGGGATGACGCGGGCGACCCAGCCGTTCAGCGCCTGGTTCGTCGTGCCGTTCACCGCGCCGGTGCGTCCGCCGCCCTGCAGCAGCGCGCCGAACCAGTAGTCCGCCGAGTCCGAGGGCAGCCACGCGAACGCCAGCAGGGACGCGGCGGCGGCCGTGAGCAGGGAGTTCACCGCCGCCTGGCGGCGTCCGGTGATCCAGAAGTAGACCAGGAAGACGCCCGGCACCAGCTTGATCGCGATCGCCAGGCCGACCAGCGCGCCGCGCGGCCAGTAGGCGGTGCGCGCCATGGTGTCCGCCAGGCACAGCGCCATGAGGAAGAAGCCGACCTGGCCGAACCGGATCTGGTCGTGGGCGGGCGTCAGCCAGGCGCACGCGCCGAACAGGACGCCGTAGGCCAGCGGCGCCCAGCGGCCGGTCCGGGCGAGCAGGTCGCGGAACGCGTACCGGACGATCACGGCCAGCGCGACGTACTCCAGGACCGTCCAGGTCCACTGCGCGGCCGTCCAGGACATCAGCGTGAACGGCACCGCGAGCAGCGCCGGGAACGGCGGATAGGTGAAGGGGAGCAGCTGCGGCGGCTGGGTCAGGACGTCGTAGAGCCTGGCCTGGCGCAGCAGGGCCCGGCCGCCCTCGCGGTACACCTCCAGGTCGACGAGCCGCTGGTCGGGCGGGTTGCCCAGCCAGCGCACGACGATGGGTGTGATCGCCGCCACGGCGACGATGACGCCGGCGGCCAGGATGAGCCAGTCCGCACCGCTGCGCCGGCCGCCCCGGCGCTCGGCCGTGCCGTCGGCGGAGGGCGAGCCGCCGTCCCGTTCGCCGCGCGGGGATCCGTCCCGTCCCGACGCGCCGCCACCCCGCCCGGAGCCGTTGCTCCCGGAGGCGGACGCGTCGCGGCGCCCGTTCGGCGTGGCCCGCGCGTCGTCCGCGTCCCTCGCGGAGCGTCCACGGCCGCGCGCCTTCCCGCGGCGACCGCCGTCCTCCGCGGCGGCCTCGTTCACGGCAGTCGCCCCCACCGCCGCACCCCCGTCCGGGGCGGACACCCGCCGCTCCGGCGCGGCGTCTCCCGTCCCCATGGCTCCTCGCATGTTCACATCCTGTCCTAAAGGTGCCACTACCCTGGACGTCATGGGGCTATCGGGGGCGAGACTCCGCACACCGCGACCGGGCATGGCCGCTGTCCTGCTGGTTCTCGCCGCGATGGGCCTCCTCCTGGCGGCGCCCGTGCGGTCGGCGCAGGCGGCGCAGGCCGGCACGGTATCGGACGCCCCTTCGAACGCGCCCTCGAACGCGGGCCGGGCCGCCCCCGGCGGACGCGTGGTGCTCATGGGCGTGGACGGCCTGATGTGGACGGACGTCACCGAGCGGAACACCCCGACGCTGTGGCGGCTGACCGGCCAGGGCGGGGCCGCCGCGATGACCGTCCGGACGACCAAGGCGAACACCTGCCCCACCGACGGCTGGCTCACGCTCTCGGCCGGGCAGCGGTCCGTGCTGAAGGACGCCGACTGCGTCCTGCCGTCCAACCCGGTGCTGCCGGGCACCGCCGTGCCGTCCGGGGCGCCCGCCCCGGCGCAGGGCGGCGCGCTCGCCCCGGGCTGGCCGGACATCGTCCGGGACAACGCCCGCACCTCCTACCACTCCAAGCCGGGGCTGCTCGGCGAGACCGCCCACCAGGAGGGGGTCTGCACGACCGCCGTCGGGCCGGGCGCCGTCTTCGGCCTCGCCGACCGCAGCGGACGCGTCGACCACTACGTCGGCGGCATCGACGGCGCGACCCCGGCGGACTGGGCGCGCTGCCCGCTGACCGCGGTCGAGATCGACGACGTCTTCCGCGTGTACCTCGCGGCCGGGGTGGACGCGAAGGGCGCGCAGGTCCCGGTCGGCCGGGACGACCGGGCGCGCGCCGCCGCCGCGGCCGACCGGCGGGTCGCGCAGGTGCTCGCGGCCGTCCCCGCGGGCACGACCGTGCTGGTCGCGGGCCTGTCGGACAACGGGCCGAAGCCGCACCTGCGGGTCGCGCTCGCAAGCGGGCCGGGCTTCACCGGCTCGTCCTACCTCTACTCGGACGCGACCCGGCAGAAGGCGCTGGTCACCCTGACCGACGTCACGTCCACGATCATGCGGACGCTGTCGCTGCGCGAGCCGTCCGACGCGGTCGGCTCCCCGTTCCGCACCCGGCCGACCGGCGACTCCACCGCCGCGAAGGCGGACACGCTGCGCGCCGAGGAGATCGCCGGGCAGGCGATCCGGCGGGTCCAGGGCGGCTTCCTGTCCACGCTGGCCGGGGTGCAGCTCGTCCTGTTCCTGCTCGCGGGCCTGGCGCTGCGGCGCCGCTGGGGCGGCGCGCCCGGCCGCCGCCGCGTCCTCGCCGGGACGCGCGTG
>NZ_QURH01000108.1 GCF_003428695.1 Actinomadura logoneensis
GCGGCAGGCCCGCCCGCGGACGGCCGCCCCCACGTCCGAGCCTCCGCCCGCGTCCGGCGCGCTGCCGGGCGGACGGTTCGGAGATGGACGCGCCCGCGATGAAGTCGTCGTCGAAGGGCGGTGTTTCGTCCGGCATGGGCCGATCGTTCCCCACCCGTCCGGGCCGCCGCAAGGAGCGGCCCGAGGGCCGGCCGGGGGCTGGCCGCCGGGAAGTCCACCCTTTCCGACAAAACTAGAACACGTTACAGTCGGAATCCGAACCTCGTTCCAGCAAGGAGTCGCGGATGGGCACCCCGGTGATCGTGGAGGCGGTTCGGACGCCGCTCGGCAAGCGGAACGGCTGGTTGGCCGGGCTCAAGGCGCAGGCGGTGCTCGCGCACACGGTCAACGCGCTGCTCGCGCGCGCCGGGCTGGACGGCGCGGAAGTGGAACAGGTTTTCGTCGGCTGCGTGACCCAGGCGGGCGAGCAGGGCGGGCACGTCGGACGGTACGCCTGGCTCTACTCCGGGCAGCCGTGGCAGGCGGGGGTGACCACGCTCGACGCCCAGTGCGGCTCGTCGCAGCAGGCCGTCCACCTCGCGGCGGCGCAGGTCGCGGCCGGGACGGTGGACGTCGCGGTCGGCTGCGGCGTGGAGGTGATGAGCCGGTCCCCGCTCGGCAGCAACGTGCTGCCCGCCAAGCCGCGTCCGGACGACTGGTCGATCGACATGCCGAACCAGTTCGAGGCCGCCGAGCGGATCGCCGCGCGCCGGGGCCTCAGCCGCGACGACGTGGACGCGTTCGGCCTGCGGTCGCAGCAGCTCGCCGCCAAGGCGTGGGCGGACGGGCGCTTCGACCGCGAGATCGCGCCGATCGACGCGCCCGTCCTGGACGCCGAGGGGAACCCGACCGGCGAGACCCGGACCGTCGTCCGCGACCAGGGATTGCGCGAGACGACGCGCGAGGGGCTCGCCGGGCTCAGGCCCGTCCTGGGCGAGGGCGCGCTGCACACCGCCGGGACGTCGTCGCAGATCTCCGACGGGGCCGCCGCCGTCCTGGTGATGGACGAGGCGAAGGCCCGCGCGCTCGGCCTGCGGGTCCGCGCGCGGATCAGGTCGCAGGCGCTGGTGGGGTCCGAGCCGTACTACCACCTGGACGGCCCGGTCCAGTCGACCGAGCGCGTCCTGTCCCGGACCGGGATGTCGATGCGCGACGTGGACATCACCGAGATCAACGAGGCGTTCGCGAGCGTCGTGCTGTCCTGGGCGTCCGTCCACGAGCCGGACATGGACACCGTGAACGTCAACGGCGGCGCGATCGCGCTCGGCCACCCGGTCGGCGCGACCGGCGCGCGGCTCCTCACCACCGCGCTGCACGAGCTGGAACGCCGGGACGCCGCGACCGCGCTCGTCACCATGTGCTGCGGCGGGGCGCTCTCCACCGCGACGATCATCGAGCGCCTCTGACGTGCGTCCGGACGCGGAGGACCTGGGCGGCGGCGTGTGGAGCGTGCCCGTCCCCATCCCGGGCAACCCGCTCGCGTACACGCTGGTCTACGTGCTGGAGAGCCCGCGCGGACCCGTCCTGGTGGACGCGGGCTGGGAGCACGAGGACGCCTGGGACGCGCTGACCGCCGGGCTCGCCGCGTTCGGGCTGGACGTCGCGGACGTCCTCGGCGTGGTCGTCACGCACCACCACCCCGACCACGCGGGGCTCGCGGGCCGCGTGCGCGAGGCGTCCGGCGCGTGGATCGCCATGCACCGCGCGGACGCCGAGATCGTCCGCGCGTTCCGGGCGATGGTCGAGCAGGACTCCGAACGCACCTGGATGGCCGACTCGCTGCGCCGCGCGGGCGCGGACGACGCCGACCTCGCCGACCATCCGCGCCGTCGGCACATCGACCCGCCCGCCCAGCCCGACCGGGAACTGGAGGACGGCGACCTCGTGGACCTCCCCGGCCGCCGGCTGCGCGCGATCTGGACGCCCGGCCACTCCCCCGGCCACCTCTGCCTGCACCTGGAGGACGCGGGCCGCGTCTTCACCGGCGACCACGTCCTGCCGCGCATCACACCGCACATCGGCCTCTACCCCTACGACCGGCCGGACACCGACCCGCTCGGCGACTTCCTCGCCTCGCTCGGCCGCGTCGGGGAGCTCCCCGCGGACGAGGTGCTGCCCGCCCACCAGTTCCGCTTCCACGACCTGGCCGCCCGGACGCGCGCCATCGCCGCCCACCACGAGGCGCGGCTCGCCGAGCTGGCGGCGCTCCTCACCGCCGAGCCGCGCACCCTGTGGCACCTCACGTCCGGCCTCGCCTGGCGCGAGTCCTGGCCGGCGATGTCCCCGCAGTCCCGGCAGATGGCCGCCGCCGAGGCCGCCGCCCACCTGCGCGTCCTCGAACGCCGGGGTCACGCCCGCCGCGTCCCCGGCGAAACCCTCAGCTTCACCGCCACCTGACCGCCCCCGGCACGCGCCGCGCACGGGCTCGCCGCGCGACGTGTGCGCGGTGCGTGAAAGGGGGCTCGCGGAGTGCGCGGACGGGCTTTCAAACGTGGCGCAGGGCACATCGAGTCTCCGGGCTAGACCCTTGATGAGACTCCAGTCTCATGTGAGAATCGCAAGCAGGCCCGGCAACCAAGCAAGAGCTTGGTTGAGCTCTGCGACCGCGACGGCGCGACCGGTCGCGCGCCCCTGCCCTCCACCGGCGAAGGACCCTGCCATGCCCCCAGAGACCGGCACCATCGCCCCGCCCGACCGCGACGTCATCGACCCCGGCCTGTACGAGGCGGGCGGAATCCCCCACGACCGGTTCCGCTGGCTGCGCGACCACGACCCGGTGCACTGGCACGCCGACCCCAACCCGGCGGTGCCCGGGTTCTGGGCGGTCACCAGGCACGAGGACGTGACGTGGGTGTCGCGGCACCCGGAACTGTTCTCCTCGCACACCCGGACGGCGATGTTCGAGGAGTTCACCGACGACGAGATCGCCCTCTACGGCCAGATGATGCTGTTCCAGGACCCGCCCGACCACACCCGGCTGCGGGCCATGGTGAACAAGGGCTTCACGCCCCGGATGATCAAGCGGCTCGAGGGCCACATCCGCGACATCTGCAACGAGCTGATCGACGCCGCCGCGCCGCTCGGCGAGTGCGACTTCGTCGAGCACTTCGCCGCGCCGCTGCCGCTCTACACGATCTGCGAGATCCTCGGCGCCCCGCTGGAGGACCGGGAGCGGATCTTCCACTGGTCCAACACGCTGGTCGGCTTCAACGACCCGGAGTTCATCGGCGACAAGAGCGAGTCGATCGCGTGCGCGGCCGAGTTCATGGAGTGGGCCGCCGAGCTGCGCGAACGCCGGATGCGCGAGCCCGGCGACGACATCGCGACCAAGCTCGTCCAGGCGGACGCCGGCGGCGGCGCGCTCACGGTCGAGGAGTTCCAGCTGTTCGTGCTGATGCTGTCGATCGCGGGCAACGAGACCACCCGGACGGCGACGGCGGGCGGCATGCAGGCGCTGTTCGAGCACCCCGGCCAGTGGGAGCTGCTGAAGGGCAACCCGGCACTGCTGCCGACGGCGGTCGAGGAGATCGTCCGCTGGGTGAGCCCGATCAACCAGTTCCGGCGGACGGCCACGCAGGACACCGAGCTGGGCGGCAAGCACATCCGGGCCGGGGACAAGGTCGTGCTGTTCTACGGCTCGGCCAACCGCGACGAGCGCGTCTTCGAGGACCCGTTCCGGTTCGACATCACCCGCGACCCGAACCCGCAGCTCGGGTTCGGCGGCGGCGGCCCGCACTTCTGCCTCGGCACGCACCTGGCCCGGATGAACCTGCGGATGGTGTTCGAGACCATCTCGTCCCGGATGCCGGACATCCGCCCGGCCGGTCCGGCGCGCCGGCTGCGGTCCAACTTCATCAACGGCGTCAAGGAGATGCCCGTCCGCTTCACCCCCTCCGGGTGAGGCCCTGACGACGACCCGCGACCAGGCGGGGACGACCGTGCGGACCCGTCCCCGCCTGGTCGTTCATGTGCTTTTCGAAACACTTTTGGACGCGATGCCCAATATTGAACTCTCCGGTAACGTGCGGAAGCTAAGGTCTAGTTCGAAACGACAGGCGTTCGAGATGCCGGTGCGGCACCCGTGCCCCGGCGTCCATCCGACGGACAGGAGTGGCGCGTGGGCTGGGGCGGTCGTGACTGAGGCGGGGTCCGGGGCCGGGGAGCGGCCGCTGCGCGTGGCGCTGCTGTCCTACCGGAGCAAGCCGCACTGCGGCGGCCAGGGCGTCTACCTGCGGCATCTGAGCCGGGAGCTGGTCGATCTCGGGCACTCGGTGGAGATCCTGTCCGGCCAGCCCTACCCCGAGCTCGACCGCGACGAGATCGTCCTGACCAAGATCCCCAGCCTGGACCTGTACCGGGACGAGGACCCCTTCCGCACCCCGGCGCGCGAGGAGTTCCGCGACTGGGTGGACGTCCTGGAGTTCGCGCACATGCGCACCGGCGGCTTCCCCGAGCCGCTGACCTTCAGCATCCGCGTGCTGCGCGAGCTGAAGCGCCGCCGCCGCGACTTCGACGTCGCGCACGACAACCAGGTGCTCGGCCTGGCCAACCTCGGCATCGCCCGGCTGGGCCTGCCGCTGGTCACCAGCATCCACCACCCGATCAGCGTGGACCGGCGCATCGAGCTGGACGCCGCCCAGGACTGGAAGGCCAAGCTCGGCAAGCGCCGCTGGTACGGCTTCGTGGCCATGCAGGCGCAGGTCGCGCGGCGGATCGGCACGGTGCTCACGGTGTCGGAGTCGTCCAAGGTCGACATCGTCCGGGACTTCAAGGTCGACCCGCGCGACATCGAGATCCTGCCGCTCGGCGTGGACACCTCGGTCTTCCACCCGCGCGGCCCGCTCTCCGGGCGCGTGCCCGGCCGCATCGTCGCGATGGCCAGCGCCGACGCCCCGATCAAGGGCGTGGACGTGCTGCTGCGCGCGGTCGCCAAGGTCGCCACCGAGCGGGACGTCCACGTGGTGGTGGTGTCCCGGCCCACGAAGGACGGCCCGACCGAGCGGCTCGTCCGGGAGCTGGCGCTCGGCGACCGGGTCCGGTTCGTGTCCGGGATCAGCGACGACGAGCTCGGCGAGCTGCTGGCGTCCGCCGAGGTCGCGGTCGTGCCGTCCCGGTACGAGGGCTTCTCGCTGCCCGCCGTCGAGCACATGGCGTCCGGCACCCCGCTGGTCGCCAGCCGCGCGGGCGCGCTGCCCGAGGTGGTCGGCGACGCCGGGATCCTGGTCGAGCCCGGCGACGTGGAGGAACTCGCGGCCGTCCTGCGCCGCCTGCACGACTCCCCCGAGGAGCGGGCGAGGTGGAGCGAGGCGGGACTCGCCAGGGTGCGCGAGCGGTTCGCGTGGCGGGCGGTGGCGCAGGCCACGGTCGGCCACTACCGCGAGGCCGTCACCCAGCGCGACTACCTGCGCAAGGCCGCGCGCAAGTAGCGGCCCCGGGCGGCGTCCCGACCAGGGTGGGCGACCACCCGGCGGGCCGCGGCGCGGGCACGGATGCGGGACCGGCCTGCCGGAGGTCCCCAGTACGGAAGGAGCACGACCCTGCTGACCGTGGATTTCCAGCGGTTCCGCGTCACCCCCGGAGAGCGCGTCCTCGACATGGGGTGCGGCGCCGGACGGCATGCCTTCGAGCTGTACCGCAGGGGTGCGCACGTCGTGGCCTTCGACCTCGACGCCGAGGAGCTGGCGGGCGTCGAGAGGATGTTCGGCGCGATGCGGCTGGAGGGCGAGGTCCCCGCGGACGCGTCCGCCGAGACCGTCCGGGGCGACGCCCTGGCCATGCCCTTCCCCGACGACCACTTCGACAGGATCGTGGCGTCCGAGGTGCTGGAGCACATCCCCGACGACATGCGGGCGATGCGCGAGCTGCTGCGCGTGCTCAAGCCCGGCGGGCAGCTCGCGGTGACCGTCCCGTCCTGGCTGCCCGAGCGGCTGTGCTGGGCGCTGTCGGAGGACTACCACACCGCCCCCGGCGGGCACGTGCGCATCTACAC
The DNA here is from genome assembly GCF_003428695.1 of Actinomadura logoneensis. GTDB lineage: Bacteria > Actinomycetota > Actinomycetes > Streptosporangiales > Streptosporangiaceae > Spirillospora > Spirillospora logoneensis. Next base: position 6,029 of record NZ_QURH01000108.1, read on the forward strand.
GCGCGCGGAGCTGGAGGCGAAGCTGAAGTCCACCGGCTTCCGGGTGGACGGCCACCACCACGCGCACGGTCTGCACTCCCCGTACTGGTGGATCAAGTGCGCGGTCGGCGTGGACAACGACGCCAACCCGCTCGCCAAGGCCTACCACCAGGTCCTCGTCTGGGACATCATGAAGCGCCCGCTGGCCACCCGGCTCGCCGAGAAGGCGCTGAACCCGGTCATCGGCAAGAGCGTGGTCGTGTACGTGACCAAGCCCGCGCAGCCGTCCCGGCCCGCCGGGAAGCCGGCCGGCGCGTCCGCCGAAACGGGCACGCCTGCCGAACCGCCTGCCGAACCGTCCGCCGAACCGTCCGCCGAGGGGCCCGCCGGCAGGGAGACCGCGGATGCGGTCTGAGGCCCCGGCGCCGTCCGTCGACGGCGTCGTGACCTCGGCCGACATCGTCGCGACCGCCCGGAGCATCGCCCGCCAGCAGGAGCCGTCCGGGGCGATCCCCTGGTTCTCCCCGGTGGACGGCGTGCCCGGGCACGTGGACGCCTGGAACCACGTCGAGGCCGCGATGGCGCTGACCGTCGCGGGCCTGCGCGACGAGGCCAGGCGCGCCTACGCGTGGCTGGCCTCGGTGCAGCGCCCGGACGGGTCCTGGCCCGCCAAGTGGGTGCTCGGCGAGGTCACCGAGGCGGGCGGCGAGTCCAACCACGCCGCCTACGTCGCGGTCGGCGTCTGGCACGAGCTGCTGGTCACCGGGGACGAGGCGTTCGCCCGCGCGATGTGGCCGGTGGTGCGCCGCGCGATCGACTACACGCTCGGGCTGCGCACCCGGCGCGGCGAGATCATGTGGATCCGGCACGAGGACGGCTCGGTCGCGGACGAGGCGCTGCTGACCGGCTGCTCCTCGGTGTACCAGTCGCTGCGCTGCGCGGTCGCGCTCGCCGAGCGGCTGGGCGAGCCGCAGCCGGAGTGGGAGCTGGCCGCCGACCAGCTCGGGCACGTCGTGGCCGTCCACCCGGAGGCGTTCGCCGACAAGTCGCGCTGGTCGATGGACTGGTACTACCCGGTGCTGGGCGGGCCGGTGCGCGGCGAGGCCGCCGCGGCGCGGCTGGCCGAGCAGTGGGACACCTTCGTCGTGCCCGGCCTCGGCTGCCGCTGCGTGTCCGACCAGCCGTGGGTGACCGCCGCCGAGTCGTGCGAGCTGGTCATGGCCCTGGACGCCGCGGGCGACCGGGACCGGGCCGTGGAGCTGTTCGCGACCATCCAGCACCTGCGGCACGAGGACGGCTCGTACTGGACGGGCTGGCAGTTCGAGAACCGGCGCCACTTCCCGGGGGACCGCTCCACCTACACCGCCGCCGCGGTCGTGCTGGCCGCCGACGTGCTCGCGGACGCCTCCCCCGGCGCGCGGCTGTTCAAGGAGGTCGCCGGGCGCCCGCTCGGGCCGTCCGCGCCGTCCGACCCGGCGGCGTGCGGCTGCGCGGCCCGCATCCCCCGGCAGCTCGCCAACCCCGTCCGCACCCGCCGCTGACCCTTCCGGCCCGCTCC
>NZ_QURH01000105.1 GCF_003428695.1 Actinomadura logoneensis
CCGCCGCCCCGTCCCCGGCCGCGCCCTCGGGGGCCGCCCGGGCCGAAGCCCGGACCGCCGGGGCCGCCGAATCCCGGGCCGCCCCAGCCGAACGGGTCGTCGCGGCGCATCCGCGCCTCGTGCCCGTCGGGGAAGTGCGGGCCGTGACCGTGCCGGCCGAACGGGCCGTGCTCGTGGTGTTTCGCGTGTCCGTACATCGTCGTCCTCTCGTAGTGTTCGATCGCGATGCATTAACGATATATCGGTGAACGCTCGCAAGCAAGCCCGCATTCCCTTGACAGAAACTCATCGAGCGTTGAATATCGAAGGGAGGGGGTGGTGCCCATGACCGCACACACCGAAGACCGCGCCACAGACCGCGCCCCGTACCGCGAGCCAGGCCGCACGACCGTCTGCGTGGCGGGCGGAGGCCCCGCCGGAGCCGTCCTCGGCCTGCTGCTCGCCCGCTCGGGGATCGACGTCGTCGTCCTGGAGAAGCACGGGGACTTCCTGCGCGACTTCCGCGGCGACACGATCCACCCGTCCACGCTCGACGTCCTGGACGAGATCGGCCTCGGCGAACGCTTCGAACGGCTCGACCACCACAAGGTGCTCGGCATGGACGTCGTCACCGACGGCGGCGAGTTCTCCGTCGCCGACCTCGGGGCCCTGCGCGGACGGCATCCGTACATCGCGATGGTCCCGCAGTGGGACTTCCTCACCATGATCACGCAGGCCGCGGCCGACCTGCCCGGCTTCCGGCTGCTGATGAAGGCCGAGGCCACCGGCCTGCTCCGGGAGGACGGCCGGGTCACCGGCGTCCGCTACCGGGACGCCGCCGGGGACGGGCACGAGATCCGCGCCGAGCTCACCGTCGCCGCCGACGGACGGCACTCGACGCTGCGCCGCGCCGCCGGGCTGCCCGTCCGCGACCTGGGCGCGCCGATGGACGTGGCCTGGTTCCGCCTGCCGCGCGAGCCCGGCGACCGCCCGAACCCGTTCCTGCGCCCAGGACCGGGCCGGCTGATGGCCGTGATCGACCGCGGGACGTACTGGCAGACCGCCTACATGATCCCGAAGGGCGGGTGGTCGCGGGTCCGGGCCCGCGGCGCGGACGCGCTGCGCGCCGACGTCGCCGAGCTGGTGCCGTTCTTCGCCGACCGGCTCGGCGAGCTCGACCTGGACCGGATCAGCGTCCTGGACGTTCGGGTGGACCGGCTGCGGCGCTGGTACCGGCCCGGACTGCTCTGCATCGGGGACGCCGCGCACGCGATGTCGCCGATCGGCGGGGTGGGCATCAACCTCGCCGTGCAGGACGCCGTCGCGACCGCGAACCGCGTCGTCCCCGCGCTGCGCGCCACGGGGACGGTCGGGACCGCCGACCTCGCGGCCGTGCAGCGCCGCCGGATGCCGCCGACGATGGCCGTCCAGGCGTTCCAGCAGTTGACGCAGCGGTTCGTCGTCGAACGCGTGCTCAGCGGACGAGCGCTACCGCCGGATGCCCTGGTGCGCGCGAGCGGAGTCCCGGCCGTCCAGCGGCTGCTGGCACGCCTGGTGGGGTACGGACCCCTGCCCGAGCACGTCCGGACCCCGGCGCTCACCTGGACCCGCCCGCGGACCCCGGCACTCACCTGACCTGCCTGCGGACCCCGGCACTCACCCGAACCCGTTCACGGACAGCGGCGAACGACGACGGGCCCCGCGAAACCGTTCGCGGGGCCCGTCGTCGGAAGTGGTGCGGATCAGGGAGCCTGGAGCTTCAGGTTGTCCAGGATCGGCTTCACGATGTCGGCGTTGTCGGTCTGCCGGATCCGCACCCACGCGCCGAACTTCTGGTCGGCCGAGTGCAGCGCGACCTCGGTGACCAGCGGCGTCCCGGTCTTGCAGCCGGTGAAACGCAGGATCGTCCCGGTGAGCGCCTTGTCCGGCGAGGCGTACTCCTCCGGCGCGCCCTTGGTGCAGGACGAGTGCGTCGAGACGCCGGGCGGCAGCGGCTGCGACTTCGGCATCGCGGTGGTGAGGCCGACGAAGACGCCGGGCGCGGTGCCGACGCCGCGGAACTTCGCCACGTCCGGGGTCGCCCGCAGGACGGGACGGGCCGTGGCGTCCCCGGCGAACCCGAGGCCGCTCGGCAGCCAGGTGCGGTCCGGGCCGGCCTTCGGCCACGCCTTGGGCACGGAGGCGGTGATCTTGCCCGAGTCGTCCGTCACCTTGACGAAGTCGGCGGGGACGGACGTCTTCTTGCCGTCCTTGCCCTTCGTGCCCTTGCCGTCGTCCTTGCTGAAGATCGTGCCGAGCGCGAGCCCACCGACGAGCGCGACCGCCAGCACCGCGGCCGTGATCAGCAGCGGCGTCAGGTACCGGCGCCGGTCACCGCCGCCGTCGCCTCCGCCACCGCCGCCGCCCCCGGGCCCGGACGGTCCGCCGGGACCGCCGCCCGATCCGCCGGCGTCCTTCTTCCGCCGCCCGAACGGCGAGCCCTTGTCGGACGCCCCCGGCGGAGGCTGCGGCGCGGACTGCTGGGGCTGGTAGGGCGGGTAGCCCTGCGGAGGCGCGCTCTGCCCCGGCCCGGGACCCGGCCCGTACGGATGCCCGCCCGGCCCCGGGCTCTGCCCCGGGTCGAACGGGTGCCCGCCGGGGCCGGGGCTCTGCCCGGGACCCGGTTCGTAGTGCTGGTCGGCCGACGAGAACACCGACGTCTTGCCGTCGTTGCCCGCCGGGGGACGCGCCGGCTCGGCGAACCGTCCCGCGGGCCGGTCGAGGATGGTCGCCTCGCCGCTGTCGCGCGGCGCTCCCACCGGGTAGCCCGCCCCGGCGGACGAGGAGCGCGGCCCCCCGGCCGGACCCGCCTGCCCGGACGGCAGATGCATCTCGGTGGTGCGGTCGTCGTCGGCCCCGCCGTCCGGCGGAAGGGTCTCCGAGCCGGGCGGACGGTCACCGTAGGGATGGTGGGGAGAATGGTCGCGCACGGTCGCCTCCGGTGCCTCGTCCTGGACACCGGAATATGACGCGTCGGACACGGTGTCAGGTTCGCCGGAAACACCGGGCCGCTGTGGCGACGGCACGTCCACAACGGTGGCCGGGGCCTCCGCCGCGGCACGGGACGCGAGCCCGACGACCGTCGCGGGGGGCTCCCCGGACGGCCCGTCCGCGGCCTCGCCCGCCGCATCCCCGGCCTCGTCCGCCAGCGCCTTCGCGCGCAGCTCGGCCAGCGCCTCGCCGAACGCCTCGGCCGTCGGCCAGCGCTTCTCCCGCTCGACCTCCAGCGCGCGCAGCACGACCTCGTCGGTGCCCGCGGGCAGGCCCTCGCGCAGTTCGCTCGGCGGGACCCGGATCGGCGCCTGCCCGGGCGGCCGTCCGGTCAGCATGTGGAAGGTGAGCGCGCCCAGCCCGTACACGTCGGCGCGCACGTCCAGGCCGCCGCCGAAGCGGGCCTGCTCGGGCGACATGTAGCCGGGCGTCCCGACCGGGAGGGTGAACGCGCCGGACGCGTGCGCCAGCGCCTTGGCCAGCCCGAGGTCGGCGATGAGGACCTTCTCGCCGCCGTCCGGGGTGGACTGGAACAGCACGTTCGACGGCTTGAGGTCGCGGTGGATCACCCCGAGCGTGTTGATGACCTCCACGCCGTACGAGGTGGCCTCGGCGAGCCGGAGCGCCTCGGCGACCGGAAGCGGTCGCCGCCGCATCCGGTCCGCGAGCGTCCCCCGGTCGGCGTACGACATCACGAAGTAGGGACGGCCGTCCGGGAGCTCGCCGATGTCGTGCACGCGGACCAGCCGTTCGGAGTCGGCGCGGCGAAGGATCCGCGCCTCCTCCAGGAAGCGGTTGCGCACGTCGAGGTCGTCGATCAGGCTGCCGTTCAGGACTTTGATCGCGACCATCGAGTCGAGGGCGTCGTCGTGACCGAGCCACACTGAGGCGAACGCCCCGGACCCGAGAGCGCGATCGATTCGGTAACGGCCGACAGCAGAGGGGAAGGACACTCCCGTATCATGCCCAACAAACGGGGTGTGTGTGCGAGCGAGGTCGAGGCACGGCGATGGCATTCGATGAGAGAACAGAGGAGCTGGCGCTGAAGGCCGCCCGCGGCGACGCGGGAGCGCTGGACGAGCTGCTCCGCAAGATCGAGCCGGACGTGCTGCGCCACGCGGCCCGCTTCCTGCCCAACCGGCAGGACGCCGAGGAGGCGTGCCAGGACGCGTTGCTGCAGGTCGCACGCAACATCCACCGCTTCGAGGGGCGGTCCCGCTTCTCCACCTGGCTGCACGTCGTCGTGGCGAACTCGGCCCGCTCGACCTACCGCTCGCTGAAGCGCCGGTCGGTGGAGCAGGCGGGCGAGCTGCCCCAGCAGCGCCCCGACCCGCGCCGCACCAGCGTCATCGCCGGCTCCCGGGTCGACATCCTCGACGCCATGGAGGACCTGGAGTCCCGCAAGCCCGACCTGGTGCAGGCCCTGGTGCTGCGCGACGTCTCCCAGCTGGAGTACGCCGAGATCGCCGAGCAGCTCAAACTGCCGCTGGGCACGGTGAAGTCCCGCATCCACGAGGCGCGCAAGCAGGTCCGGCAGACGCTCGGCGAGTCCTACACCTGACCCGCCGCAGGCCCGCCGGCCTGCCGCCGGTCCGCTGCCGGATCGTCGTCGGCGTGCCGCCGGTCCGCCTCCGCCTGGTCATCGGCCTGCGGCCGATCCGTCGCCGACCCGAGGGCGCCCGGCCGCCGGCCGGGGTTTCCCCGTGATCGCCGTCCGCGGGCGACGGGGCCTCAAGGGTCGGCAAGGGGTGGGCCAAGCGGAAGCGAATCAGCCCTGGTCAGGGCGGTCGGTGAGCGACCATGCGGTGCATGTTCACCGGTCCTGCCCCGACATCCGCCCGTCCGGTCTTCGTGTTCGGCTGCCCGCGCTCCGGGACGACGCTGCTCCAGCTGATGCTGCACTCGCATCCGCGCCTCGCGATCCCCGCCGAGACCCGGTTCGTGCTGCCGGCCTACACCGGAAGGTGCGACTTCGGTGACCTGACGGACAGGGAGAACAGGCTTCGGCTCGCGGAGTGGATCACCGCGCGGCCCGAGACCAAGTTCGCCGACCTCGGCCTGGACCCGGCCGCGGTGACCGAGGAGATCGCCGACGGCCCGGCCACGATCGGCTCGGCGCTCGGCATCGTCTTCCGCGCCTACGCGCGCCGGTTCGACCGGGCGCGCTGGGGCGACAAGCGGCCCAGCTACTCCAAGCACGTCCCGGCGCTGCTACGCATGTTCCCGGACGCGCAGTTCGTCCACCTCGTCCGGGACGGTCGCGACTGCGTGGCGTCCCTGCGCGAGATGCCCTGGTACAAGCTCGACCTCAACCACGCCATCGCGGCCTGGCGCGAGGCGGTCGACACCGGCCGCCGCACCTCCGACCGCCTCGGCGCGGACGCCTACTACGAGCTCCGGTACGAGAACCTCGTCGCCGACCCCGAGGGCGAGCTCCGCAAGCTGTGCGTCTTCCTCGGCGAGGAGTTCGACCCGGCGATGACCGAGCCGCGCCACATCGCCGAGCTGACCGTCCCGCCGCAGAAGAAGTGGCACAGCAGGACCCGGTCGGCCGTGTCGTCCGGACGCGTCGGCTCGTGGCGCAGCCGCCTGGAGCCCTGGGAGATCGGCCTCGCCGAGGCGGCGTTCGGCGACCGGCTCACGGCCTACGGCTACGAGCCGAGCGGCATGCCCCGGCCGAGCGCCGCGCTGCTGGCGAAGTTCGCCGCGACCGCCGCGCACCGCCGCATGGCGCACCGCAAGGCCGACATGCGCGAACGCTGGCGGCGGCTGCACGAGCCCAACCCGGTCGTCAGCCTCCTCGGCACCGAGGCGGACGCGGCGAGCCGCACCCCGGCCGACGCCGCGAGCGGGGGTGGGCCCCGGTCCGTCCCGCCGGGCCGGTCCGACCTCTCGCCTCTCGTCTAGTCCAGCGCGTCGAGCTGGCCGGCGAACCAGCGGTCGGGCGGGAGCGCGGTCGCCGCGGCGGCGAGCCGGCCGCAGCGCGCGGCGCGCTCCCCGGGCGGCATCAGCAGCGCGTGGTGCAGCGCCTCGGCGGTCTTGGACACGTCGTACGGGTTCACCAGGAGCGCGTCGTCCGCGAGCTCGGCGGCGGCCCCGGCCTCCCGGGACAGCACCAGCGCGCAGCCGTCCGCCGAGAGCACCGGGCCCTCCTTGGCGACCAGGTTCATCCCGTCCCGGATCGGGTTCACCAGCAGGACGTCCGCCAGCGAGTAGGCCGCGAGCGACCGCGGATAGTCGTCGTTGACCTGAACGATCAGCGGGTCCCAGTCCGGCGTCGCGAACTCCTCGGAGATCGCCCGCGCCGTCTCGTGGACGGCCTCGGTGTACGCGCGGTACTCCGCGAGGTCCGTCCGCGAAGGGTAGGCGAACGCCAGGTGGACGACCCGTCCGTGCCATTCGGGATGCGTCGCGAGCAGTTCGCGGTAGGCGGCCAGTCCGCGCACGATGTTCTTCGACAGCTCCGTCCGGTCCACGCGGACGATCAGCTTGCGGCCCCCCACCTGCGCGCGGAGTGCCTCCCTGCGCTCGGCGACGTCCGGACGCGCGGCTCGTTCGCGCAGGGACCTTCCGTCCACACCGAGCCCGTGGACGCCGACCCGGGTCGTCCGCCCCGCGTAGGTCACGTCGCGGTCCTCCACCCGCGCGCCCGGCAGGAGCTGGTCGCAGCAGGCCAGGAACGCGTCCGCCCAGCGCCGGGTCAGGAAGCCCGCGTGGTCCGCGCCCAGGATGCCGCCGAGGACGGCGATCACGAGGTCGTCCGGCAGCATCCGGAAGTACTCCGGCGGCGCCCACGGCGTGTGCGAAAAGTGCGCGACGCGCAGGTCGGGACGCCGCTCGCGGAGCATCCGCGGCGCGAGCGACAGGTGGTAGTCCTGCACGACCGCCTTCGCGCCCGGCTCGGCCGACTGGGCCACCGCGTCCGCGAACGCCGCGTTGTAGGCCTCGTAGGACTGCCAGTCGCGCCGGAACCGCGCGTCGAAGTGCGGCGCGCGCGGCGTCTCGTACAGCAGGTGGTGGACGAACCAGAGCGTCGAGTTCGCGACCGAGTTGTAGGCCCGCTGGAACGTCGGGGCGGGGATGTCGAGCATCCGCACCGCCGCGCCGCCGGTGTCGTGCCCGGCCAGGTCGAGCCGCCCGTCCGGGGCCCGGCCCGCGGCCTCCCGGTCGGCGTCGCCGAGCGCCGCGCAGACCCACAGCACCTCCGTGCCGGCGGCGACGCCCGCCAGGCCCGACACCAGCCCGCCACCGCCCCGCCGGGCGGTCAGCCCGCCGCCCTCGCTCCGCGAGAACGACACCGGACCACGGTTGGACGCGACCACGATTCGACTCATGGGAGCAGCGTCTCAGCCGGGGCGCCCGGACATCAAAGGGACCCGCGTGGATTCCCGTCCGGCCGCCTCCACCGCCTCCTTGGGCGAATGCGCCGGGCGTGAAAAAGGCCCGCCGCGTGACCAAGGCCACGGCCGGACGGTGTCTCAACCGGCGAGACGGCGCTGTCCGGGAACCGGTCAAGTCATGTAATCTCGGGCCACGGAGTTCTGAAAAGAACCCGTTCCATAACTTCATAACGCTCATCCAGAGGGGTGGAGGGACCGGCCCTACGAAGCCCCGGCAACCACCCGGTTAGTGCGCGCTCGCGAACCCGCGAGGCCGACCGGGAAGTGGTGCCAACTCCGGCCTGCGACCAAAGCGGCGCAGGGAAGATGGGGAGAAGGGCCTCGCTTCATGGCGCTCACGTCTGCGACGAATCTCGGACCCGCCACCGCGCTGACCTGCCGCGAATGCGGCCACAGCCGCGACCTCGGACCGCACTACGCGTGCGAGGAGTGTTTCGGGCCGCTGGAGATCTCCTACGACTTCGGCGACGTCACCCGCGCCTCGATCGAGGCGGGACCGCGCAACATCTGGCGGTACAAGGGCCTGCTGCCCGTCCCGTCCCACATCGAGGAGACGCCCAACACCGAGCCCGGCCTGACCCGGCTCGTCCGCGCCGACCACCTCGCCGAGACGCTCGGCCTCACCAGGCTCTGGGTGAAGGACGACAGCGGCAACCCGACGCACTCGTTCAAGGACCGCGTGGTCGCCGTCGCGCTCGCCGCCGCCCGCGAACTGGGGTTCAAGGTGCTGGCCTGCCCGTCCACCGGGAACCTCGCGAACGCCGTCGCCGCCGCGGCGGCCCGCGCGGGCATCCGCAGCGCGGTGTTCGTGCCGTCCGACCTGGAGGCTCAGAAGATCATCACGACGGCGGTGTACGGCGGCACGTTCGTCACCGTGGACGGCAACTACGACGACGTCAACCGGCTCGCCTCCGAGATCGCGGGCGAGCAGGAGGACTGGGCGTTCGTCAACGTCAACGTCCGCCCGTACTACGCCGAGGGCTCCAAGACGCTCGGCTACGAGATCGCCGAGCAGCTCGGCTGGCGGCTGCCGGACCAGATCGTGGTCCCGGTCGCGTCCGGGTCCCAGCTCACCAAGATCGACAAGGCGTTCCAGGAGCTGATCAAGCTCGGCCTGGTCGAGGACAAGCCGTACCGGGTGTTCGGCGCGCAGCCCGCCGGCTGCGACCCCGTCGCTCACGCGTTCAAGCAGGGCTGGGACGTGTTCCGCCCGGTCAAGCCCGACACCATCGCCAAGTCCCTCGCGATCGGGAACCCGGCGGACGGCACGTACGTGCTGGACGTCGCCCGCCGCACCGGCGGCACGGTCGAGGACGTGACCGACGAGCAGGTCGTGGAGGGCATCCGGCTGCTCGCCGCCACCGAGGGGATCTTCGGTGAGACCGCCGGCGGCGTCACGGTCGGCGTGCTCAAGAAGCTCGCCGAGTCCGGAACGCTGGACCCGTCCGCCGAGACCGTGATCATCAACTCCGGGGACGGTCTGAAGACCCTGGACGCGGTCGCCCCGGTCGTCGCGCCCACCGCCAACATCGCCCCCACCCTGGACGCGTTCCGCGCGGCCGGGATCGCCTGAGAGGAGCCCCCATGAGCACCGTGTCCGTCCGCATCCCGACCATCCTGCGGACCTACACCGGCGGCGAGTCCGAGGTGGCCGCCGAGGGCGGCACCCTGCGCGCCGTGGTCGCCGACCTGGAGTCGTCCTACTCCGGCATCTCCGCCCGCATCCTGGACGACAACGGCAAGATCCGCCGCTTCGTCAACGTCTACGTCGGCGACGAGGACGTCCGTTTCGCCGAGGGGCTGGACACTCCCACCCCTGCCGGAACGCAGATCTCCATCATCCCCGCCGTCGCCGGCGGCTGACGCAGACACGCGAAAGCCCTCTTTCTTGACGGAAGGGGGCTTTTCGTGTTGCAAGGGCGGGTAAAGGCAAGGTCATGGGAATAGCGGAGGAAGTCGCCGGAGTGCTGCGCGCCCATCCGGCAGTACAGGGGGTGGAACTGGTCGGGTCGCGGGCGCGGGGGACGGCGTCACGAAGTTCGGACTGGGACTACGCCGTGTCCGTGGACGACTTCGGCGAGGTGGCCGCCGACCTGCCCGGTCTCGTCGCGCCGTTCGATCCGGTGGCGGCGCAGTGGGACCCCCTCGGCCAGTGCGCGAGCTACCTGCTCGTGTTCACCGGTCCCGTCAAGGTGGACCTTCTGTTCCGCGACGTCCCGCGCCGCCCGGCGGGCCCGTGGCGGGTCGGTCCGGACACCCTGCCCGCGGTCGACGCTCACTTCTGGGACTGGATCCTGTGGCTCATCAGTAAGCGCGACCGGGGCATGGACGACAGGGTCCGCGGCGAGCTGCTGACGATGAGCGGCCATCTCCTGCGTCCACTGGGCGTCCAGGCCGTCCCCAGAACCCTGGAAGAGGCCGTCGCCGGATACGTCCGCGCCCGCGACCGCCTGGAGACCCGCTACGGCCACCGCGTCCCGCGCCGCCTGGAGGAAGAGGTCCTCCCTCTGGTGCACGCCCCGCACAGTGACCCTTACCGGCCCTCCGGCCTTCGCTCCTGATCGTTCGATTCAGGCCGCCTAAACGAATGCCAGGCTCTGTCCCGGATGCCTTCCGGTACACGCGCGAGTGGTTCAAGCGCACGCCCATGACGCTGCCGCCTGTGCGACCCAGGGCTTGATCAATGCACACTCGAATATCGGTCCAGCCTCACCGAAGGTGGCGGATCGCCATGGATACAAGTTTCCAAGTTGATTGAATTTGGAGTGCGCAGGACCAGGCTCCTCGTGCTGTCATTTTCCGCGCCGCCAAGAAAGATCGCGGGCCTGGTGAGGCGTCCCTCACCAGGCCCGCGCCGTTCCGCTACGAGGTGGCCTGGCCGCGGTAGCTGACGGGGCCCTCACCAGGGAACTGGGCGGTGCCGGAGAAGCTGGCGCCGTCGTCGAAGAACGTCACGGTGGCGTTGCCCCGCGGGCCGGACCAGCTGACCGTGGTGCCGGTCGGAGGACGACCGTTGCTCGGGATCACCGCATTGCGATTGGCGATGGTGATCTCGAGTGCCTGGTCGTCGTGCCAGGGGTCACCGGGGTTACCCCACTGGATTTGCGTTTTGTACGTTGCCATGAACACCGTCTCCTCGCTTGAGAAGCCCTCTCCGGATCTGGCGCGCCGATACACATTGAATAACACCCCGAACTCCCGCGGTCAGGACTCCTCGGTGGCCTGAAGCGGACCGGCGAAGCTCCATCGGCCCCTTGTAATAATTCGTGATCTCAGCGATGGAAGTGCCCGCCGCTCATACCCTTCCCCGGACGTCCAAGAGGCAGCCGAACAAAGAATTCGGCGACACCGTCCGCACCGCTCGGCTCCTAGCCTCGGCCCCGGCCGACCGGGCCGCGCGTTTCGGAGACACCTCCCGACCCCGAGTCGTCCCACGGCGCCGCCGGCACCACGAGGCGCGACGGAGCACCCCGGAGCCGGCCCCCCACCGCCCCACTCCTCCCGCCCCGCCTTCCGCGAACACCCCAGGACCACCGTCAGAACCCGGAGCACAGAGGCCGAGGCCACACCCGGCCAGAGACTCCCTAGAGATCTGCCCGGAGAACATGGGGCTGCTCGACGAATAGGCAGCGGTGCGACTCGCGGCGACCGTCCGCCGCACGGTGGACGCGCCTAGGAAATCAGGCAGCACGCGCTCTTAACCTTGCCCGGGGGCAGTGCCTATCCTCGCCCTGTGATTACCTTGGCTGTCACGATTACACTCGCCTTTGCCGGCTACGTCGCCACTTACCTCAATGGCCTGCGCCTGGCGCAGCGCCAGGGGCGGCTGGCCCGTATAAATTCGCAGCTCAGCGACTTCTACGGCCCCTTGCTCGCGCTTGCGGAAGCCAACGGACGCACCTTCGACGCATTCGTAGAACGCCATGCGCGCCCCGGCGGCGTGTCGCCGTTCGCCGACAAGACACCCCCGACGGAGCACGAACTCGCCGAGTGGCGACTATGGGTGATGAGTGTCTTTCTTCCCAACATCCAGGCAATGCGAGACCTCGTGATTCAGCACGCCGACCTGATAAATGAATCGGAGATGCCGCCTTTCTTGCTCCAGTTGGCCGCGCATGTTTCCGGCTACGAGGTCACCGTTGCGCGATGGGAAGCTGGAAGCCATGACCGCCACCTCTCAGTGGCGTCGTACCCACACGAGGTCTTGGCGTACGCCCGAGAAGGATTCTCCAGACTCAAGAGAGAACAGGGCCGCCTTCTTGGCTGACCGCCGTCAATTCAGCCTTCGCGGGAGCTCTAGGGATGGCTGTCGCCGCTGGCTACTGGGGCGGCCCTCTCCCACTGCTGGGTTGCGGGCTCGGGCTGGCAGGGGCGGCCGAGGCCGCGGAACGCGCGGAACAGGCCGCGCCCGCCCGCGCCTTGCCGCCGCCCGTGTTCCGCGGTTGTTCCGTGACCGCCGGCAGACGGTGGGGCGTCGTGGGGCACGGTCGCACTCGTCCCGGGACCAGCGGGAACGGTGCTTCCGCAGCTGGGAGCGCGAGGTTCGAGGTTGCGGGAACTAACCGCCGGGACATGGTCGGACGCTTGCACTCGGCAGGGTAGAGTGCTAAACCAAACGTTGGCACTCTGCTGTGGAGAGTGACAACTCCACAGTCTGGGTCGGGGCGATGAGGCCCTGTGATCGGCGGCGGAATGGCAGTCGTCGGCCGGGGTCGTCCGTCGCGGGCATCGGCTCGATCCGTCTATGGCCACCCTGTTCCGGGAGGACTTGGAGCCTATGGCTGCAAAGATGATCGCGTTCGACGAGGAGGCCCGCCGCGGCCTCGAGCGCGGCATGAACCAGCTCGCTGATGCCGTGAAGGTGACCCTTGGTCCCAAGGGCCGCAACGTCGTGCTGGAGAAGAAGTGGGGCGCCCCCACGATCACCAACGACGGTGTGTCCATCGCCAAGGAGATCGAGCTCGAGGACGCCTGGGAGAAGATCGGCGCCGAGCTCGTCAAGGAAGTAGCCAAGAAGACCGACGACGTCGCGGGTGACGGCACCACCACCGCGACCGTCCTCGCCCAGGCGCTCGTCCGCGAGGGCCTGCGCAACGTCGCCGCCGGCGCCAACCCGATGTCCCTGAAGCGGGGCATCGAGGCCGCCGTCGAGCGGGTCAGCGAGGAGCTCTCCAAGCTGGCCAAGGACGTCGAGACCAAGGAGCAGATCGCCTCCACGGCCTCCATCTCCGCGGGTGACACCCAGATCGGCGAGATGATCGCCGAGGCGATGGACAAGGTCGGCAAGGAAGGCGTCATCACCGTCGAGGAGAGCAACACCTTCGGGCTCGAGCTCGAGCTCACCGAGGGCATGCGCTTCGACAAGGGCTACATCTCGCCGTACTTCGTCACCGACCCCGAGCGGATGGAAGCGGTCCTCGACGACCCGTACATCCTGATCGTCCAGGGCAAGGCGTCGGCCAACAAGGACCTGCTGCCCGTCCTCGAGGGCGTCATGCAGTCCGGCAAGCCGCTGCTGATCATCGCCGAGGACGTCGAGGGCGAGGCCCTGGCCACCCTGGTCGTCAACAAGATCCGCGGGATCTTCAAGTCCGTCGCCGTCAAGGCCCCGGGCTTCGGCGACCGCCGCAAGGCCATGCTCGGCGACATCGCCATCCTGACCGGCGGCCAGGTGATCTCCGAGGACGTGGGCCTCAAGCTGGAGAACACCACGCTCGACATGCTGGGCCGCGCCCGCAAGGTCGTGGTGGCCAAGGACGAGACCACGATCGTCGACGGCGCCGGTGACGCCAACGAGATCGCGGGCCGGGTCAACGAGATCCGCACCGAGATCGACCGCACCGACTCCGACTACGACCGCGAGAAGCTCCAGGAGCGTCTCGCCAAGCTGGCCGGCGGCGTCGCCGTCATCAAGGCCGGCGCGGCGACCGAGGTCGAGCTGAAGGAGCGCAAGCACCGCATCGAGGACGCCGTTCGCAACGCGAAGGCGGCCGTCGAGGAGGGCATCGTCCCCGGTGGTGGCGTGGCGCTGCTGCAGGCCGGCACCAAGGCGTTCGACAAGCTCGAGCTGCCCGGCGACGAGGCCACCGGCGCCAACATCGTCCGCCGCGCGCTGGAGGAGCCGCTCAAGCAGATCGCGGTCAACGCCGGCCTCGAGGGCGGCGTCGTGGTGGAGAAGGTCCGCAACCTGACCCCGGGTGAGGGCCTCAACGCCGCGACCGGCGAGTACGTCAACATGTTCGAGGCGGGCATCCTCGACCCGGCCAAGGTGACGCGTTCCGCGCTGCAGAACGCGGCGTCCATCGCGGCGCTGTTCCTCACCACCGAGGCCGTCATCGCCGAGAAGCCCGAGAAGAACCCCGCCCCGGCCATGCCGGGCGGCGACGGCGGCATGGACTTCTGATCCGACGTCGCCAGTCCGGACGCCTGCAGGGCTGACGTCCGACACCAGGGACGGTCCCGTTCTACGGGACCGTCCCTTTCGTCTTGTATCGGGTGACCTGGCTGGATGGGAGCACTCGGGTGCGGCGGGGTTACCTGCCGGGCCACGGCTTGACAGGATCGCGGTGTGACCGATCTCTTCAACCTCCCCAGCATGCGGGTCGAACAGCCGCGCAAGGTCGTGCAGACCCAGACGCGGTACGACGTGGTGGACGACCGGGGCACCCTGCTCGCCTACGTCACCGACCAGCAGGTCCGCAGCCGCCGCGAGGCGGTCCGCGCGGCCCTCCCGCAGAACGTCCGCAGCTCCCACGCCACCCTCGTCCTGAAGGACGCCTCGGACGCCCCGCGGTTCGTCATCGACAAGGTGGACGCCTGGCTCACCCACGTCCACCTGGCCGTCACCGGCGACGAGGGCGACGAGGTGATGCGGGGCGACCGCGTCGGGACCGTCCGGGCCAACTCCACCCGCCGCCAGTACTTCCTCCTCGACGCCGACGAGACCGAGCTCGCCCAGGCCATCGGCGACCTCCGCCTGCGCACCTTCCCGGTGACCGACAACCAGCGCAACCGGTTCGCCGGCATCACCAAGAAGTGGGCGGGACTGCGCGCCGAGCTGTTCACCACGGCCGACCGCTACGCCGTCGAGTTCACCGAGGAAGTGTCCGAGAGCCTGCGCGTCCTGGTCGTCGTCACGGCGATCGTGCTGGACCTGATGGCCTACGAGTCCAAGGAACTCGTCTGAGCGCGGACTGACCTCGTCCGGCGCCCGTGCCGGGCCGCGGCAACCGACCGGGGGAGCGTCCCGGATGGTCTCGCCGAGGCGGCACGCGCGGGGTTCCCCCGGGACGCGGCCGCGCGATACGTTCCGCTTGTGCGGATCGTGCCGGGACGATCGAACGGCCGGTGGCTGTCACCGGCCGTCCCGACGATCGCCACCTGCGTCCTCGCCGCGCTCTGGGGGTTCTCCGCGTTCGGCGGCTGGAGCGACGAGGCGTTCTGCGGGGAGGCGTCCGCCCACGACGCCGACTGCGGGGACGCGGTTCTCCGTTACGTCTGGCTCTCCGTTCCGGCCGCGTTCGTCGGGCTCGGCATCGGTGTCATGTCCTGGCTGCTGCCGGGCGTCCGCCGCCGTCCGGGTCTCCTGGCACGCAACCTGAGCATCGCGGTCTGCTTCTGGGTACTCGCCGAGACGATCATGTTCGTCGGCGGCTTCCTCGCGAAGCACTGACGCCGACCCGCCCGCGCACCCACCGTCCGCCCGCGCCGCGCAGCGCCGCGCCTCGCCGGGTCGCGCCTCGCCGGGTCGCGCCCGTCCGGTCGGCACCTGATTTTCCGACTCGTCCCCGCCAGGGGCGCCCTCCTCGGAATAAGACGGCCGCCCCTTCCAGTTGAACCAGCCGACGGGCGGTGCGGACCGCCCTTTGGACCACAAAAGCCCAGCTCGGGGACGTCGGCCAGGCCGACGGGCGACTGCTCCGGACGAGTGCCGGAGAAAGTTTCGCCAGTCGGTTTGACGAGGACGCCCGCTGGGCATACTGTTCTCTTCGCCCCACGGGGAGCGGGACGCCGAACGGCGGCCGGCCCGGGGGAAACCATCCAACGATCCAGCGGAAGCGGTTCGCCGTGCCCGCGGTCGGAAGATGGCACCGGAAAAGGCTCGATTTTGCGAATCGGCCGGGATCTGGTGAAATAGCAGGGCTGCACGGAACGGCCGCGAAAGCGGGCGGGAAGTGTGGAATCAGAATCGGCCGGAAATTGACAAGCCGGACGGAACTGATAAAGTAAGCGAGTCGCCACGGAGCGAAAGCCGCAGGAAC
>NZ_QURH01000115.1 GCF_003428695.1 Actinomadura logoneensis
CGCCGCTCGGCGGCGAGCCGGCGCAGCTCGTCCAGCCGCGCGGCCTCGGCGGCGGCCCACGGAAGGTCGGCGAACTCCGCGTACGCGGGGCCGCGCCACAGGTCCAGGGCGCGCTCGGCCAGCGCCCGCGCCCCGGCGGGGTCGCCGGCCTCTCCGGACCGTTCCACCAGGTCGTCGAAGCACCAGGCGTCCACGTCGGCCGCCGGGAGCCGCAGCGCGTACCCGGGCGGGGCGGTCACCAGCACCCGCGCGGGGGTGCGCGGCGGACGGTCCGGCTCCAGCGCGCGCCGCAGGTGCGACACGAAGGACTGCAGCCCGGCGGCGGCCCGGGGCGGAGCGCCGTCCGGCCAGAGGTCGGCGACGAGGCGGTCGGCCGGGACGAGCCGTCCGTGCGCGGCGACGAGCCGGGCCAGCACGGACCGCTGGCGGGGTCCGCCGAGTTCGGCCGGCCGGTCGCGCACCACGGCCTCGAAGGCCCCCAGAACCCGCACCGCCAGCGCCACGGGCGAAAGCCTAACGGCCCGGCGTCCGGGGCGGTCCGCGCCCCTCGCGCCGGGCCTCGCGGGCCGTCGGGCGGGTCTCGTGTCCGGTCGGGCCGGCGCCGTGTACCGGGGTCAGGTCGGCGCCGTGGGCGGTCAAGCGGGCGTCGTGTGCGGTCAGCCGGCGGTGTGGGCGGTCAGGCGGGCACCGGCGTCCGCTCCGGCTCCTCCGCCGCCGCGCCGTGCGGGTCGAACTCGGGCAGGACGCGGGCGAGCGGCCCGGGCAGCCACCAGTTCGCCCGGCCGAGCAGCGCCATCGCCGCCGGGACCAGGACGAGCCGGACCAGCGTGGCGTCCAGCGCGACCGCGACGGCGAGCCCGACGCCCATCTGCTTGATCACCAGACTCGGGTCGGAGGCGAACCCGGCGAACACCGCGACCATGATCAGCGCGGCGCTGGAGATCACCCGGCCGGTCGCGGCGAGCCCGGACCCGACCGAGCCGCGCGCGTCGCCGGTGCGCAGCCAGTCCTCCCGGACGCGGGAGAGCAGGAACACCTCGTAGTCCATCGAGACCCCGAACAGCACCACGAACATCAGCAGCGTGATGAAGCTGGAGACGGGCACGCTGTGCGGCAGCCCGAGCAGCGCCGAGCCCCAGCCCCACTGGAAGACCGCGACGAGCACGCCGTACGCGGCGCCGATCGACAGCAGGTTCATCGCGGCGGCCTTCAGCGGCGCGACCAGCGACCGGAACACCAGCAGGAGCATGACGAACGAGGTCGCGACCACCAGCCCGATCACGGGCCAGAGCCGGTCGTCCAGGCGGCGGTTGAGGTCCACGTAGATCGCGGTCAGGCCGGTGATCTCCGCGCCGTCCGGGAGGGCGTGCGCGCGCAGCCGGTCCACGACGCCGGGGCCGCGCTCGTCCTGCGGGCCGTACGCGGGGGTCGCGACGAGCACGGCGGCGGCGCCGTCCGGGGACATCTGCGGCGGCGCGACGTCCACGACGCCGTCGGTGCGCGCGATGCGGTCCCTGATCGCGGGCAGCTGCGCGCGGTCCACCTTCCGCAGGTCCACGGCGACGAGCAGCGGGCCGTTCGCCCCGGGCCCGTAGCCGTCGGCGAGCAGGTCGTAGGAGCGGCGGACGGTGTTGGACGTCGGCTCGCTGCTGGCGTCGCTCGGCCACGTCCGCATCCCGGCGGCGGGCGCGGCGAGCGTCAGCAGGACCACCAGGCTGACCAGCAGCCACGCCCACGGGTGCCGTCCGACGTGCCCGGCCCAGCGGCGGACGAGCGGCGCGTCGGTGTGCACGACCGCGCCCGCCGCACGGTCCCGGCGGCGCAGCACCCGGCGTCCGGCCAGGCCGAGGACGGCGGGCAGCAGGGTCAGCGCGCTCAGCACGGTCGCGGCGACCACGAGACCGGTCGCGAACCCCATGGTCATGAACACCGGGACGCCCGACAGCAGCAGCCCGCAGAGCGCGAGCAGCACGGTGAACCCGGCGAACAGCACGGACATCCCCGCCGTCGCGGTCGCCCGCCCGGCCGCCTCGGGCACCGGCAGCCCCTCCGCGAGGCCCTCGCGGTGCCGGGTCAGGATGAACAGCGCGTAGTCGATGCCGACGCCGAGCCCGACCATGACCGCGAGCGTCGGCGCGGTCGTCGCGATGTCGGTCGCGGCGGCGAGCAGGGTGATCCCGGAGACGCCGGCGCCGAGCCCGGCGAGCGCGACCGCGAGCGGCAGCCCGGCGGCGACGACCGACCCGAACGCCAGGAACAGGACGACCAAGGCGGCGACGACGCCGACGCCCTCGCCGATCCCGCCCGGCGCGCCCACGTTCTCGGCCAGTTGGCCGCCGAACTCCACCTGGTACCCGGCGGCCCTGAGCTCGGCGGTCGCGCCCTCCAGCCGGTCGAGGGACGCCTTGGGCGCGAGCTCGGTCACCGGCACGTCGTACCGGACGGTCAGCAGCCCGGTCGCGCCGCCCTTGCCGGGCGGGGCCGGGTCCACGGCCGCCACGTGCGGCAGCTCGCGCAGCTTGGCTCCCACGGCCGCGAGCCGGTCCTGGTCCACCCGTCCGGCCGGGTTGCGCACCACCACCCGCGCGTCCGCACCCGACAGCGCCGGGAAGTGGTCGGCCAGCAGGTCGGATGCGCGCTGCGCGCCGCTCCCCGACAGCCTGTAGTTGTCGTGCGTCGCGCCGCCGAACGCTCCGGCCAGGCCGAAGAGCGCGCCGACCGCGACCAGCCAGACGATGATCATCCGCCAGGGGCGCAGCGCGGCGGCCCTCCCCAGGCGGTACAGCAGACGGGACATTCTCGGACTCCCCAGGACGTCGCTCACGGAACACCCGTAGGTTGCGCCGCCCCGCTTGCCACCCACTTGCCGCCCACTTGCGACCGCCCCACGCAACGACTTGCGACCGCCCCGGCATCCGGTCTCCCGCGACGGCCGTCCGCCGCCCGGGGAGCGGCCGTCGGTAGGCTTGCGGACGTGACCGAGCTGAACGCCGAGGACTCCAAGATCATCACGCTGGCCCGCTCGTCTCGGGCCCGCACCGGCGCCGCCGAGGGCGCGGCCGTGCGCGACGAGACCGGCCGCACCTACGCCGCGACGAGCGTCGACCTGCCGTCGCTGAAGCTGTCGGCGCTCCAGGTCGCGGTCGCCATGGCGGTCTCCAGCGGCGCTGAGGACCTCGAGGCCGCCGCGCTCGTCACCGCCGGCGCCCCGTCCGACGCCGACGTCGCGGCCGTCCGCGACCTCGGCCGGAAGGCCCCCATCCTCGTCGCCGCCCCCGACGGCACCCTGACCGCCACCCTCTGACCCGCAGCGGCCCGCGCCGGGACTTCGACCGCCGCAGACGGCCGACACGGCATCTCCGAACCGCTCACACCGGTCAGGCCCGCGCGGCGACGACGCGTGACGCGTCCCCGGACGTCCCAGGCCCGTTACGGCTGGGGTGTCGGGGTGGGCGAGGCGGAGTCGGCGGACGCCTCGGTGGCGCGTGTGGGGGTCAGGACGACCCGTGCGCTGTCGTGGGCGTCCGCGAGTCGGTGCAGCACCAGCGCTTCCATGCGACGCAGCCGGTTCTCGCCGCGCTCGCCGAACTCCCCGAGCGCGGCCAGCGCCAGGAAGTCCCGGCCCGTCCGCGCGAAGACGGCGTCGAGCCCGTACCGGCGGCCTCCGCCCGGATGCGTGTACCGGACGGCCACCACGTCATGGGGCCGTCGCGGGTGCGTCAGCCGGACGCGTCCGAGCCCGCGCCCGTCGAAGCGGCGGCCGTCCCAGCCCCCGCCGGACGGGCCGAGGTCGATGGCGGGGCACGCCGCGACCGCCCGCCGCACCTCGTCCATGCGCTCGGCCGCCTCCCCGCGCGGCAGCCGGAGCACGTGCTCCACCAGGGTCGCCGCCGGTTCCGCCCGGTAGTAGGCCGTATGGGACTGCGGGACGTCCGGGTCCGCCGCCGAGGAGCGTCCGCTCGCGCCGTCCACCATGCGCAGCAGCCGCGCGCAGTCCGGGTCGGACGGCCGGATCCCCCGGAAGACCTCCTGGTCGTCGGCGGGCAGGAACCCCTTCGGGACGTCCTCCCGGCGCAGGGTCGCCGCCGTCACCAGCGCGGCCGGGGCCCTCGCCTCCGCCTCGGCGGGAGCGGCCCCCTGCCGCGCCGTCCCGCAGCCGGACACGCCCGCCGCCACCGCCGGGACGATCGCCGCGGCGACGACGCGACGCCCCACCGAGCACGCCATCGGCCCCTCCGAACCCGTGCCGCCGGTCGCCCCCCGGCCGACGTGGACGCACACGATCATGCCCGCGCGTCACAAGGATCTAACCCGGCGTGACCAGGGTGAGGAGAGGCGCCAATGGCGCGGTGCACCCGGCACGGCGGCCGGGGCGAGGGGTCAGGCGTCGACCGGGTCGGGCTTCTCCCGGTGGACCAGGACGGTGCCGATCCGGTTGCGGCGGCCCGCCAGCGACTCGGCCCGCAGCCGGAGCCCCGCGACCGTCGCCGTCGCGCCCTCGATCGGGACGCGGCCCAGCGCGTACGCCAGCAGCCCGCCGACCGTGTCCACGTCGTCCACGTCGATCTCGACGTCGAACAGCTCGGCCAGGTCCTCCACGGGCAGCCGCGAGGTCACCCGCGCGGTGTCGTCGTCCAGCCGGTCCACCGGCGGGATCTCCACGTCGTACTCGTCGGTGATCTCCCCGACGATCTCCTCGAGGATGTCCTCGATGGTGACCAGCCCGGCGGTGCCGCCGTACTCGTCGATGACGATCGCGACGTGGATCCGGCGGGCCTGCATCTCGCGCAGCAGCTCGTCCACCGGCTTGGAGTCGGGCACGTACGTCGCGGTCCGCATCACCGACTCCACCGACGCGCCGGAGCGCGCCGGGTTCTCGTGCGTGGCGCGGACGATGTCCTTCAGGTAGGCGATCCCGACGACGTCGTCCTCGTTCTCGCCGACGACCGGGATCCGCGAGAACCCCGACCGCAGCGCCAGCGACATCGCCTGCCGCAGCGTCTTGTCGCGCTCGATGAACACCATGTCGGTGCGCGGCACCATCACCTCGCGGACGAGCGTGTCGCCCAGCTCGAACACCGAGTGGATCATCTGCCGCTCGTCCGGCTCGATCAGGCTGCGCTGCTCGGCGAGGTCGACCAGGTCGCGCAGCTCCGCCTCGGTCGCGAACGGCCCCCCGCGGAACCCCTTGCCGGGCGTCAGCGCGTTGCCCAGCAGGATCAGCAGCCGCGGCAGCGGCCCGAACACCCGCGCCACCGGCGGGATCACCGTCGCGCCCGCCAGCGCGAACCGGTCCGCGTGCTGCAGGCCGAGGGTGCGCGGGCCGACGCCGACCACCACGAAGCTCACGAGGATCATCGCGACGGCCGCGGTGACGTACGCCTGCCAGGTCTCGCCCATCCAGGACACGCACAGGTCGGCCACGATGACCGTCGCGACCAGCTCGCAGCCGATCCGCAGCAGCAGCACCAGGTTCACGTACGGCGCCGGATCCGCCACGATCTCGGCCAGCTTCGCCGCGCCCCGGCGGCCCGCGGCGACCAGCTCGCCGACGCGGTGCCGGGAGATGCGCGCGAGCGCCGCCTCCGTCCCGGCCAGCAGCCCCGCCACGACCACCAGGCCGGCCGCCAGCCCCAGCAGCCATCCCTGCCCTGCCGTCATCGCGCGGAGTTCTTCTCCCGCCAGGACCCGAGCAGCTCGTCCTGGAGCCCGAACATCTCCTTGTGCTCCTCGGGCTCGGCGTGGTCGTACCCGAGCAGGTGCAGGATGCCGTGCGTGGTCAGCAGCTCCAGCTCGGCCTCGGTCGAGTGCCCGGCCTGCCGGGCCTGGCGCTCGGCCACCGCCGGGCACAGCACCACGTCGCCGAGCAGGCCCGGGTCGAGCTCGCCGTCGTCGCCCGCGCCGCCGTCGAGCTGGCCGGGGCGCAGCTCGTCCATCGGGAACGACAGCACGTCGGTCGGGCCGGGCTCGTCCATCCACTTGACGTGCAGCTCGGCCATCGCCTCCTCGTCCACGAGCAGGACCGACAGCTCCGCCAGCGGGTGCACCCGCATCCCGTCCAGCACGTGCCGGGCGAGGTCGGAGATGGCGCGCTCGTCCACGGGCACGCCGGACTCGTTCAGTACCTCGATGCTCACTTCGTCCTACCGTCCCCGCTTGCGCGACGCGCCCCCGCGCGCCGCCCCCTGCTTCAGCTCCGCCACGCGCGACTCGTCGAACCGGTTGTAGGCGTCCACGATGTCGGTCACCAGCTTGTGCCGGACGACGTCGTGGCTGTTCAGCCGGCAGAAGTGGATGTCGTCGATGCCCTCCAGGATCGACTGGACGACCCGGAGCCCGCTCTGCTGCCCGTTCGGCAGGTCCACCTGCGTGACGTCGCCGGTCACCACGACCTTCGACCCGAACCCGAGCCGGGTGAGGAACATCTTCATCTGCTCGGGCGAGGTGTTCTGCGCCTCGTCCAGGATGATGAACGAGTCGTTGAGCGTCCGGCCTCGCATGTACGCCAGCGGGGCGACCTCGATGGTGCCCGCGGCCATCAGGCGCGGGATCGAGTCGGGGTCGACCATGTCGTGCAGCGCGTCGTACAGCGGACGCAGGTACGGGTCGATCTTCTCGTAGAGGGTGCCGGGGAGGAAGCCGAGCCGCTCGCCGGCCTCGACGGCCGGGCGGGTCAGGATGATCCGGTTGACCTTCTTTTCCTGCAGCGCCTTGACCGCCTTGGCCATGGCCAGGTAGGTCTTGCCGGTGCCCGCGGGACCGATGCCGAACACGATCGTGTGCTTGTCGATCGCGTCGACGTAGCGCTTCTGGTTCAGGGTCTTCGGCCGGATCGTGCGACCGCGGCTGGACAGCACGTCCAGGGTCAGCACGTCGGCCGGGCGCTCGGCGGAGCCGGCGCGGAGCATGGCCAGGCTGCGCTCGACGGCGTCGGGGGTGAGCTGCGCGCCGCCGTTCAGCAGCTCGATCAGCTCGGTGAACAGGCGGGAGACCAGTTCGGTCTCCGTGGGGGCGCCGGTGACGGTGATCTCGTTGCCGCGGACGTGGATGTCGCTGCGGAACGCCCTCTCGATCACGTGGAGCAACTCGTCCCGGGAGCCCAGCAGGCTCACCATGGAGTGGTCGTCCGGCACCACGATGCGGATCTGGGAGCGCGCGCCGTTCTGCGCGGCGCCATCGCGTCCCTGGTGTGTTGATTCGACCATCAGCCGGGCCTTGCGGCCTCTCGGACCTGCCTTCTCGTCGCCGCGGATATCGCGTAGCCGTCGTTGCGGCGGCCACGACTCCATGGTACCGACCGCCGCGCGGCGCGGCTTCTCGATTTGCCGCCGCCCCTGCCCGCAGGGGCTCCAGGCGCTTTACCCGGGGGGCCACTCCAGGCCGCGACCGCCGAGGAGGTGGGCGTGCACGTGGAAGACCGTCTGGCCCGCGTGCGGCCCGGTGTTCAGGACGATCCGGTAGCCGGTGCCGTCGACGCCCTCCTCGGCGGCGACCTCGGCCGCGAGGGTCACGACGTCGGCCAGCAGGGCCGGGGAGGCGGCGGCGAGTTCGGCGGCGGTCGGGTGGTGCTCCTTGGGGATCACCAGGACGTGCGTCGGGGCCTGCGGGTTGATGTCGCGGAACGCCAGCGCGGTCCCGGTCTCCCGGACGATCGTCGCCGGGACCTCCCCGGCGACGATCTTGCAGAACAGGCAGTCGGCCGTGCTCGCTTCCATGCGTCCTCCGTCTCATGAACCGGCGACCGTCTCGTGAACCGGCGCCCGCATCCTAGCGAGGCCGGTTCCGGGACGCCCCGCGCCGCCCCGTCGAGGGCCGCCGGACGACTTTTCCCCCTCCGACCTGCGATGCCGACAGAGACCGTGACCAACGCCATTCCCAGCGGGTAAGGTCCTTGATCGACCCATGGTGGAACCTTCGGTGGAACGGCGCATTCCGGCGTGCCTCTGGACTAGGGTTCCATGTCAGGCGCTCCCCCCGGCCCGGTGCCTCCGAGCCGCGCCTGCACCGGTCGGGTGCGCCCTGTCACGGCCCGCCCCCGCGACCGCCCGAGTGGGGGGTGGGGGACGGCAAAGGCGGCGGATAGGTGACCGAGGCACAGCAGAAGATGCCCTTTCGTAAACCGGACGACGAGGGTGCGCGTCCCACAGACGTGACCGAGACCCTCGTGGCCAGGGGAACGGCGGGGGCAGTCGCCGTCGCCTGGGACGCCGATCAGGCGGTGACCGCGCTCTACAGCGCCAACTACCGCTCCCTGGTCCGGCTCGCCGCCATGCTCGTCCGGGACGCCGGGACCGCCGAGGAGGTCGTCCAGGACGCGTTCGTCGCGATGCACGGCGGCTGGCGCCGGCTCCGCGACCCGGACAAGGCCCTGTCGTACCTGCGGCAGGCGGTGGTCAACCGGTCGCGCTCGGTGCTCCGGCACCGCGCGGTGGTGGAGAAGTACGCCCCCAAGGGGCTGCCCGACGCCCCCAGCGCGGAGGCGGGGGCCATCGGCGAGCTGGAGCGCTCGGCGGTGGTGGACGCGCTGCACCGGCTGCCCGCGCGGCAGCGGGAGGCCCTGGTGCTGCGCTACTACGCCGATTTGTCCGAAGCGGAGATCGCCGCGACGATGGGCATCTCGAAGGGCGCCGTGAAGAGCCACACGGCGCGCGGGATGGCCGCGTTGCGCAATGTTCTGGAGCAGTTCTCATGACCACGGGCCCCCACGACGAGCACGGCGAGATCCTGCGCCGTGCCCTGCACGCGGAGGCGGAGCGGGTCATCCCCTCGACGGACGGCCTGGAGCACATCCGTGCCCGCGTCGCCGAGCGGGACCGGGAGCGGCGGCGGTTTCCCGGCCGGATCGGCTGGGACTGGTTCACCGCCAACTGGACGCGTCCGGTCCTGGCGGTCGGCGCCGCCGTGGCCATCGCCGGGCTCGGCGTCTCGGCCCCCGAGACGTTCGACCTGATCCAGTCGCCGATGGGCAACGACGGCCCGTTCTCCAACGGCCACCACAGCTCGCCGAGCGAGCCGGGCGAGAGCTCGATCGACTCGCCCCCGCCGATGCAGACCCCGTCCACCCCCGGGCACGAGACGTCGGGGACGCCGCACCCGCCGAGCAGCGAGGGACCGGTGTCGTCGACGGTCTCGCCGACCTGTCCGCCCCCCTCGGGCCGGACCCCGGCGGGTTCGCCGCCCTCGCACGGTTCCGGCAAGCACCCGGCCGGGAGCGGCACCGGCATCCCCGGCTGCCCGACGCCCAGCCCGACGCCGAGCGGCACGCCGACGCCCTCGGAGTCGAGCACCCCGCCCACCCTGCCGAGCGAGACGCCCCCGCCGCAGCCGACCACCACGCCCGAGACGCACGTGCCCGAGGCCCCGGTCGCCAGCCCCTGACCGGGCCGGGGTCGCCAGGTCTTGAGCGGACCGGAGCCGCCGGGCTTCTTGATCAGGCCGGGAACGTCGGGCCTCGAGCGGGCCGACGGCGAACGCGACGTCCGAAACTCCGGCGGTGAGGCCACCGGCAGCGGGGCCGCCGGCGGCGAGGTCACCAGCGGCCGGTGGCGGCCAGCAGGACGGACGCGGCGGCGACGCCGGCCGTGGAGGTGCGCAGGACGGTCGGGCCGAGCAGCGACGGACGTCCGCCCGCGGCGGCCAGCCGTTCGACCTCGTCCTCGGTGAGGCCGCCCTCGGGGCCCACCACGACGACGATCTCGCCCGCCGCGGGCGGCCGGAGCCCGGTCAGCGGCTCGGCGGCCTCCTCGTGCAGCAGGACGGCCGCGGACGCCGCGGCGACGCGCTTCTCCACGTCCGCCGTGGACGCCAGTTCCGACACGACCGGGAAGTGGGCGCGGCGGGCCTGCTTGGCGGCCTCCCGCGCGGTGGCGCGCCAGCGCCCCAGGGCCTTCTCGCGGCGTTCGGGCTTCCACTGCGTGATGCAGCGCGCGGCGGACCACGGGACGATCTCGTCCACACCGACCTCGGTCATGGTCTCGACGGCCAGCTCGCCCCGGTCGCCCTTGGGCAGGGCCTGCACGACCACCAGGCGCGGGGCGGGCTCCGGCACCCTCCGCCGCGACAGGACGTCCAGGTCGAGGGACGCCTTGTCGGCGGCGGTCACGACGCACTCGGCCACCAGGCCCGCGCCGTCGGTGAGGTCGACGCGCTCCCCGGCACGCAGCCGCCGCACGGCCGCCGCGTGCCGGCCCTCCGGACCGTCCAGCAGGACGCGGTCGCCCTCCAGCCGGCCCGGTTCGGCGAGGAACACCGGCACGCTCACCGGCCGCTCCCCGTCCATCCGGCCCGGCGGCGCGCCCGACCACGCGCCCGGACCCGCTCCATGAGTGCCCTTCGCATCGGTACCGGTCGTGTCAGTGCTGGTTGAAGACGTCCCGCAGCCGGGAGAAGACGCCGCGCTGCCCGGGCGCGAACTTCCCGGGCGGGCGCTCCTCGCCGCGCAGGGCGGCGAGGTTGCGCAGCAGGGCCTCCTGCTCCTCGTCCAGCTTCGTCGGGGTCTCGACGTTGACGTGGATGTGCAGGTCGCCGCGGCCGGACTCGTTCAGGTGCCGGACGCCGCGCCCGTACAGGCGGATCACCTCGCCGGACTGCGTGCCCGGCTTGATGTCGATCTCCTCCGCGCCGTCCAGCGTCTCGACGGTGACGCTGGTGCCGAGCGCGGCGGCGGTCATCGGGATGCCGACCGTGCAGTGCAGGTCGTCGCCCTCCCGCTCGAAGATCGGGTGCGGCTTCTCCACGATCTCCAGGAACAGGTCGCCGGGCGGGCCGCCGCCGGGGCCGACCTCGCCCTCACCCGCGAGCTGGATGTGGATGCCGTTCTCCACACCCGCCGGGATCTTGACCTTGACCGTGCGCCGGGTGCGGACCCGGCCGTCGCCGGAGCACTCCGGGCACGGGTTGCGGATCATCGAGCCGAAGCCGCCGCACTGCGGGCACGGCCGGGACGTCATGACCTGGCCGAGGAAGGACCGCTGCACCTGCTGGACCTCGCCCCGGCCCTGGCACATGTCGCAGGTCTCGGGGTGGGAGCCGGGCGCGGAGCCCTCGCCGTGGCAGGTGTCGCACACCACGGCCGTGTCGATCGACAGCTCGCGCGTGGTGCCGAACGCCGTCTCGGTCAGGTCGAGCTCGACCCGGAGCGTGGCGTTGCGGCCCCGCCGGGCCCGCGAGCGCGGGCCGCGGGCCGACGCGGTGCCGAAGAAAGCGTCCATGATGTCGCTGAACGGGAAGCCCGCGCCGAAGCCGCCGGCTCCCGCGCCCGCGCCGCCGCCGGGGGCGAACGGGTCGGCCCCCAGGTCGTACATCTCGCGCTTCTTGGGGTCGGAGAGCACCTCGTAGGCCTGGGTGATCTCCTTGAACTTCTCCTGGGTCTCCGGATCCGGGTTGACGTCGGGGTGCAGCTCGCGGGCGAGCCTCCGGTACGCCTTCTTGATCTCGTCCGGACCGGCGTCGCGGCGGACGCCGAGGGTCCCGTAGTAGTCGTTGGCCACCTACGACCCCGCCAGGATCTGTCCGACGTAGCGTGCCACTGCCCGTACCGCTCCCATCGTGCCGGGATAGTCCATTCGAGTCGGCCCGAGTACACCGAGGCGGGCCAGAGTGAGGTCGCCGACGCCGTATCCGGCGGCGACCACGGAGGTCGACCGGAGCCCCTCGTCGGGGTTCTCCGTGCCGATCCGAACCGTAACAGTAGAGGAGTCCGCGGACTCGCCGAGCAGCCGCATCAGCACGACCTGCTCCTCCAGCGCCTCCAGGACGTCCCGGAAGGTGCGGGAGAAGTCGACGGCCGCGAGGTTGGCGGCGCCGGCGAAGACGACCTTCTCCTCGTGCTTCTCCACCAGCGTCTCCAGCAGGACCGACAGCACCGCCGCGGCGGCGGGCCGCTCCTCCGGGGAGACCTTCTCGGGCAGGTCGGAGACCGCGCCCGGGACGTCGCCGAACGCCAGGCCGGACAGGCACGTGTTGAGCAGCGCCCGCAGGTGCCCGACCGACTCGTCCGACAGCTCGGCGGGGGTCTCGATCACCCGCTGCTCGACCCGTCCGGTGTTGGTGATCAGGACGAGCAGGACCCGCCCGGTCGCGACCGGCACGAGCTCCACGTGCCGGACGTACGAGCGGGTCAGCGACGGGTACTGCACCACGGCGACCTGCCGGGTCAGCTGGGCGAGCAGCCGGACGGTGCGGCCGACCACGTCGTCCAGGTCGTAGGCTCCGGACAGGAACGTCTCGATGGCCCGCCGCTCCGCCTTGGAGAGCGGCTTGATCGTGGACAGCCGGTCGACGAACAGCCGGTACCCCTTGTCGGTGGGGATGCGGCCGGCGCTGGTGTGCGGCTGCTGGATGTAGCCCTGCTCCTCCAGAACGGCCATGTCGTTGCGGATGGTCGCCGGCGACACACCGAGGTTGTGCCGGTCCACCAAGGCCTTGGAGCCGACCGGCTCGTTGGTGGAGACATAGTCCTCGACTATGGCGCGCAGGACCGCGAGTTTCCGGTCGTCGAGCACGTCGTCACCTCCCTGCCCCCGTACTGGCACTCCATAGTTACGAGTGCCAAGTGTACGACCCTGGTGGGACATCCCGGATCCGCCCGGAGCATGGTTTCGCGACGCGGACCGTCCGGTGGGGGCCGCTCCCGAACCGTTCGGGAGTCGTTATTGTCGTGCCCCGTGCGGAGCAAGGACTACGGTGACGACGTTCTGGCGGGCGACTGGCGGCGGCCCCTGAAGGGCACGATCCCGGACGTCCCGGCCGAACCCGGCCTGGTCGCCGAGGACCCCGCGAGCGGGTTCTGCGGCGCGGTCGTCGGCTGCGACAAGTTCGGCGTGACGCTGGAGGACCGGCACGGCAGGCGCCGCCTCTTCCCGCTGGCCAAGGCGGGTTTCCTGATCGACGGTAAGCCGGTGACGCTGGTGCGGCCGGGGCCTTCCGCGCCCGCGGGGCCGGTGCGCTCGGCGTCCGGGTCGATCGCGGTGCGGGGGCTGCGCGCCCGGGTGGCCAAGGAGTCGCGGATCTACGTCGAGGGCGCCCACGACGCCGAGCTGGTCGAGAAGATCTGGGGCCACGACCTGCGCGTGGAGGGCGTGGCCGTGGAGTTCCTGGAGGGCGTGGACGATCTGCCCGCGATCGTCGAGGAGTTCGGCCCGCAGGAGGGCAGGCGGCTGGGCGTCCTGGTGGACCACCTGGTCGAGGGGTCCAAGGAGAGCCGGATCGCCGCCCGGATCTCCTCCCCCTACGTGCTGGTGACCGGGCACCCCTTCATCGACATCTGGGAGGCGGTCAAGCCGTCCGTGGTCGGCATCCGGGCCTGGCCCCGCGTCCCGCGCGGCGTCCCCTGGAAGGAGGGCGTGCTGGAGGCGCTGGGCTGGCGGATGGAGACCGGGGAGGCCTGGAAGCGCATCCTGGGCCGGGTGGAGAGCTATGCCGACCTGGAGCCGGAGCTGCTGGGCCGGGTCGAGGAGCTCATCGACTTCGTGACCGCGCCGTCGGCGTAGACGCCTTCTGATCGCCCCTCCCGGGCGGCCTGCCGCATGGCCTGCCGGGCCTTTTCTGGCTGCCTGCCAAGCGGCCGGTCGGTGATCACACTCGAGAATTCCTGCGCATTTTTACCTAAACGTCGCATTTATTCCGGCTCTCGCGGAATACCGGATAGCAATCGGTCAGTTACCGGTTGTAGGACGTGTCCGCGTGTTCTCGCGCCAGAGGGGGCCAGGAGATGACCAGCCGCGGCAGAACACTCACGCAGGGGCGACAGTCCGTCCTCGTCCGTCCCGCACGCGCCCAGGAAGTGTTCGTGCACGCCCAGGAGGTCCGTGTGCTGCGGACCCAGGACGCTCACGAGCAGGAGACCCGCGACCACGAGATCCCGGGCCGGCCGTCCGGCGTCGGCGAGGCGGATGACCCGCTGCCGCCGCCCGGCCTCGGACGGCGGGTGTTCGTCGGCGAGTCCGACTGGACGCCGGCCGAACTCGGCATGCCGCTGCCCCCGCCGGTCACACCGTGGGAGCGCGACAAGGCCGGATGGGTCGAGCTGAGCGGCCTCATCGGGATGTCCGCGGCGGCCGTGTTCTCGGCCTTCACGCTGGGCCTGCTCGGCCTGGCCACCTGGATCGCGCCGTTCGTCTTCCACCTCGTCTACCGCAACCGGTCGCCGTTCGTCCGCTACCACGCGGCGCAGGCGCTGAACGTCCAGCTCACCAGCATGATCGTGGGGCTGGGCGCGGTCCTGCTGTCGCTCGCCACGCTCGGCCTGGCCGCGGTGCTCGCGATCCCGCTGGCGGTGATCTTCTGGGTCGCCCAGTTCGTGTTCGTGATCATCGCGACCTCGCGCGCCGAGGCGGGCGAGTGGTACGCCATCCCGGCGTTCCTCGCCTGGCCGATGGTGCACTGAGACCCGCGGATCGGGGAGCTCCGCCCGGCCTCCCGGGCGGAGCTCGGCACGCTGCGAAGGGCTTGGCGGCACCGGCTCGGTACGGCGCGGCCCGGCTTGGCGTCGGGCGGCCCAGTGCGGCCTGGGGCGGTCCGGTGCAGTCGTCAGGTGAGGTCGCGGACGACGGCGTCCGCGAGGAGCCGCCCGCGCAGGGTCAGGACGGCGCGGCCGTCGCGCACCGGCTCCAGCAGGCCGTCCGCGACCAGGTCCCGGACGGTCCCGACGTCCAGCAGGTCGACGGGGCAGCCGTCCGCGAGCCGCAGCTCCAGCATGATCCGCTCGACGTCCCGGTCCTCGGCGGTGAGGATCTCCCGCGCGTGCGCCGGGGTGACGCCCTCGGCGAGCCGGGACGCGTACGCGGCGGGGTGCTTGACGTTCCACCAGCGCGTCCCGCCGACGTGGCTGTGCGCGCCGGGGCCGACGCCCCACCAGTCCGCGCCCGTCCAGTACAGGAGGTTGTGGCGGCAGGCGGCGTCCGCGTCCCGCGCCCAGTTGGAGATCTCGTACCAGCGCAGGCCGCGGGCGGACAGCATCTCGTCGGCCATCAGGTACCGGTCGGCCATCGCGTCGTCGTCCGGCGCGGCCAGCTCACCCCGCCTGACCTGCGCGGCGAGGCGCGTGCCGTCCTCGACGATCAGCGCGTACGCCGAGACGTGGTCGGGCTCGCACGCCAGCGCCGCCTCCAGGGACGCCCGCCAGTCGTCGTCGCTCTCCCCCGGCGTCCCGTAGATCAGGTCCAGGTTGACGTGCTCGAACCCCGCGGCGCGCGTCCACTCGACCACCTGGGGGACGCGGCCGGGCGTGTGCGTGCGGTCGAGCACCTTCAGGACGTGCTCGCGCGCGCTCTGCATGCCGTACGAGACGCGGGTGAAGCCGACCTCCCGCAGGCGCGCGAGATACGCCCCGTCCACCGACTCGGGGTTGGCCTCGGTCGTGATCTCCGCGCCCGGCGCGAGGCCGAACTCCTTGTCGATCACGTCCAGCACGTGGCCCAGGTCGTCCGGGGAGAGCAGCGTCGGCGTGCCGCCGCCGACGAAGACCGTCTCGACGGGCAGGTCCGCGTCGCCCAGCACCCGGCGGGCCATCCGGACCTCGGCGACCGCCGTCTCCGCGTAGGAGTCGCGGCTCGCGCCCGGGCCGAGCTCGGTGGCCGTGTAGGTGTTGAAGTCGCAGTAGCCGCAGCGGGTCACGCAGAACGGCACATGGACGTAGAACGCGAACGGGCGCGTGCCGAGCCCCGCGAGGGCGCTGCCGGGCAGCGTCCCGTCGGCGGGAACCGGATCTCCGTCGGGAAGGGTCGAGGGCACCCCTCAAGTCTGCCCGCCCCACCACCCTGCTCCGTCCGTCGCCACGTCTTGGCGGGGCTCGTCGGCGGCCCCCTCCCCCGGCCGGTCGGCATACCCCGTCCTACTCGAGTCCGCTGGGGCGTGCTGCTCAGGGTGCCCGTCACCGCCACTCGGGCTCTCCCCCGTGCTCGCGGCCGTCGGCCGGCCGGACCGGGGCGTCGGCGCGGCCGTGCTCGGGGGCGCCGTCAGCGGGCGCGGAGGGCCGGACCGGCCTCGCGGAGCTTGGCGCGCAGCCAGCCGGGGATGTGCTCCTCGGCGCGGGGGAAGCGGTCCAGGTCCTGGCGGTAGGCGGACGCCCCGAGCGGCGGGGTGAAGTCGGGCTCGCCGTTGTAGTCGAACTCCACGCTGAACCGCCCGGAGCGCTCGACCCACAGCCGCGCGGTGAACCAGGCCCCCCGGTCGCGCCGGTACATCGCGCGGCGCAGCTCGTCCATCCGGCCGACGGCCTGGCCCGGCGGCATCGCGGTCCGGGAGCGTCCGTCCGGCCCGGTGATCTCGAAGGTGGCGCTGTCGATGCCGACCGTGGCGCGGAACTCCAGCCCGAGCCTGTCCCACTCACCCTGTGCCGCCGACCGCAGGGCGCGGACGGCCCCGTTCACCGCCTGGCGCTCGCGCGGACTGCGGAGAACCTGCTCGGAGTCGGACACGATGGAACCTCCGGACGAAACGGGAGCGGCAGGACGGCCGACGCGGAACCGGCGTCCCGTGGCGGCCGGAACCCCTGGCGAGGCCGTCCCCGACGACGGTACCGACATGTCGGCGCAGGCCAAGCTCGGCCCGCCGTGTCGCGCCCAACCCGGCCCGTCCCGCCCTGGGACACCCCGGACATCCCGCCGTGATCATCCCGAAGCCCCGCCCACCCCCGACGAGCAGCAGCACCCGGCGGCGTTCGGCGCTGGCGGTGGCCGGGGGCGTTGGCGGGGGCCGGTGGGGAGATGGGGGCGGATAGGGTCGCGGGGTGGGATGGGAACGAGGGCTGGTGCCCGCGCGTGTCACGTTGCGCGGCAGGGAGGACGGCTGGGCCTGGACCGTCGTCTCCGAGTGCGGACGCTCCGGCGACGAGCGGCTTCCCGGGACCGGCACGCGCTGGCAGGCGGGCGTCCGCCGCGCGGATCCCGAGCCGCCGTGGTGGACCGGGCACCTCGCCGAGGTCGCCGAGGGCCTGCGCGAGATGGTGGGCCGGCGGCTCACCGACCGGACCTTCACCGAGCTCGGCGTGGAGGCCGAGATCTCCTGGTTCGCGGTGCGCGAGCCGGTCGAGTGGGAGGGTCTGGTCACGCTGCGCGACCCCGATCCGGCGCGGTTCCCGGGCGAGGTCCCGCCGTTCCTGGTCACCTTCCAGCCGGGCCGCGGCGCCGTGCTGCCGGACGACCACCTGCTGTTCTCCACCGAGGCCGCCGACGTCTGGACGACCCTCGCCTCCATCGCCGAGCGCTGCGGGGCGCCCGCGCCGCGCGCGCGGTTCCTGTGCGGCTGGGCCGGGCACCGCGCCGTCCAGATCGGCCGCGGCATGCTGGAGGCGTCCACCGAGATCGACCCGGACGGCGTGGAACGGCTCGCGCAGGTCTCCACCTGGCGCACGCCGGGCTGGGCGGGCAACCCGGAACTGCGTCCCCGCCTGGACGGCATCGACCTGCTCGACGAGCCCGCCGCCGACGTCACGGGCCTGTTCCGCGAGCTCGGGCACGAGGTCGTGGAGCGCGGACCGTCCGTCCACGTGGCCGCGATGGGGCTGTACCTGACCCGCCCGCACGACGCGCCGGAGTCGTTCGCGTTCAGCGGCGCGTCCCTGACGTTCCCGCGCGCCCTCGCCGACGGCCTCCGCTGACCGCGCCGGATTCGCCGGTTCCCCACGAAGCGCCGGGTTCGCCGGTTCCCCACGAAGCGCCGGGTTCGCCGGTTCCCCACGAAGCCGACACACATCGGGGATCTTCCTTTCACCGGCCCGCAATCAACCGCGCCTAGCTTCCGGGCTCATGGACCTTCGCCAGCGCCCCCTCGCCCTCGGCCTCGCGGCCGGACTCGCCACCGTCCCCCTGGTCACCGCTCCCTCCGCGTCCGCCGCGTCCGGGCTGGTCGTGGAGCGTTCCGGCCCGGCCCGTTCCGTCCCGTTCACCGCCGCACGCGACGGCGAGGCGGTGATCGGCTTCACCGTCGCGGCGCCCGGGGTGTCCTGGGCCCGCCGGGGCGCTGAGGCGGCGCTGCTGTCGGTCGCGGTGGACGGACGGCACGTGACCGACCTGCTCGTCCCGTCCGCCGACCCGACGGCGCGCACGCTCGGTCTCGGCGGCGTGCGGCACGGCCGCCACACGGTCACCTTCCGGTGGGCGAAGGGCTCGGCCCCCGCCGCCAGGCGCGTCGTGCTGTCCAGGCCGAAAGTGCGGCAGCCGAAGGACGACCAGCTCGTGCTGCGGCACGCCCCGGTCGTGGTGGGCCGCACGCTCGACACGGCCGGGAAGCCCGGCGGCGACCCGTACCAGAACGCCTACACCGACGCCCCGCTGGTCGCGTGGCACGAGACCCGCCCCGCCGCGACGCCCGGCCACCGGATCCTGGAGTACTCGGTGATCTGGAGCAACGAGGACGGCGGCACCGACACGCCCGCGCTGATGGCCCGCTGGGGCCGCACCACCGACATCGAGTGGGTGTACCGGGTCGAGGTGGACGCCGCCGGGAACCGCGTCCCCGACACCGCCGTCTACCAGGCCCCCGAGCACCAGACGCTGAGGTTCACCGGACGCCACGAAGGCGACCACCCGGTCATGCAGACCTGCACGATGAACAACAACATGTGCGACACGGTGACCCCCGACGCCGCTCTCCGGTTCCTGCTGGACACGACGGCGACGCGTCCGGACGACCGCGCCCGCGAGTACG
The DNA here is from genome assembly GCF_003428695.1 of Actinomadura logoneensis. GTDB lineage: Bacteria > Actinomycetota > Actinomycetes > Streptosporangiales > Streptosporangiaceae > Spirillospora > Spirillospora logoneensis. Next base: position 18,649 of record NZ_QURH01000115.1, read on the forward strand.
TCATGGACCGGAACCCCTGGACGTACCGGATCACCGCCCAGGAGATGGACCGCGAAGGCAAGATCGAGAACCCGTCGTCCCCCGACAACCCGGCCGTCGGCGACCTGCGCACCTACCTGTACCTGGAGTTCAGCAAGACCACGGGCGCGCCGACCGGGACCGGCTCCGCGCCCGGCGTCAGCCTCGGCGTGCGGCTCAAGAGCGACCCGTCCCGCCTGTACCGCTCCGACCACTCCGTGCCGTCCTGGTCCATCAGCCGGGACGGCTCGCCCGCCACGACCGTGGAGCTCCCCGCCGGGACGACGCTCGCGGACGTCGCGTCGGTCGAGGCCGTCCGGCAGCCGACCGGGACCGGCGACGACGGCGCTCCGGCGACCGTGACCGCGATCCGCCGCGGCTTCTTCCTCGACCGCGACTACCTGCCGCAGTCCGGCGCCGGCCTCACCTGGGCGGGCTCAGTGACGGTGTCCCCGTCCGCACCGTCCGCCGTCCTCTGGCACTCCTGATCCGCCGGCGGGACGTCCCCGGACCCGTCCGTCCGGGGACGTCCCGCCGCACCTCGCCCGGAACCGGAACGAAGGCGCGGCCCGGACGGAGCGGAAGGCGCGTGCCGGATGGGCGACGACAAAGGCGCGTGCCGGATGGGCGGGGGCAGAAGGCGCAGTTCGGACGGAACGGGGCGGAAAGCGGGGTTCAGCCGGGACCGGGACGGAGGGCGCGGGTCGGAACCTCCGTGACATCGGCGGCGTCCTAAGGGTCGTACACTTCTCGCTCACCCTTCGCCGCACCCCCGGAGAGGACGCACCGCATGGCCTACGGGCCTCCTCCGCAGCAACCCGGCCCCTGGCAGCAGCCGCAGCGCGGCCAGCAGTGGCAGCAGGGCGGGCAGCCGTCCCCGCAGAGCTGGCAGCAGCCCCCCGCAGGACAGGGCTACCAGCAGCCTTCCGGACAGCCTTGGCAGCAGCAGCCCTCGCAGGGTTGGCAGCAGCAGGCGCCCGCAGGCGCCGTTCAGGGCGGCTGGCAGAGCGCACCGCCCGCCGCCGCTCCCGAGCCGGAGCCCACGCACTACGGGGACGTCAGTCCCGACGACATGACCTGGGCGCTGATGGCCTACATCGGGCAGTTCCTGGTCGCCGTCATCGCCCCGGCCGCCGTCTACCTCGGCAAGGCCCGCCACCCGTTCGTCCGGCGGCACGCCGCGCAGGGCCTCAACATGGGCATCGCGGGCGCCGCGGTCTGGGCCGTCGGCGGCCTGGTCTCCCTGATGTTCCCGGCGATCCTGTGGCTGCTCGTGCTGTTCTCGGCGGTCATCATGGGCTTCCTGGTGTACGCGGCGCGCGCCGCCAACCGGGGCGAGTTCCGCCGGGTGCCCGCGGTCATCGCCTGGCCCCTCATCAAGTAGCCGCTCGCGGCTCGGGAACCAGCCCTCGGGCCGATCCGCGCCGGCTCGGGCCAGGGCCCGGGCCGGCGCTCCCGCGTCCGGCTCAGTCGGCGGGGCCGGGCAGGACGGTCATCGTGCCGGGCTCGCCGGGGTCCTGGTCCAGCCGGACGACGCGGCCCGGATACGCGCGGCGGGCGGCCTCGACGTCCCGGTCGTCCCACTCGCCGTAGAAGACGGGACAGCCGTCCCACAGCTCGACCTTCTCCGCGCCCGTCGGCCAGCGGTACCCGAACGCGTCGGCGAGGATCGGGTCCTCGACGTCCGGCAGGTCGGGGCCGACGCGTCGGGCGGCGGGGTCGTCGGGGGCGGACTCCGGACGGGACACGGCGGGTTTCCTTCCGGGAGCGAGCCGACGCGAGGGCCGGTCGAAGATCTGGTCGGGGGCGAGCTCGATGTCGAACGGGACGGTCAGCTTCGCGGAGCGTCCCCAGGTCACCAGGGCGCGTTCGGCGTACCGGCCCGAGCCGTCCAGCTCGAACACCTGGAAGCACGGCTCGCCGCCGCGCAGGTCGACGATCCAGTAGGCGGGGACGCCGGCGCGTTCGTAGCGGTCGCGTTTCGGCCCGAGGTCGGTCGCGCGGGACGCGGCGGAGACGACCTCGACGGCCAGCAGCGGCGCGCCACGTCCGGCGTCCGGGCCGTCCCCGTCCCCGTCGCGCTCCTCGCGGAACACCATGAGGTCGCCGCGCAGCCACGTGTCGTCGGCGAGGCGGGCGCCGGCGGCCGTCCTGGACACCTGGCCATCGTCGCGGGCGAGGCAGACGGGGACGACGAGATCGGCCACCAGAACCTGATGCTGGAGGGTGTGCGTCACAACGGACAGTGTCTCCGTCGCGGCGAGGCGTCACCACCGCTTTGGCGCAAACCGTCTGACCCCGCGGACAGCCCGTCCACCCGGCCGTGCGCGGTCTCGAAGGGACGGTCCGATGCGTCGCCGACCGGGCTGCCCCACCACGGAGCAGCCGCCGTCACGACAGGAAGGCGCCGCCCGCTGAGAAGAAGCACCGGCGGCGAGCCGCAGTGACGCTCGGGCGGCGAGAGGCTACTTCTTGCCGCCCTTGTCGCTGGACGAGGACTCGCCGGTGGACAGCGCGGCGACGAACGCCTCCTGCGGGACGTCCACCCGGCCGATCGTCTTCATCCGCTTCTTGCCCTCCTTCTGCTTCTCCAGCAGCTTGCGCTTACGGGAGATGTCGCCGCCGTAGCACTTGGCGAGGACGTCCTTGCGGATGGCGCGGATGTTCTCGCGCGCGATGATGCGCGCGCCGACGGCGGCCTGGATGGGCACCTCGTACTGCTGCCTCGGGATGAGCTCCTTCAGCTTGGAGGTCATCATCAGGCCGTACTCGCGGGCCTTCTCCTTGTGCACGATCTGGCTGAACGCGTCGACCGACTCGCCCTGCAGCAGGATGTCGACCTTGACCAGGTCGGACTCCTGCTCGCCCGCGGGCTCGTAGTCGAGCGACGCGTAGCCGCGGGTGCGGGACTTCAGCTGGTCGAAGAAGTCGAAGATGATCTCGGCGAGCGGCAGCGTGTACCGGATCTCGACCCGGTCCTCCGACAGGTAGTCCATGCCGAGCAGCACGCCGCGCCGGGACTGGCACAGATCCATGATCGCGCCGATGTGGTCGGACGGGCTGAGCAGCGTCGCCTTCACCACCGGCTCGTACACACCGGCGATCTTGCCCTCGGGGAACTCGCTGGGGTTGGTGACGACGTGCTCGGAGCCGTCCTCCATCACCACCCGGTAGACGACGTTCGGCGCGGTGGAGATCAGCGAGAGGTTGAACTCGCGCTCCAGCCGCTCCCGGACGATCTCCATGTGCAGCAGGCCGAGGAAGCCGCAGCGGAACCCGAATCCGAGCGCCGCCGACGTCTCCGGCTCGTAGATCAGCGCGGCGTCGTTCAGCTGCAGCTTGTCCAGCGCGTCCCGCAGGTCGGGGTACTGGTCGCCGTCCATCGGGTAGAGGCCCGAGAACACCATGGGCTTGGGGTCCTGGTAGCCGCCGAGCGCCTCGGCGGCGGGCCGGGTCGCGCCGGTGACGGTGTCGCCGACGCGCGCCTGCCGGACGTCCTTCACGCCGGTGATCAGGTAGCCGACCTCGCCGACGCCGAGCCCGCCGACCGGCTTGGGCTCCGGCGAGATGACCCCGACCTCGAGCGTCTCGTGGGCCACGCCGGTCGACATCATCAGCGACTTCTCGCGCCGGGACAGGTGCCCGTCGACGATCCGGACGTAGGTGACCACGCCCCGGTAGGTGTCGTAGACCGAGTCGAAGATCAGCGCGCGGGCCGGGCCGTCCGGGTCGCCGACCGGCGCCGGGACGGTCTCGACCACGCGGTTCAGCAGCTCGGCGACGCCCTCGCCGGTCTTGCCGGAGACCTTGAGCACGTCGGACGGGTCGCAGCCGATGATCCCGGCCAGCTCCTCGGCGTACTTCTCCGGCTGCGCGGCGGGCAGGTCGATCTTGTTCAGCACCGGGATGAGGTGCAGGTCGGCGTCCAGCGCCAGGTACAGGTTGGCGAGGGTCTGCGCCTCGATGCCCTGGGCCGCGTCCACCAGCAGGATCGCGCCCTCGCACGCCGCCAGCGACCGGGACACCTCGTAGGAGAAGTCCACGTGGCCGGGGGTGTCGATCAGGTTCAGGACGTAGTCGGTGCCGTCCGGGCCGCGCCAGGGCAGCCGGACCGCCTGCGACTTGATCGTGATGCCGCGCTCGCGCTCGATGTCCATCCGGTCGAGGTACTGCGCGCGCATCTGGCGTTCCTCGACGACCCCGGTGAGCTGCAGCATGCGGTCGGCCAGGGTCGACTTGCCGTGGTCGATGTGCGCGATGATGCAGAAGTTGCGGATGATCGCGGGGTCGGTCTTGTTGGGCTCAGGCGCAGGCACCGGGATCCGTTCGCAAACTCACTGGTGGACAGGACATGGCAGACTCCAGCTACCGCCTTCCATGGTCCCATGCCCCCGGGGATGCTCCGTGCACCGCCCCGGACGGCCCGGGATTCCCGGCTCGGTTTTGGGCGGAGGCGGTGGATTGGTAAGCTGTGCGACTGCGTGTGGCGTAGCGTCGTGCCTAGGGGCACCGTCCGCCCCGTTCAACGTTCGTACAATCTCGGGCGCGCGGCCGTCGTGCGCCGGGAACCAGGATCGCAACCAAGGCTGAGGCACTACGACGTGGCTAACATCAAGTCCCAGATCAAGCGGAACAAGCAGAACGAGAAGGCTCGCCTGCGGAACAAGGCCGTCAAGTCCGAGCTGAAGACGGCGATCCGCAAGTTCCGCGAGGCCGCCGAGGCCGGCGACACCGACGCCGCGGTCGCCGCGCAGCGTGACGCCGCCCGCAAGCTCGACAAGGCCGTGAGCAAGGGCGTCATCCACAAGAACCAGGCCGCCAACCGCAAGTCGGCCATCGCCAAGCGCGCCGCCGAGCTGGCCAAGTAAGGCCGCCTCCCAGGCTCTTTCACGACGAGGCCGTCGTCCCCACCCCGGGGACGACGGCCTCGTCGTCGTCCCCGGGGGTCGAACCCGGCGGCGCGGCGCGGCTACCGTGGCGGGTATGGACGACCGCCGCATGGTGAAGATCTCGAAGTATCTCGCCAAGCACCTGCGGCACCGCCCGGACCGGATCGGGCTGACCCTGACCGCGGACGGCTGGGCCGACGTGGACGAACTGCTCGTCGCCGCCCGCCGCCACGGCTTCCCGATCACCCGCGCCGAGCTGGAGCAGGTCGTCGCGGCCAACGACAAGCGCCGCTACGCCTACGACGGCCGCCGCATCCGCGCCAGCCAGGGGCATTCGGTGCCGGTGGACCTGGGGCTGGCGAGCGCGGCCCCGCCGCCCGTCCTCTTCCACGGGACGGTCGCGCCCGCGCTCGACGCGATCATGAGCGAGGGCCTGCTGCCGATGGGGCGGCACGCCGTCCACCTGTCCGCCGACCGCGCCACGGCCGAGCGCGTGGGGGCGCGCCGCGGCGCACCGGTCGTGTTGGCCGTCGCCGCCGCCGAGATGGCGGCGGACGGCCACGAGTTCCACCTCAGCGAGAACGGCGTCTGGCTCGTCGGGCACGTCCCCGTGCGCTACCTGACCCGGCAGTCGGCGCGGACGAGCGCGACCGTTTCCGGCCAGGACAGCGGGTTGGGCAGCCCGTCGGGGACGGGACCGTCCTGCGGTCCGAACAGGTAGCGGTGCGGGACGACCCCGGCCAGCGCGCGATGCACGCCGACCCGGTCGTCGATCATGTGAGTGATGCCCAGTTCCGCGCAGTGGACGGCCTTCTGCGCCCGTTTGCGGCAGAACCGGATGTTGCGCCGTGGGAGCCCGGTCCGTCCGGCGACATCGTGGTGGTCGAGCCAGGCGAGGGTCCTGCGCTGAACGCGCTCACCGCACTTGGAGATGATCCACACGCGTCCGCCGAACAGCCGGACGAGCTCCTCCAGCGCCTCGAACGCCCCCTCGTTGGGCGGGGAGGCGAGGGCGTCGCGCATCGTCCCGCCGAGGAACGCGGTGTCGGCTTTTCCCGGCGCCAGCGGGCCGCCCTGGATCACGCGTCCGAAGTCGACGCCGAGTCTGGGTTCCATGCCCCCAGCGTTCCGACCGGAGAACTCCAGTAGAACTATCTTTTGACGCCTCTCCTATAGCTTGTTCCTATGGATCGGCTCTCGACCGACGCGCTCGCCGCCTTCGCCGTGTTCGCGGCCCGCCTCAACTTCACCCGCGCCGCCGAGGAACTCCACATCTCGCAGCCCGCCCTGCACACCAAGATCCGCAAGCTCGCGGACGACCTGGGCCGCCCCCTCTACCGCCGCCAGGGCCGCACCCTCGTCCTCACCCCGGACGGCGAGCGCCTCGCCCGCTTCGCCCGCGAACTGGACGACCGCATGTCGGCGTTCCTCTCCGGCCTCGACGGCGCGTCCCGGACCCGCGTGCCCGTCCTCGCGGCGGGCGAGGGCGCCTACCTGTACCTGCTCGGCCCCGCCATCCGCCGCCTCCACTCCGACACGGGCGTCCGCCTCGTCAACGGCGACCGCGCACGCGTCCTGTCGGCCGTCCGGACCGGCGCCGCGGACGTCGGCGTCGCCGTCCTGGACGTCCTCCCCGCCGACCTCACCGCGACCCCACTGGCGACGTTCCCGCAGGTCCTGTCGATGCCCGCCACCCACCACCTGGCGGCCCGCCGGACCCTGACCCTGCGGGACCTCGCCGGAAGCGCCCTGGTCGTCCCGCCCCCGCACGGCCCGCACCGCACGTCCCTGGAACGGGCGCTGCGGGCCGCGAACGTCCCCTGGAGTGTCGCGGTCGAGGCGTCCGGCTGGCCCCTGATCCTGCACCTGGTCGCCCTGGGCGCCGGACCGGCCGTCGTGAACGGCTGCGTCCCGCCTCCTCCGGGCCTCGTCCACCGGGAGATCACCGACCTCCCGCCCGTCGAGTACCACACCGTCCACCACCCGGACCGCGCCCAGGACCCCGCCGTCACCACCCTCCTCACCACCCTTCACCAGTAGCCACTGACGCCCCGTCGCGCACCGGTGATCGGCTGGTCACTGGTCCGACGGGCCGCGGGCGGCCCGCCGGGCGTTCTGGCTGTTGGGTCAGGGCGGCGGGAGGGGTGTGGCATTGTTGGAGGGTGCCAGTGGACGCCATCACGTTGATCGTCGGAGACGAGGAACTGCTCATCGAGCGGGCGGTCGGAGACGTGGTCGCCGCGGCTCGGGCGGACGATCCGGAGACCGAGGTCATCGACCTGATGCCCGGCGGGCTGGAGCCGGGGCGGCTGGCCGAGTTGACGTCGCCCTCGCTGTTCGGCGGGGCGAAGGTGCTGGTGCTGCGGGCGTCGCAGGATCTGAACAAGGACCTGGCGGCCGAGGTCCTGGCCTATGTGAAGAACCCCGCGCCGGAAGTCGCGCTGGTCGCCGTGCACGCCGGCGGGGCCAGGGGCAAGGCCGTGGCGGACGGGCTCTCCAAGGCCGGAGCACGGAAGGTCGCCTGCCCCAAGATCACCAAGGTGGGCGAGCGCATCGACTTCGTGCGTGCCGAGATCCGGCGGCACGGAGGGAAGATCTCCGCCGACGGAGCACGGACGCTGGTGGACGCGGTCGGCAACGACCTGCGGGAACTGGCCGCCGCCGCCAGCCAGTTGGTGGCGGACACCGGCGGGAAGGTCGATGACGCCGCGATCGCCCGCTACTACCGGGGACGCGCCGAGGTCAGCGGCTTCACGGTCGCGGACAAGGCGATCGAGGGGCAGCTCGCGGACGCGCTGGAACAGTTGCGGTGGGCGCTCGCGACGGGCGTGGCTCCGGTTCTGATCGTGAGCGCGCTGGCGCAGGGCGTGCGCGGGCTGGCCAAGGTCGGCGGTGCACCTCGCGGGGCGCGGGGTGCGTCGCTGGCCAAGGAACTGGGCATGCCCCCGTGGAAGATCGACCGTGTGCAGCGCCAGTTGCGCGGCTGGTCCGGAGACGGCGTGGCCCGAGCCCTGACCGTCGTCGCCGACGCCGACGCCCAGGTCAAGGGCGGCGCGGCCGACCCCGCGTACGCACTGGAGAAAGCGGTGTCAGACATAGTCGCCGCCCGCTCCACCCGCTGACCTCCTTTCCCCACCTGCCCGGTCCCCCACCACGCGTGGCCCAGCCGCGTCCGGCCTCTGACACGAGCGGCCCCCGCGCGCCCGCCCCCAAACAGGACCCAACACGGTCTCCCCTCCCAGGACGGGGCCACGACGCGCCAACTCTCCGACCTGCTCGGCCTTCGACACGGGTGGCATCTGGAAGGACCTGCTGCTGGCGCCTGATGGCGGGTGAAGAGTTGAGCTTGGAGGATGAGGAGCCTGGCCTGCTTGCCGAAAACCGAGTGGACGGCTCTGAAAGGACTTCGGGGGCCGACGTGAGGTCAGGCGGAGGCCGCTTGTAGGAGGGTTTCGGCTGCGGTAGTGCGGGCGTAGAGGACGGAACGGCCGACGCGGTGGGCGCTGACCAGGCCCGCGTTGCGCAGCGCGGTGAGATTTTGGGACACCCCCGCGGGGGAAAGGCCGGTGCGGCGGGCCAGTTGCGTGGTCGAGGCCGGGATCTCCAACTCGGTCAGCAGCAGGGTCCGTGAGCGGCCCAGCACGGCGGAGAGCGGGTCGGTTCGTGTGACGGGCCGTGCCTGCCAGAGTGAGCCGACACCGCGTGCCTGATAGGCGAGTTGGGGTGGATCCGGCGGTGTCGTTCGGGTGCGCAGCCCTGGTCCGGTGAAGGCGGAGGGGATCAGCACCAGTCCCGCGCCTGCCGTCGTGCGGACCAGTGGCTGCTTTCTGCGGGCCATCCGCAGCGCGTTGTCGTCCCAGCTCAGCGACGTGTGCAGGTCGTTGAGGAGGTGGCCCGCGCCGCGCTCGGCGGCCAGCCGGGCCCGGTGGAGGATGTCCGCGTCCAGGACTGCCCGGATTCGGGCCCAGTAGGGGGCGAGTGCCAGTTCCCAGTAGGTTTCGATCTCCTCTGTGACCTTGCCCAGGAGACCCTGTGGGTCGTTGTGCAGGGCTCGTAGCCGGCGGCCGAGGGTTCCCTGGTGGCGGGCCAGATGGTCGAGGTCCTGGCGTACCCGGTCGGCGGACGCGGCCAGGATCGCCTCCCGCTCCGCCGCCGGGGTGGGGGCCGGTCCGGCGGGAGCCGGGTTGAGAAAGTAGGGGACGTAGCCGGCGGTGGGCGGGATCAGCTCGCAGAGCCATCCCCGGTCCAGCCCGGCGGCCACCCAGCGCGGCCGTACCTGGTCGACCCAGGGCCGGTGGACCGGATGCGGAGTGCCGGACCTCAGCAGTCGGAAGCTGGGCGCGATTTCCCACATCGCTGAGACGGCGAACCGCACCTGCGCCAGATCGCTCGTCGAGAACGCCAGCTCCGCCAGGACGACCACCCTCAACAGATTCAGGCATGTACGAATGGATGGCGGGTCAGCCTACCGTGCGGAGATCATCCCGCCATGACCCCACAGACGATCAGCGCAGCGGCATCGGGCACCTGGAAGCTCGGCGACCTGACGGTCAACCGGATCGGTTTCGGCGCGATGCGCCTGCCGCAGCACGGTGAGGCGTTCGCGGACGACGCCGTCCCACGCGACCGCGACCAGGCGATCCGTGTGCTGCGCCGCGCGGTCGAGCTCGGCGTGAACCACATCGACACCGCCGCGTTCTACTTCTCGGCGCTGCGCTCGGCCAACGAACTGATCAACCAGGCGCTGGCCCCCTACCCGGACGACCTCGTCATCACCACCAAGGTCGGGCCGGGCCGCGATCCCTCGGGCGGGTGGCTGCCGCACGCCACCCCCGGGCAACTGCGCGGCCAGGTCGAGGAGAACCTGCGCCGGCTCGGCCGCGACCACCTCGACGTGGTGAACCTGCGCATCGTCGGCACCGACTCGATCGCCGAACGCTTCGGCGCGCTCGCCGAACTGCGCGAGGCCGGACTCATCCGTCACCTGGGTCTGTCCAACGTCCGCCCTCACCACCTCGCCGAGGCCCAGGCCATCGCGCCGGTGGTCTGCGTCCAGAACATGTACGGTATCGGCGCATCCCGCGAGCAGAGGGCGTTCCTGGACCTCTGCGGTGAACGCCGCATCGCGTTCGTGCCGTTCTACTCGATCGCCGGCGCCGGACGCACCGCCGGCGCGACCACCGACCACCACCCGCAGGAGCGCACGATCGCCCGTGCCCACGGCGTCGGCCCAGCGCAGATCCGGCTGGCGTGGACGCTGCACCAGGGTTCCCACGTCCTGGCCATCCCCGGCACCGGCGACCTCGACCACCTAGTCCAGAACGTCAGCGCCGGCTCCCTACGCCTGTCGGAGGAAGAACTCAGCACCCTGGACTCCCTCCCCCACGACACGGCATGAGCAAGCCCCCCATGACATTGATCCACTTCCGCCGATCGGCCCGTCTGCCTCACCTGCTCCTGCCGCCGTTCCATCTGCTGCCCGTCGCCGACCGGCAACGGCTGAAGAAGGCAACCAACGTTCACAGGACTCCGCACACACGGACACCCTGCGCGCCAGACGGGACCGGTTCGCCAGCGGTGGCCTGCCGGCCCGGCCCGACAGCAAACGCAGCGAACGCCCGGCCCGCCTCACCCCCCGCGCAGGCCACCAAGGCCAAGGCCCTGGCCTGCCAACTTCCGGCCCAGACCCGGATGACGCGGGCACGCTGGACGCGCCCGGAACCGGCCGCCGAACTGCCTGCACGCAGGACATCACCGACACCCCTCAGCGCCCACACCCGACAACTCCCGGCCCAGACCGGGACGCCGCTGGCACGCTGGTCGTGCCTGGAACTGGCCGCCGAGCTGGCCGCGCGCCGCGTCACCGACACTGTCTCGGCGTCCACCGTGCGGCGCTGGCTCTGCCAGGACGCGCTCAAGCGCTGGCAGCACCAGACCTGAATCTTCATTCGGGGCCCGGACTTCCGTGCCGAGATCCAGCGCGTCCTTGGCCTGTACGGCCGAACCTACGAAGGCGCACCCCTCGGTACCGTCAGGCGTCCGGTCGGCTGGGGGGATCAGTGGCGGGCGACGGTGGCCAGGCCTGCGCGGGTTCGGACTACGGCTATGTCTCCTTGCTGGTCGGTGCGGAGGACGCGAACACCCAGGTGCTGGAGGAGGCCGACGGTGTGCGGGGACGGGTGGCCGTAGTCGTTGTCCTTTCCGACGGAGACCAGGCCGATGGAGGCGTGGGCGGCGGCCAGGAAGGGGCGGTGCTGGCTGCGGGAGCCGTGGTGCGGGACCTTCAGGACCTGGACGTGCGGCAACGACGGCACCAGCGCTTCCTGGGCCTCCGTCTCGACGTCGCCCGGCAGCAACGCGCTGAACCCGGGCCGGGACGCGACCAGGACGATGCTCGCGTTGTTAATGATCGTTCCGTCGCCCTGCGCGGTGAGGCGGGGTCCGGTCACCGGCGGGGCGAGGACGGTCAGGGAGAGGTCTCCGAGATGCCACGTCTCGCCCGGCTGAGCGGGACGTATGGGGACGCCGCCCGCGAACCGGGCCTCGCGGCCGAATCCCAGCGGGGTGACCAGGCCCAGTCCGACGCGCCTGCCGTGCCGGACGCCCGGCACCCCGTTGATGTGGTCGGCGTGCGGATGGGTCAACACCAGGAGCGGCACCTCCCGGACACGCAGACGGCGCAGGCAGCCGTCGATGGCGCTGGGTTCCGGTCCCGCGTCCACCACGACCGCGCTTCCCGGTCCTGCCGCCAGAACGAGGCCGTCGCCCTGGCCGACATCGCACGCGACGAGCTGCCAGCCTGGAGGCGGCCAGCCGGGGGCGAGGACGTTCATGCACACGACGCCCGCCAGAGTCCCCGCGATCGCGGCGGCGAACAGGAGGCGCAGACGTCGCGACCGCAGCATCGCGACGGTGATGGCTCCCGCGGTGAGCAGCCCGACCGCTCCCAGCGCGCCGCTCGCCCAGGGCAGGGTGGCATAGGGCAGCGCCGAGGCCGTCCGTGCGACCCAGATGATCCACCGGACCGGGTACTCCGCCGGCCAGAGGATCAGCCCGGCCAGGCCCGGGGAGAACGGCGCGACCACGGCGCCCGCGGCGCCGAACAGCGTGGCGGGTGCCACGGCGGGGTCGGCGAGCAGGTTGGCGGCGATCGAGACCACGCCCAGCTCGCCCGACATCATCACCAGGATCGGCGCCACCGCCAGTTCGGCGGCCACCGCCACCGCGACGGCGTCCGCGATCCGGTCGGGCAGCCTGCGCCGCAGGCGTTCCCGCCAGGGCGGCGCGAGGATGAGCAGGCCCGCGGTCGCGGCTGCCGAGAGCGCGAACCCGTACGACCGGCTCAGCTCCGGATCGACCAGGACGAGCAGGAGCACGGCCCCGGCCAGCGCGGGGACTCCCTGGCGCGGCCGGCCGGTGAACAAGGCCAGAAGGCCGACGGTCGCCATGACGGCCGCGCGCAACACGCTCGGGTCGGGGCGGGCGACCACGACGAAGCCGATGACCGCGAGCCCGGCGATGATCGGCGCGCCGCGCCTGCCGAGGCCCGCCATCCGGCAGAGCGCCAGGACGGCTCCGACGACGATCGCCAGGTTCGCACCGGAGACGACGAGCAGGTGGCTCAGTCCGGCCGTCGTGAAGTCCTCGGCGAGGTCCGGATCGAGGCGCGAGGTGTCTCCGACGACCATGGCGGGGAGCACGCCGCGAGCGTCCGGATGCAGGACGTTCGCCGCCTGCCTCAGTTTCGCGCGGATGGCACCGGCCGTCCGCTGAAGGCCCGACGGTCCCCCGACCACGGACGGCGGCCCCCGAACAAGGACGACCCCCGCCAGCAGCTCCGCATGCTTGGGCGGAACGAGGCGACCAGCGCACCTCACCTTCATACTCGGGATCAGCCTGCTCCACTCCCGTCCGGACGCGAGCAGCAGGACCGGGACCCTCGTCCGAACCAGCCCCTCGCGTCCCTCGACGCGCTCGACCCGCGCCCGGACGATCACCAGTTCCCGCCCGCCGACACGCTTGACCTTCGGATCGCCCGCCACGGCGACGACCATCGCCGCGCTGCGATGCGCCCGCGCGTCCGCGAACACCGGCCCCGACCGCACGGCGGACGTCCGGAGCCCGACGCCGGTGGCCGAAGCCGCCGCACAGAGCAGCCCCACTCCCCCGACCACCGCCCAGCCTCCCAAGACCCCGCTCCAGTCGCCCCTACGCCTTCCACCGAGACGACGGCCGCTCCCCGCGAGCCAACCGCCGCCCCTATCCCTCTCCCTCTCCTTCTCGGCAGACCTGCCCCCTCCGTCCCCACAAGTCCCGGAAGCGGGGGTGGATGCTGAGGGCACGCGGCTGAACTCGTGTGCTGCCGAGTTCGCGTCCTCGGTAGTTCCGGCGAATGGCGACTCATGGACGTTGCGCTCCTTCTGGACTCCGCTCCCAGAGACGCGCGACCTGCCCTTCTCCCCTCTCCGCCGGGCACGGAGCAGGAGGCCGCCTGCTACCAGGGCGCAGGCGACGGCCAGGATGTAGCACGTCGATGCGGCCTGTCCGAGGCAGACGAAGGCTCCAGCCCACGCGCCGAAGGCGGGAGCGACCAGGCGCAGATCGACCTCGGCTGCCGGGTCGTCTTCCTCTAGCGCGACCCCGCGAGCTGTCACCGAGCCGCCTCGGGAGGCGAAGCCAACCCTCGTAGCGGAGGCGCCCAGGGCGGAGACATCCCTGGAGGCGGAAGCGTCCCCGGAGGCGGAAGCGTCCCTGGGGGCGGAGGCGACTGCCGGGGATGACAGAGGTGGGTCGTCGGACGGCGGCTCTTCGTTGCGTGACCTCATCTTCCTCCTTCCGACAAGGGGCGGTTTCGTGAGCATGGACGTGGGGCGCGGCTGAGCTTGAGCGCTACCGGCCTGGTGTCCTCAGCAGTTCCGGCGAACGATGGCTCGTGGGATGAGCGCCACGCGGGCAGCTCGGCTTGGGTCCCGCCGGATGGGTTGCTGGGTCTTCCGGCAAGTGGTGGTCGTGGGCATGGACGCTTGGAGCAGACGGCTGGGCTCAGGTACGGCCGGGCTGGCCTCCTCGAACTTCCGGCGAGTAGTTGATATGCGGGCGTGGACACTGGGCGTGCACAGCCGAGCTGAAGCACAGCGCGCGTCCAGCCTTCCTGGGGATGCTGGTCAAGGGCGGGACGCCGGGGGCGAGCGGCTGGGGCTGAGTGTTTTCTGGAAGGGAGTCATCCCGGGGCGGTGAGCAGGGGTTTCAGGTCGGTCAGGCGGCGGGCTCCTATGCCGGGGACGTCCTGGAGCTGGTCGACGGTGCGGAACGGGCCGTGCTGGGTGCGGTAGTCGATGATGCGACGGGCGAGGACCGGGCCGACACCGGGCAACTGGTCGAGTTGTTCGGCCGTCGCCGTGTTCAGGTCCAGCGGGGACGCGGAGGCTCCGGACGAACCGGAGGAGGCGCCGGAGGTCGGGCCGCCGGGCGGGGCCGGGCCCTGCCCGGGTGCGGGGGCGGGCGGACGGATTCCGACGGCGATCTGCTCACCGTCCATGAGTTTGCGGGCGAGGTTCAGGGCGCCCGTGTCGGCGCCTGCGCGTACACCGCCGGCGGCGTTGAGAGCGTCCGCGACCCGTGAACCGGCGGCGAGGGTCAGCACTCCCGGACGGCGCACCTTGCCGATCACCTGGACCACCAGCTGGGTGCCACCGCTCGGGACGCCGGACGGCGGCCCGCTCGCCGTCACCGACAACGAGGGTGTTGTGGCGGCGGCGGTCGTCACCGGTTCGGGGCGCGGACGCGCCATCCACAGGTAGCCGACCGCCACCAGCACCGCGACGGCCCCGACGATGACGAGGGCGCGTACACCGCCCATGCCCGGATCCAGGCGGTCGCGCTCCAGGAGGCCCTTGGCGCGGGTCAGGAGGCGTTTGGAGACCGGCTCGGCGGAGTGAGAGCCGTCATGGTGATCGCGGACTGCGGAAGGAGATCTGACCGGGCGGCGTTTCGAGGATCTCGGGGCGGCGTCGGGTGGTGGTTCGGCGTCCAGCTGGCGCAGGCGCGGGGGCCTCAGCGCGTCCGCTCCCGGTTCGGCCGCTGCCTCCGTCCACCGGGCGGGACGCTCGCTCGCGCCGGAGTGGATACCGGCGACCTCTTCCCCGGCGTGGGCCGTCTCGGTCGCAAAGAAATCACTCAGGGCTTGGTCTGACGCCGTGGGGAAAACGGGGCGGGTGGGGCCTGAGCGCACGTGAGCGGACGGTGGGGCCGCTGTGTCGAAAACGTCCATGCATAGGACGTTAGGAGGCTGTGAGCGTCCAGTGAAAGCGCTGCCCCGAACTGTGGATAACCGCCATTCTCCCTGGTGGCGAAGTTACTCACTCGGTACGATCGAGATCGATCTCCTCGGCCTCAGGATTCCTTTTCGGACGACCGGAACCACAACTCCGGACGTCCGTGTTTTTCCTGGCCAAGTCGCTGACTCTGTGTGCGTGATGCGGCTCATTGTTCGGAGTCAGGCGCGCTTAGCGGAGCAATCCCCCGATATGACCCCTATCTGCTGACAGCGGGAGTACATGGCGGGGCAGGCCCCGGTACGCAGTTCGGTGTCAGAGCTGCGGGGCGACCACCACGCCCATCATGCCGGGGCCGACGTGGGCGCCGATGACCGGGCCGACTTCGCCCACGTAGACGTCCACCACGTTCGGGATGCGGGTTCGGAGTGCGGCGGCGAGCGTTTCGGCGCGCGCCGCGGCGGCGAGGTGCTGGATGCCCAGGTCCACCGGCCGGTCCGCGGCTTCGGCAACGGCGAGGTCGGCCAGCCGGGCCAGCGCCCGGGATGTCGTGCGCACCTTCTCCAACGGCACGATGCGTCCCGCCGAGATGCCCAACAGCGGCTTCACCATGAGGGCGGAGCCCAGCAGGTTGGCGGCAGCGCCGATGCGTCCGCCCCGGCGCAGGTGTTCGAGGTTGTCGACGTAGAACAGCGAGCGCGTGAGGGCGGCGCGGCGGCGCGCGGCGGCCACGACCTCGGCGGGCGTTCCCCCGCCTCGCGCCTCCGAGGCGGCGGACAGGACGGCGAAGCCCAGGCCCATGCCGATGCTGCCCGAGTCGACCACGTGGACGGGCACCGGCGATCCGGTCGCGGCGAGGCGCGCGGCCTCGACCGTTCCCGACATCGAGGCCGACAGGTGCACCGACACGACGGCGGTGGCGCCCGCGTCGGCGGCGGCCCGGTAAACCGAGGCGAAACGTTCCGGGGACGGCCGGGACGTCGTGACGCGGTGGCGTTCGCGCAGCACACGCGCGCTCTCGGCGGTCGCGGCCCGGTCCTCGTCGCGGACCTCGCCGCCGATCACGAGCTGCAGCGGGACGACCGTGACGTCGTGCCGGTCGGCGAGGTCCGGGGGAAGGTGGGACGAGGAGTCCGTGACGACCGCTACCGCGCTGCCCATGGGGGTGAGGCTACCCCCGGACACCCGCCCCTAGCCGATCGAAACAGGGCAAACCGTCCGACAGCGTCGAACCGGAGCGGATGCGCTCGGACGGCGGGAGACCGCGACCGCGCCGGAGCCGTATCCGGCGCGCGGTCGGCGGTCAGGGCTGGACGGGCACGCCGCCGCGCCACACGCGGAGCGCCCGCAGACCGAAGGCCCAGGCGAACGCGCCCTCGTGGTCGGCGTCCCACAGGACGAGGTCGGCGAGCATGCCGGGGGCGAGGGACCCGCGGTCGCCGACGCGCAGGGCGGCGGCGCCGCCGAGGGTGGCGGCGCGGAGGGCCTCGGTGACCGACAGGCCGTACATGGCGACGGCGAGGCCGATGACCAGCGGCATCGAGGTGATGCCGCACTGGCCGGGGTTGTGGTCGGTGCCGAGCGCGACGGTGACGCCGCGGTCGAGCATCGCGCGCACCGGCGCCGCGGGGCGCGACGAGTTGAGGGAGCTGCCGGGGCACACGGTCGCGGTGACACCCGCGTGCGCGAGGGCCTTCACGTCGTCGTCGTTGGCCTGGGTGAGCAGGTCGGCGGACGCGCAACCGACCTCGGCGGCGACCTGCGCCGCGCCGACGCGCTCGTTGGCGCAGGCGTGCATGCGCGCCTTGAGCCCGCTGCGCTTGCCGGTCAGCAGCAGGATGCGGGCCTCTTCGGCGGTGAAGTGCCCCTCGTCGCAGTACACGTCGATGGAGTCGGCGCCCGCGACGGCGGCGTCGCCGGCCCACTGGCGGACGGCCTCGATGTAGTCGCGGCGGCGGCCGAAGTACTCCGGCGGCAGGATGTGCGCGGCGAGGAAGGTGGCGTGGATGCGCGGCATGGACGGCTCGGACTCCAGCGACCGCAGCATCCGGATGTCGGCGAGCTCGCCGTCGCGGGTGAGGTGGTAGCCGGTCTTGGCCTCGACGGTGGTGGTGCCCGCGAGGATCCACTGCCGGAGCCGTTCGCGGACGCCGTTGCACAGCGTCCAGGGGTCGGTTCCGCGGGTCACGGTGACGGTGGAGTTGACGCCGCCGCCCGCCGCCGCGATGGCCGAATGGGACGAGCCGCTGGTGCGCATCGCGAGTTCGGCCCAGCGGTTGCCCGCGTAGACCGGGTGCGCGTGGGCGTCGATGAGGCCGGGCGTGACCAGGCCGCCGCCGAGGTTCTCCACGTGGTCGACGTCGACGATGTCGTCGATGATGCCGGGGACGCTCTGCGGCAGGTCGGAGGCCGGACCCGCCCACACGATGCGGTCGTCGTGGATCAGGACGGCGGCGTTGCTGCAGACGTCGGTGCCCGTCCAGAGACGTCCGATGTTAGTGAGCAGCCTGACCGTCACGGGGTCACCGCCCGGTGGGGGTGGGAACGCCGCGCGGCGTGCGGTCTGACGCCATGGACTGGGCCACCTGCTCTCGATACGGAACGCCGACTGGGTGCCGGCGGTTCATCTCTGGGGGAAGGGGTGATCCGCGGATCACCTTGAGCAACGAGACCGGAGATATCGGTTTCGTCACGGTAGTGCACTGAAGGCCCGGCGGACAACCTTCGCCCGGCCAACGCCGCGCCCCGCCGGAAAGTTCCCCGGTGGCGACGGCGTTCCCGGACGTGGGACCAGGTCATCCATGACTGGCATCCGGCCATAACCCGCCCAACATCCAATAAGCCGCCAAATACCGGGACGCACCGCATCGCCGCCATCACCCCACCCTTAGTCCTACGACCGTACGGATTCCGGCAGACCCGTCAAGCGGAATGGAGAAGCTGTCACCTGCCGGCGGCCGGACGGCTCCGGAAACGATCAGAGAACGGGTGCGACCGCACCATCGTACGACCGCACCCGTTCTCCGAGTCCGTGCTTCGTGAAGCTTTCCGTGAAGGGGCGCCGGGTCGCAAACGCGGATGTCCGCGCGTCCCGGCTCCAACGCCCGGACCAGCCGGAGGACGGTCCGGGCCGTCCAGCGAACGTTCAGCTAAGCCGCCGACGTAACCGGCCATCAGCACTCGCCGTCAGCACTCGCCGTCGGCACTCGCCGTCGGCACCGGCCGTCGGCACCAGCGCCGACACTTAGCGGTCGGCGCTCGCCGTGGCGCTCGAACAGGCCCTCGCCGGTCGGCGCTCGCCGTGGCGCTCGAACAGGCCCTCGCCCCGCGCAGAACTTCGCGTCCGTAAACGCCAGAGGACCCTCGGGGCGATGATCTGCCCCGAGGGTCCTCTGAAACGTTCACCAAGCCCCCGGAGGCCAGGCGGTCCGAGCCCGCCTGCCCTCAGGGGTCGTCAGGACGAGGCGGGAACCGGGTCCTCGTAGCGGGTGAGTTCGGCGGCCAGGTCCTCCGGGACGCGGGCCAGCAGGACGGTGCCCGCCGCCTCGTGCTCCTGCTTGAGGACCTCGCCCCGCTCGTGCACGGCCGTCACCAGGTCGCCCCGCTCGTACGGGAGCAGGACGCGGACCTCGCGCGCGAGGGTGGGGAGGTCGCGTTCGATGGCCTCCCGCAGCTCCTCGATGCCCTGCCCGGTGCGGGCCGAGACGACGACGCTGTGCGGCTCGCGCCGGCGCAGCCGGGCGATGGCCAGCGGGTCCGCCGCGTCCGCCTTGTTGATCACGATGAGCTCGGGCAGCGAGTCGGCGCCGATCTCCCGGAACACCTCGCGGACCGAGTCGATCTGGAGCTCGGGGTTCGGGTCGGAGCCGTCCACGACGTGCACGACCAGGTGCGCGTCGGTGACCTCCTCCAGAGTGGAGCGGAACGCCTCCACCAGCTGGTGCGGGAGGTGCCGGACGAACCCGACCGTGTCGGCGAGCGTGTAGGCCCGGCCGGACGGCGTGGTGGCGCGCCGGACGGTGGGGTCCAGGGTGGCGAACAGGGCGTTCTCCACCAGCACGCCCGCCCCGGTGAGCCGGTTGAGCAGGGACGACTTGCCCGCGTTGGTGTAGCCGGCGATGGCGACGGCGGGCACCATGTTGCGGCGGCGCTCGCCGCGCTTGGTGTCGCGGGCCTTGCCCATCTCGGCGATCTGGCGGCGCAGCTTGGCCATCCGGGTGCGGATCCGGCGCCGGTCCAGCTCGATCTTGGTCTCGCCGGGGCCTCGGCCGCCGATGCCGACGCCGCCCGCGGCGCGCCCGCCGACCTGCCGGGACAGGTTGCCGCCCCAGCCGCGCAGGCGCGGCAGCAGGTAGTTCAGCTGGGCGAGCTCGACCTGCGCCTTGCCCTCGCGGCTCTTGGCGTGCTGGGCGAAGATGTCGAGGATCAGCGCGGTGCGGTCGATGACCTTGACCTGGACGATCTCCTCCAGGTGGCGCAGCTGGCTCGGGGCCAGCTCGCCGTCGCAGATCACCGTGTCGGCGCCGGTGGCGATCACGACGTCCCGCAGCTCCTGGGCCTTGCCGGAGCCGATGTAGGTCGCCGCGTCCGGCCGGGAGCGGCGCTGGGTGAGGCCCTCCAGGACCTGCGATCCGGCGGTCTCGGCGAGCAGCGCCAGTTCGCGGAGCGAGTTCTCGGCGTCCTCGGCGGTGCCCTCGGTCCAGACGCCGACCAGGACCACGCGCTCCAGGCGCAGCTTCCGGTACTCGACCTCGCTGACGTCTTCGAGTTCGGTGGACAGTCCCGCGACACGGCGCAGCGCCCGGCGCTCCTCGAGGTCGAGCTCCCCGGTCATGGGCTCGTCCCCGTCATGGGCGTCGAGGCCGGCGAGGTCGTCGAGGACGTCGTCGGTGCGGTGTTCAGAGAAAGGTTCAGTCATAGGCCCTCTGTCAAACGCCGTAGGAACCCGATCGATTCCCCACGACGGCTCGTACCCGCGCTGCACCACGGCATCCCCGCGATGTGCCCGTCCGGGCCGTCCGGCGGCTCCCGCGGTCCTCCCGCGCGCTTCGGAGGGATCGTCCCACGCGGCGCTCCGGCAGGTCACCCGATTATCCCGTCCCCGGCGGGGGGAGTTTCCTCCAGAGACCCCCGCTTTGACCCGGATCCGTACCGGCGAGTAGCGTACTCCACATAACAGAAGTCGAATTTCGCCAGGCGAAATTCGACCCCGGAGGCGGGTGCGGTGGCCGCGAGGCGCGGCCGGGCACGCGGCCGTACGGACACGCAGAAGCACGACACGCAGACGCACGACATTGCAGACGCACGACACGCAGACGCACGACACGCAGACGTACGAACACACGGAAGGGCGGGCACCATGACCGACGGTGTCGAGGTCCGGGGACCTCTGGGCGAGCGCTACGACGAGATCCTCACCCCCGAGGCTCTCGGCCTGCTCGCCACTCTGCAGCGCGAGTTCGGCGGGCGCCGCAAGGAGCTGCTGAAGGCCCGCGAGGAGCGCCAGGAGCGGCTCTCGGCGGGCGGCACGCTGGACTTCCTCCCGGAGACGGCCGAGATCCGCACCGACGACAGCTGGCGCGTCGCCGACCCGGCGCCGGGCCTGCGGGACCGCCGCGTCGAGATCACCGGCCCGACCGACCGGAAGATGACGATCAACGCCCTGAACTCGGGCGCGAAGGTGTGGCTGGCGGACTTCGAGGACGCCAACACGCCGCTGTGGACGAACATGATCGAGGGCCAGCTGAACCTGCGGGACGCCCTCGACCGCACGATCGACTTCACCGACGACAGGAGCGGCAAGTCCTACGCCCTCAAGGACGACGCCGAGCTCGCCACCATCGTCGTCCGCCCGCGCGGCTGGCACATGGAGGAGAAGCACCTGCTGGTGGACGGCGAGCCGATGTCCGGCTCCCTGTTCGACTTCGGCCTGTACTTCTTCCACTGCGCGCGCCGCCAGCTCGCCAAGGGCAAGGGCCCGTACTTCTACCTGCCCAAGATGGAGTCGCACCTGGAGGCCCGCCTCTGGAACGACGCCTTCAACCTGGCGCAGGACACCCTGGAGATCCCGCGCGGGACGATCCGCGCGACCGTCCTGATCGAGACCATCCCGGCCGCGTTCGAGATGGAGGAGATCCTCTACGAGCTGCGCGACCACTCCGCCGGGCTGAACGCGGGCCGCTGGGACTACCTGTTCAGCGTGATCAAGAAGTTCCGGGACCGGGGCGCCGACTACGTGCTGCCCGAGCGGAACGCGATCACGATGACCGCGCCGTTCATGCGCGCCTACACCGAACTGCTCGTGCGCACCTGCCACAAGCGCGGCGCGCACGCGATCGGCGGCATGGCCGCGTTCATCCCGTCCCGCAAGGACGCCGAGGTCAACAAGGTCGCGCTGGAGAAGGTCCGGGCGGACAAGACGCGCGAGTCGGGCGACGGATTCGACGGGTCCTGGGTCGCGCACCCCGACCTGGTGCCGGTCTGCCGCGAGGTGTTCGACGGCGTCCTCGGCGACCGGCCGAACCAGCGCGAGCGGCTCCGCGAGGACGTCAAGGTCTCGGCGGCCGACCTGCTGAACTTCAAGGCGACGCCGGGCGACATCACCGAGGCGGGCCTGCGCAACAACATCGACGTGGCGCTGCGCTACCTCGCGACCTGGCTGAACGGCTCGGGCGCGGTCGCGATCCACAACCTGATGGAGGACGCGGCGACCGCCGAGATCTCCCGCTCGCAGGTCTGGCAGTGGATCCGCAACGGCGTGACGCTCAAGGAGGGCGAGACGGTCACCCGCGAGCTGGTCGAGCGGCTGCTGGACGAGGAGCTCGCCAACATCCGCGCCGAGCTGGGCGACGCCTACAACGAGCCGCGCTTCAACGAGGCCGTGGCGCTGTTCAAGGAGGTCACGCTCGCGGACGAGTACTCCGAGTTCCTGACCACCCCGGCGTACATCCGCTTCCCGTAGGGAAGCACTCCCGCGTAGGGACTCCCGCATCACCCCGGGCGCGGCGGCCTCCAGGCGGGGCCG
>NZ_QURH01000121.1 GCF_003428695.1 Actinomadura logoneensis
GTCGTGCCCGGCCACCCGCGGCGCGCCGTCCGTCCCGGTCGGGGGCGCGGACGGCGCGCCGGCGGTCAGGTGCGGCGCGCGCCGCGCCGGGCGGAGATCACGGCCAGCACCACGCCGGCCGCGAAGATCAGGGTTCCCATCACGTTGACCTGCGGCGGCGTGCCGGTGCGGGTGGAGGCGTACACCCACAGCGGGAACGTCACCGTCGAGCCGCTGGTGAAGTTGGTGATGACGAAGTCGTCGACCGACAGGGCGAAGGCGAGCAGCGCCCCCGACATCACGCCCGGCATGATCATCGGCAGGGTGACCAGCCGGAACGTCGCGACCGGTCCGGCCCCCAGGTCCTTGGCGGCCTCCTCCACCCGCGGGTCCAGGCCGACCGCCCGGGCCCGGACGGTCACCGCGACGAACGAGATCGAGAACATGACGTGCGCGAGCAGGACCGTCCAGTAGCCGCGCGGCAGGTCGAGGCTGACGAACATCGAGAGCAGCGACGCGCCCATGACGATCTCCGGGCAGGAGATCGCGGCGAACAGCACCAGGTTCGTCACGCCCTTGCCGCGGAACCGGAACCGGCCGAGCGCGAGCCCGGCGAACGTCCCGAGGACGGTCGTGATCACGGTGCTGAGCAGCGCGATCGAGAGCGAGTTCCAGAGCGCCCGGGTGAGGTCGCCCTTGTCGAACAGGTGCCGGTACCAGCGGAGCGTGAAGCCCTCCCACTGGAAGTTCTGCTTGCTGTGGGTGTCGTTGAACCCGAACACGATCATGATGGCGATGGGCAGCATCAGCCACGCGATGATCAGCCAGGTGTAGATCCGCAGCCCGAGGCCGTCCCGCTCGATCCGGCGCCGCCGACGCCGGACGGCGGCCGACTGCTCCGGCTTGCGCGGCTTCTGTGGCTTGTCCAGTGTCGTGGTCATCGTCCCGCCGCCTCCAGAACGTCCTCGGTGCCCAGCGCCCGGGCGTAGGCGAAGATCCCGACGAGCAGCAGCGCCATCAGCGAGAACGACAGCGCCGACGCCAGCGCGTACGAGCTGTTGTCGAAGTACTCGGTGCGGATGATGTGGCCGATCATCACGTTGTTCGGGCCGCCGAGCACCTCGGAGTTGACGTAGTCGGACGCCACCGGCACGAACGTCATGATCACCCCGGCGAACACGCCCGGCAGCGACAGCGGCAGGACGACCCGCAGGAACGCCTGCGTCCGGCCCGCGTACAGGTCGTAGGACGCCTCGATGACCCGGTAGTCGATCCGCTCCAGCGCCACATAGATCGGCAGCACCATGAACGGCAGGAAGTTGTAGGTCAGCCCGGAGACCACGGCGAACCCGCTGTCCAGGATATGGAAGTCCTTCGGCAGCAGCCCGTGGCTCCGCAGCGGTCCGAGCAGCGGCCCGTTGTCGGTGAGGACGAGCTTCCACGCGAGCGTCCGCAGCACGAACGACACGAAGAACGGCAGGAGCAGCAGGAACAGGTACGTCGACTTGCGCCGTCCGCCCTTGAACGCGATCCAGTAGGCGGCCGGGTAGGCGAGCGCGATGCACGCGACCGTCGCCAGCAGGCCGTACCAGAGCGACCGCACCAGCTTGTCGCCGTAGGTGTGGAACCCGTCGGCGTAGTTCTGCCAGTGCCAGGTCTGCTTGAACCCGTCGATGATGTTCCCGGTCATCAGCGACACCGAGAGCATGAACACCAGCGGGACGACGAAGAACACCGCCATCCACAGCCCGCCCGGCAGGATCATCAGGTACGGGGTCAGCGCCTTGCGCAGCCGTGCCATCGCTCAGGCCCCCTGCGGGATCGTCTGGAAGACCTTCTGGTAGCGCGGCAGCTCGGCGTTGCTGAGCGCCCGGTAGGTCCGCAGCTTGGCGTACTCCTCCGCGCTGGGGAAGATCAGCGGGCTGGTCGCGAGCCGGTCGAGGTCCGCCTTGTCCTTGCCGGTGGCCGCCGCGGCCTGCCGCCTGATGACGTCCTGGACGCCCGGCACCGGCGTGACGTAGTTGATGAACTCGGTCAGCGGCGCGTTGTTGCGCGGCTCGTACAGCCAGTCCATCAGCCGGATGGCGTCCACGGGGTTGGCGGCGGTCTTCGGCAGCATCATGCAGTCGCTCCAGATGGTGCCGCCCTCCTTGGGCACCACGAACTTCACGTCGGGGCTGGACAGCGTGTACACGTCGCCGGACCAGGCCATCGTCAGCCACACGTCGCCCTTGGTGACGGCGTCGATGTAGCCCTGCTCGTAGTACTTGCGGACGATCCCCTTGTCGCGCTGGCCGCGCAGGACCTCCCCGGCCCGCTTCCAGTCGGCCTCGGTGGACTTCTCCGGATCGGCGCCGACCGCGAACATGCCGAAGTTCCCGAGTTCCTGCGAGTCGCTCATCATCCCGACCCGGCCCTTGTACTTCGGGTCGAAGAGCTGCTGGACGCTGGTGATCGGCTCCTTCACGTACCTGGTGTTGTAGGCGATCCCCGTCAGGCCCGACATGTACGGGACGCTGAAGACGTTCTGCGGGTCGTAGGCCCGCCGCTTCGCCTTCTCGCTCGCGTACCGGGCGAAGTTCGGCAGCCGCCGGTGGTCGAGCGGCGCGAGGTAGCCGAGCTCGACCAGCTGGGTGAACTGGATGCCGTTGGTGACCACCATCAGGTCGAACCCGATCGACTGGTTCGCGGCCAGCGGCGCCTGGATCTTCCCGAACCAGTCCGCGGCCTCCTGGATGGCCTCCTTGTAGGTGACCGAGATCCCGGTCTCCTTGCTGAACTGCTTGATCGTCGAGTGGTCGTCCTCCATGTAGCCGGGCCAGTTCGCCCAGTTCACATGGCCCTTCCCGGTGCGTCCGCGCCAGTACGCGTCGATGTCGGCCTGGGTGACGACGCCGTTCCCGCCCCGTCCGGGGATGCCGCACCCCGAGAGCGCGGCGGCGCCCGCCACCGCCCCCACGGCCCCGAGGAACCCGCGCCGCGTCGTCAGCCCGCGCAGCAGGGCCGGGTCCGGCGCCGGGCGCGGCCGGCCCCTCACTCCGGGCTCCCGAGCAGGTAGGAGTGCTGCGGCTCCCAGGACAGCCACACCCGGTCGCCGCGGCGCGCGACGTCCTCGGCGTTCATGGCGTTCTGGACGAAGACCACGACCTCCGCGCCGCCGTCCGTCGTGACGTTGTAGTTGGTGGAGGTGCCGAGGTACACGACCTCGCTGACCCGTCCGGGCACCCGGCTCAGCCCGTCGTCCGGCCGGTCCGCGGTGATCTGCATCTTCTCCGGCCGGACGGTCAGCTCCACGGCGTCCCCGGCCGTGACGCTCCGCCCGTCCCCCAGCAGCGCCACGATGCGTCCGCCGTCCCCGTGCCGCAGGACCGCCTGCCCGGCCCCGCCCTCCACGGCCTCCCCGCCCAGCAGGTTGGACGTGCCGATGAACCCGGCGACGAACTTGGTGGCCGGGCGCTCGTAGATCTCCCGCGGCGACCCGAGCTGCTCGACCAGCCCGTCGTTCATCACCGCGATCCGGTCCGACATGGTCAGGGCCTCGCCCTGGTCGTGCGTGACGTACACGAACGTGATGCCGACCTCGCGCTGGATCCGCTTCAGCTCGACCTGCATGGCCTGGCGCAGCTTCAGGTCGAGGGCGCCGAGCGGCTCGTCCAGCAGCAGCGCCCGCGGCCGGTTCACCAGCGCCCGGGCCAGCGCGACCCGCTGCTGCTGCCCGCCGGACAGCTCCGCCGGACGCCGCTTCTCCCGGCCGGCCAGGTCGACGATCTCCAGCATCGCGGCGACGCGCTCGGCGATCTCGGCCTTGGGCGTGCGCCTGCGGCGCAGCCCGAACGCCACGTTCTCGAACACGCTCATGTGCGGGAACAGCGCGTACGACTGGAACACCATGTTCACGTCGCGCCGGTTGGCGGGCACCCCCGTGACGGACTCGCCGTGCAGGTAGACCTCGCCCGCCGTCGGCTCCTCGAAGCCGGCGATCATCCGCATCGTGGTCGTCTTGCCGCAGCCGGACGGCCCGAGCAGGGAGAAGAACTCGCCCTGCCCGATCGCGAGATCCACCTTCCGGACGGCCGGCACGGTCTCGCCGTGCGCGTGGTACTCCTTGCGCACCCCGGCGAGCTCGATCGCGGGAACGGCGTCCCCGGCACGCCCGGGGTCGTCGCGCAGGGGCGCGTGCTGGGTCTCGGTCATGACACGGTCCTTCACGGGGATCGGAGTGCGGCGCTCCCTGGACGGAACGCCTGGGGGGTGGGCCTCTCCCGCGCGGGGTTCGGCCGCCGGCCGGTCCCGGGAGGGGGTCCGACCTGGGAGGACGCGCCGAAGCGACGTCCAGATGCTATGCGCCGGAGCGGATCCGCCCTCCGCCCCGACGACCGACGCACGTGCCGTCCGCCGTGCTCCGGCGGAGCACGGCCGCCCTGCCCGGCCGCCGGAATCCCGCCGGCCGGCGGCCCGCACCGTGATCACCTGCGAGTCGCGAGGACGGAGCGCGGCTTCGGGGTCGGGATCTTCCTGCCGCCGAAGGTGCGCGGAGAGTCCGGCCCGAACGGACGGGCGTCCGTGGCCGGTCCGCCCGACCGGGCGCGCCGCCCCGCCGACCGGTCCGGCCGGCGGGACGACAGTGGCGGGGGCGGGCCTGGGAGGTGGACGACATGACTCAGCGTTCCGGAGGACGCCCGTCCCGCCACGTCGCCCCTCCCTTCGTTCCGAGGGGCGGGCTGCGGAGGGGACGGACAGGGCGGCTGGGAGGTGAGCGTTCTCAGGAACGCCCGGCCGGGTGCCCCGCCCGCCGACGGCGGCCGGGGCAGGAGCGGAAGCGGGCGCGGGGTCGGCCGAGTGCGGAGCGGCCTGGCCCGGCAGGCCGCCGGACGACCGCCGGGTCAGGCGCCGATGTAGTGCATGACGTGCTTGATCCGGGTGTAGTCCTCCACTCCGTACATCGACATGTCCTTGCCGTAGCCGGAGTGCTTGAAGCCGCCGTGCGGCATCTCCGACACGAACGGGATGTGCGTGTTGACCCAGACGGCCCCGAAGTCGAGCGCCCTGGTCATCCGCATGGCGCGGCCGTGGTCGCGGGTCCACACGCTCGCGGACAGGCCGTACCTGACGTCGTTGGCCCACCGCACGGCCTGCTCCTCGTCCGAGAAGCGCTGCACGGTGATGACCGGGCCGAAGATCTCGTTCTGGACCATCTCGTCGTCCTGGCGCAGGCCGCTGACGACGGTCGGGGCGAAGAAGTAACCGCGGTCGCCGACCCGCCCGCCGCCGGCCTCCACGCGGGCGTGGTCGGGCGCGCGGTCGATGAACCCCTTGACCCGCTCCAGCTGGTCCTGGCTGTTGACCGGCCCGTAGTCGGCGTCGGCGTCGGGGTTCGGCGGGCCGACCGTCGTGCCGCGCGCGGCCTCGGCGAGCGCGGCGGTGAAGTCGTCCGCCAGGCGCTCGGCCACCAGGACGCGCGTCGCCGCGGTGCAGTCCTGCCCGGCGTTGAAGAACCCGGCCCCCGCGATGCCCTGGGCGGCGGACTCGACGTCGGCGTCGTCGAAGACCACGACCGGGGCCTTGCCGCCCAGCTCCAGGTGGACGCGCTTGAGGTCGTCGGCCGCCGCGCGGGCGACCTCCATCCCGGCCCGGACGCTGCCGGTGATCGACACCATCTGCGGGGTCGGGTGCGCGACCAGCGCCCGTCCGGTGTCACGGTCGCCGCACACCACGTTGAACACGCCCGGCGGCAGGAACTCCGCGGCGATCTCCGCGAGCAGCAGCGTGCTCGCCGGAGTGGTGTCGGACGGCTTCAGCACCACCGTGTTGCCCGCCGCGATCGCCGGCCCGAACTTCCAGACCGCCATCATCATCGGATAGTTCCACGGGGTGACCTGCGCGCACACCCCGATCGGCTCGCGTCGGACCGAGGAGGTGTGGTCGGCCATGTACTCCGCGGTCGCCTTGCCCTCCAGGATGCGCCCGGCCCCGGCGAAGAACCGCAGGTTGTCCACCATCGGCGGGATCTCCTCGTCCGCCGTCAGCCGCAGCGGCTTGCCGGTGTCCCGCGACTCGGCGGCGACCAGCTCGTCCGCGCGCGCCTCGACGGCGTCGGCGAACCGGAGCAGCGCGAGGGACCGGTCCTTGGGTGTCGCGTCCCGCCAGCCGGGGAAGGCGTCGGCCGCCGCGCGGAAGGCGGCGTCCACGTCACCGGCGCCCGAGTTGGGCGAGGCGGCCCACACCTCACCGGTGCTGGGGTCGACCACCTCCAGCGTCCCGCCGTCCTTGGCGTCGACGTACTCGCCGCCGATAAAGTTGCGCAGCCTGATCGCCTGCTCGCTGGTCATCGCCGACCCCTTCCCTGATGGCCACCGCAGCCGGAACCGTCGTTGGCCCGACCCTTACAGAGGTTGTCCGCTTTGACAAGGGATTCCGTTGTTACGATCGAGTTTCACGACTGAATCCACACCCCAACCCCCATCCAGCCCATGATGCCGCAGCAAGGAGACGCACCATGACGGACCGCTCCCCGGAGCGCCGCCCGCCCGCGGGCGGCGCCCGCCGCACCGCCGTCCCGCTCGACGAGACCGCCAAGCAGATCATCGAGCAGCTCCAGCAGGACGGCCGCCGCTCCTACGCCGCGATCGGCAAGGCCGTCGGCCTCTCCGAGGCCGCCGTCCGCCAGCGCGTCCAGAAGCTCCTGGACACCGGCGTCATGCAGATCGTCGGCGTCACCGACCCCCTCATGCTCGGCTTCTCCCGCCAGATGATGATCGGCGTCAAGTGCGAGGGCGACCTGGAGAAGATCGCCGACGCCCTCGCCGCCATCGAGGCCATCGACTACGTCGTGATCACGGCCGGCTCCTTCGACATCCTCGTCGAACTGGTCTGCGAGGACGACGAGCAGCTCCTCGAACTCCTCGGCCGCATCCGCGCCGTCCCCGGCGTCGTCTCCACCGAGAGCTTCGTCTACCTGAAGCTCCGCAAGCAGACCTACACCTGGGGAACCCACTAGACCCAGCGACCCCGCCCCCGCCACCCTGCACCCGCAAGAAAAGCCCCCGCCGCAACGCCTCCCTCACCCCTCACGCTCGGAGCCTCCGCCCAAGCCCCCGCCGCAACGCCTCCCTCAGCCCTCACGCTCGGAGCCTCCGCCCAAGTCCGCCCCCGCCTCCTCAGTTCCAACGGCCGGAGCCTCCGCCCAAGTGCTGCGGCGCGCACCGTCGAGCTACCCGAAGCGCTGCGCAGCCGCCGGAAGCGAAACTTCACGCACATGGGGCACCCGTCCCACGCGCAGGGGACTTCCTGGCCTTCTCGCCAACAGACGCACCAGCCGGTGGTGCTCTTGAGTCGACCCGTGGTCGCTCTTGAGTCGGCTCAGCCGAGCGCGGCACGCAGAGTGGCGGCGAACTTCGCGGCCTCCTCGTCGGACTCGTACTTGTGCCGAGGCCAGAAGAATCCCTTAAGCCCGTCCTTCGGGTTCCGTGGGACGACATGGACATGCAGGTGAGGGACGCTCTGGCTGATGCGATTGTTGGCCGCCACGAACGATCCCGCCGCCCCGAGCTCGCTCTCCATCACCGCCGCCAGCCGACGCGCCTGGACGAAGAAGGGCCCGACCTGCTCTTCAGGCAGATCGATCAACGTTTCGTGATGCTCCCGCGGCACCAGCAGCGTGTGCCCCTTGAACAGCGGTCGCGTGTCCAGAAACGCCATCGCCTCCGGAGCGTCCAACACCACATGCGCCGGATGCTCGCCCCGAATGATCTCGCAGAACACACACGCCTTGTCCACCATCAACCCCACCCTTCCCAGCACCGCCCACCATCCACGCCCGCCCGAACATCATCCGCCCCCGCCATCCCACCAATCCAACCCAGCGGCCCCAGACCTCCAGCCGCCCGGTCCTGACGCGCGCCCACGCCCACCAAGGCCGACCAGTGGTCCGGTCTCACGCCCTCTTTAGCTCGCCCTCTGTAGCGTGCGGGCCCTATGCGTCTCGACAGTGTCGCCTTCCGGTACGGACGACGTGGACCTTGGGTACTCCGCGACGTTTCCCTCACCCTCCGCCCCGGCGACATCATCGAACTCACCGGGCCGAACGGCGCTGGGAAATCGACGTTGCTGCGCCTGCTGGCCGGTCTCCACCGACCGCGTCGTGGCGCGATCACCGGACGCCCCGCATCGATCGGTTACGCCCCCGAGCGCTTTCCCACCGATCAGCCCTTCACAGTGCACGCCTACCTGGCGCATATGTCCGCGCTACACGGTCTCCCTCCTTCCGCGGCGGATCACTGGACCGATCTCCTCAACCTCGACCACCTCCTCCACACCTCACTCGCTGAACTCTCCAAGGGCAGCGCTCAGAAGGTGGGATTCATCCAGGCACTGCTCCCCGCCCCTGCCCTTCTCCTCCTGGACGAGCCCTTCTCCGGTCTGGACGCCACGACCTTGGCCCTACTCCCGGAACTCCTGGCCTCTCTCGCCGCCGACGGCGCCACCATCGTCATCAGCGACCACCAACGAGTTCTGCATCAACCTGAAGCCCTCCCCCTTCTGCCGAACCTCAGACAGTGGCATCTCGCCGACACGACCATCTCCGAGCAGCCCCTCCGAGCCGGCGCTCACTCACTGACGGTCACTCCCTCTACACCCGTCTCGGACTTGCCAACCGGCCCCACTGCCATTTCCGCAAGCACCGAGTCGGATACCGTCCGCGCCGACTACCGGAACCCCGATGCACACCACACGGCACTCGCGGATGAAAGCCCTGGCCGAAGCGACTTGCCGGATAAGCAGAATTCCACCGAACAACATCAGAGCCCTGCGGCCCGCCAAGTCCTCCCCGGACACGCCGGCTCCGGCCGCACCGATCCCGCAGAGAGCCGACGTCGCAGTACGCACGAGATTCCACCCGAGCACCAGAACCCTCGTGAAAGCAGCCCCGCTGGAGGTCAGGGCCCTGCGGGGTCGGCGGAGGCTCCTCCGGGGTGGACGGTTCTCGAGGTGGTCGTCAGGGTGGACGAGGCCGACGACATCGAGCGTGGGTTGCGTGCCGCCGGACGTATGGTTCGGAGGGTCGACCGCCCGTGATCGCGCTCATCCGCTTCCAGATCGATGGATACCTACGATCCATGAGGTTCCTCCCCTCGTTGATCACCACGCTCCTGCTGGTTCTCCTGGTGTTCGGGCAGTGGCCGAGCGGTCCCGATCCGGTCAAGCTGGCGACGGGCACCTATGGGGACGCCGCCGCGTTCATGGTGCCGCTCTCTGCATGGACGACCCGCTCGCTGCTCGACACTCAGCCCACCGTCCAGAGATGGCTCACCATGCTGGCCGTCCCGCGGTCGGCCGTGGCGGGCCTCCTCGCCGCCCTCGTGGCCAGTGGCGCGGTCAGTCTCCTGCTCTTCGCCGCTCCCCTCCTCCAAGCCCTGACAGTCGGGGTTCCCCTCGAGACCACGGTGGCCGCCGTGTTCCTGGCCGCGCTCGCCTGCGTCGCCGGCACCGCCCTCGGCGCCTGGACGAGCCGAGCCATCATTCCCGGCGCAGGGACATCCCTGCTGGCGCTGCTCTGCGCTCTGACGGCCACCCTCCTGCTCGGCCTGGGACGTCTGAACTTCCTCGCCATCCCTTACCTCGACTGGATCAAGGCGGCCCACGACGGGCCGTCCGCACTGCGCGCCTCACTTCCGGGAGTGATGCTTCATCTCGGACTCTGGTGCGCGGTGGTGGTCTCCGGCTACCTGGTGGCCCTGCACCGCCGGAACATCCCCACCTGACACCGGCCGGGAGAAAAGACACGAGAAGGGGAACGCGCCTCAGAGCGCATGGTGCCTCAGAGCGCATGGTGCCTCAGAGCGCATGGTGCCTCAGAGCGATGGCGGACCGAAGCGCATGGCGGACCGAAGAGCATGGCGGGTCAGAGCGCATGGCAGGTCAGAGCGCATGGCGGGTCAGAGCGCATGGCGGGTCAGCCAAGCGCTCTCCAGGCCCGAGTCCGGTCGCACCGCGAAGAACAGGCTCCCCGGATCGCCCCAGAACCAGCCAACCCCGGGGTCCGAATCGAGCTGCAGGACGAGCCGTCCGGTGTCCAGGCACTCGCGGAGTCTCTCGGTGAGCCGCCGAGTCGCGGCCTTGCGCGCCTCGGCCGCCGCTCTCGCCTCCTTGTCCGCCCCACGCCGACTCTCCGGACGCTCGGACCTCGCTGCCACCACAGCCGCTCGGATCTCCTCCAGCCGCACCGAATGCACGTTCGACGGAAGGACGGAGACCGACCGCCTCGGGGTGCGCGGAAACAGGAACGCCGGATCCCGGCCGTCGCCGCCACGACGCACGCGGTCCCCTCCGCAGACCGCGGAGCTCGAAGCGGACGCCTCGCCGTCGAACGTCCCCGGAGAGTGGCAGGCGACAGGACGCTCTGTCGCAGTCCCACCGGGAGGGGCGACGGCGGTCGCCGCTGCCATCACTGACGCGTGCCGGCCACTCCCAGCAGCCCGACTTCGCCCGTCCTCGACGCCTGACGTGGTCGCGTACGGGGAGCACACGCTCCCGAAGCGAGAAGGAAGCGGATCCCGGAGACTCGGAGCAGCACGGCCTCCCGCGCCCTGGCCCACGGTCCGCGGACATTCGGTGGGCCGAACCATCTGGCCGGTCCTGGGCTCACGCGTCGGCACGGGCACAGCCCGGTCCGCCTCGGAGCGCGGCAGGGTCTTCGAGACGGGCGGCGGCGCATCCGACAGCGGTGGCCCCAGCGGGCGATCGGCTTCGAGCAGGACGGGCCACCCTCCGATCTGGTGACGAGGCGCCTTGTCCGCCCACACCTGATCGAGCCAGCTGTCGTAGAGGAACCGGTAGGAACCCAGCGTCCCCGGTCGGGCCCGTTCCAGCAGGCCGAGGGCCGGGTCCAGCGGGCTCGGCAGCGACCAGAACGGAGCCACGGCCCACGGTCCGGCAGCGAGCGGGGGCGCTGTCACGGTCGGCGTCGCGGGCACCAGATCGTGGGCGTAGATGCGCCAGCCGTCATCTACCGGCGACTCGCCCTCGCGCGCCCCGGGTGTGACGCCCGAGTGGTAGAAGGACGCGTATCCCCTGGTGGGAAGGCCGTCCAGGGGCGGCATCGCTGCGAAGTCGATCGTGCAGAGATGCTCCATCGGACGGCCCGCCACCGTCGGCCAGGGCTCACCGGCCGGAAGTAACGGACGGCCGCCGAGGTGCACGGCGGATGAGCCGCCCGGAACCAGGCGCAGGGCCGGACGGGCGAGGGAGAGCAGGATCCCGGCGGTCTCCGGCGTCAGGAAGGCGCTGAAGAGCGGGTGGAGGCGACGGAACAGTTCGGCGTTCATGTGACCCAGCGTGGCGGGTCGACTCCGGCCGTCGCCACTCGGCCGGCGATCTGTGGATAACTCGTCCGTCAGCGCGGTTCCAGGGCTCCGGCCAGCTGGTCGAGGAACCGGTCGACCTCCCGCGCGTCGTACGCGGCGAGGAAACGCCCCGTCCGGAACGTCGTCTCGCGGACGTCCCGTGCCGTGACCGGAGCCTGGGTGCCGCGCAGTCCCGCCACGACCCGGTCCAGGAAGGCGTCCACGTCCGCCATGACGTAGCCCCCGCGTGCCACGGTCTTGGGGAAGTTCGCGTTCTGCACCCAGGAGATCAGCCACTCGGTCTGCACGCGTGGCCGGCGCCGACGGCCCGCCCGCTGCGCCGGGACGGCCTGCAGCCTCAGGATGCACTCCTGGAGCATCGCGTCCACCGCCCGGCGTTCATAGCCGCGCAGCACGACGTCGAACCGAGCCTTCCTGACCTCGTCCGCGGCCAGCGGGGGCCCGCCGCCTTCCAGAGCCCCCCGGACGCGCCCGACCAGTTCGTCCACCTGCGCGCGGTGGTAACCGCGTATGGCCACGGGAAAGCCCCCGGCTGTCACCGCCACCGGTATGTCTCCTTCCGGGGCGCGCGGCCGGGGCTCAGTCCTTGGTGGACGCGGCGAGCTGGCCGCAGGCGCCGTCGATCTCGCGCCCGCGCGTGTCGCGGACCGTCACCGGGACCCCGTGGGCCTCCAGCCGGCGGACGAACTCGCGCTCGTCCTCGGGCCGGGAGGCGGTCCACTTGGAACCCGGCGTGGGATTCAACGGGATCAGATTGACGTGGACGAGGTGCCCGCGCAAGAGGCGGCCGAGGAGGTCGGCGCGCCACGCCTGGTCGTTCACGTCCTTGATCAGCGCGTACTCGATCGAGACCCGGCGGCCCGACCGCTCCGCGTACGCCCACGCGGCGTCCAGGACCTCGGAGACCTTCCAGCGGTTGTTGATCGGGACGAGGTCGTCCCGCAGCTCGTCGTCGGGGGCGTGCAGGGACACCGCGAGCCGCACCGACATGTCCTCGGCCGCGAGCTTCTCGATCGCGGGCACGAGGCCGACCGTGGAGACCGTCACCGAGCGCTGGGAGATGCCGAGGCCGCCGGGAGCCGGGTCCGTGATGCGCCGGACGGCGCCGATCACGGACTTGTAGTTGGCCAGCGGCTCGCCCATCCCCATGAAGACGATGTTCGAGACGCGTCCGGGGCCTCCCGCGACACGGCCGCGGGCCAGGGCCCGCGCCCCCGCCGCCACCTGCTCGACGATCTCGGCGGTGGACAGGTTCCGCGTCAGCCCGGCCTGGCCGGTGGCGCAGAACGGGCAGTTCATCCCGCATCCGGCCTGCGACGAGACGCACATCGTGGCCCGGTCCGGGTAGCGCATGAGCACCGACTCGAACAGGACCCCGTCGAAGGCCTTCCAGACGGTCTTCAGCGTCCTGCCGTCGTCACAGGCGAGTTCGCGCACCGGGTCGAGGAGTTTGGGCAGCAGCGCGCCGACCAGCCGCTCCCGGAGGGCGGCGGGCAGGTCGGTCATCTGCTCGGGGTCGTCCTCGAGCCGCGCGAAGTAGTGGCGGGACAGCTGGTCGGCCCGGAACGGCTTCTCGCCGAGCTCGGCGACGGCCTCCCGCCGCTCCGCGGTGGTCAGATCCGCGAGGTGGCGCGGCGGCTTGCCCCGGCGAGGAGCGGCGAAGACGAGCTTCGCCGGGGTCTTCTTTACGGTGGCGGCCGGTTCGGCGGTAGCAGACATGGTTCTTCCAGTGTCGCAAACCCCGGCCGATGCCTGGGACGTTCGCCTCGGACGCCGCCTACCCAAGATCCTCGACGCCCCGAAGCCCTCAACCCCGTGCTCAGGCCTCGCACCCTCAAGACACCAGGTCGGCGCCGAATCGACCTTCCGGCAGCGCCCGCCCTAGGGAGTCGGGTCGTCCGCCCAGGCATTCCGGACGTGCCGCAGGTGGTGGTCCATGGCCGCGGACGCCGCATCGGGATCACCCGACGCGACCGTGTCCAACAGCTCCAGGTGCTCGCGCGCGTAGAAGCCGAGCTCCTGGCTCTGGGCAAGCTTGGGCACCCCATAGAGGCGGGACCGGTAACGAAGCCGTTCCACCACCTCGATCAAGTGCTGGTTCCCCGCCAGGGCCAGCAGTTCCAGGTGGAAGGCGTGGTCCGCCTCTATGTAGGCGATGGTGTCCCCGCGTTCGGCGGCCTCCACGATCGCCTCCGCCATGGGGCGCAGGGCGGCGATCCGTTCCGCGGGCACGGATTCGGCGACCTTCCCCACGGTGGGGACCTCGATGAGCGTCCGGACGGCCGTGATCTCGTCCAGGTCGCGGGCGGTCAGCTCGGTCACCCGGAAGCCCTTGTTGCGGACGGCGGTGACGAGCCCCTCCTTGGCGAGGTCGAGCATCGCCTCGCGCACGGGCGTCGCCGAGACCCCGAACCGCTCGGCCAGCACCGGCGCGGAGTAGACCACGCCCGGCCGCATCTCCCCGGCGACCAGGGCGGCGCGCAGCGCCTCGGCGATCTCCTCCCGGACGTTCGGGCGGACCCCGAGTGCTGGCAGGTTCGGCGTTTCGGTCACGGGCGCTCCTTATTCCCCTGGCCGGTAGCGTGTCACAGTGTGACGCAACGTCACAACACGGCCGATCCCTGCAATGTGAAATGTTACAGTGCGGCCACCACCCCTCACCTGGCCTCCGCCGAGGCCACCCCCCGGCGGGACACTCGAAGGGACGCCCATGTCTGACGCGGAAGCCGAACGCTTCGCCACCGGCAGCCACGATCTGCCCGTCTCCCCCGCGCTGGCCGAGTATCTGAGCCATTCCTGGGCCGATACCTCGACCACGCCCGCGCCTCTCGACTCCGCGCCCTACGCGGCCAAGCGCCGGGCCGTCCTTTCGGAGCGCTTCCCGGGTGAGCGCATCGTCATCCCCGCCGGCGGGCTGAAGGTCCGCAGCAACGACAGCGACTACCCGTTCCGTCCCCACTCGGCGTTCGTCCACCTCACGGGTGAAACCGGTGTGGAGGCGGTGCCGGACGCGGTCCTCGTTCTAGAGCCGACGGTGAGCGGCCATCAAGCGACGCTCTTCACCCACCCCCGGTCGCCCCGCGACACAGGCGAGTTCTACCGCGACCGCCGCCACGGCGAATTCTGGGTGGGCCGTCGCCGCACCCTGGCGGAGCTTGAGGCCACGCTGCAGATCGAGGGCGCGCCCAGGGAGAAGCTGGCCGACGCACTGCGCGGGCGCGAGGTGCCGACCCGCGTCATGCGCGGCATCGATTCCGAGGTGGACGACCTCTCCCCGGTGCACACCGACCCGCGCGCCGACGCGGAACTGGCCTCTTTCGTTTCCGAACTCCGGCTCATCAAGGACGAGTGGGAAGTGGCTCAGCTGGCCGCCGCCGTGGACTACACGACCCTCGGTTTCCGGGACGTCGTCGCCGCACTTCCCAAGGCGCTTTCCCACCGCAGGGGCGAGCGGTGGGTGGAAGGCCAGTTCAACATGCGCGCGCGCCTTGAGGGCAACGGCGTCGGCTACGAGACGATCGCAGCCGCAGGCTCGCACGCCTGCGTACTGCACTGGATCCGCAACGACGGCCCGCTCCGTCCCGGTGAGCTTCTTCTACTGGACGCGGGCGTGGAGACGGACACCCTCTTCACCGCCGACATCACGCGCACCCTGCCCATCTCCGGGAAGTTCACCCCGGTGCAGCGGCGCGTGTACGAGCTCGTCTACCGCGCGCAGGAAGCGGGAATCGCCGCCGTGAAGCCGGGCGCCCGTTTCCGCGACTTCCACCTCGCCGCCATGCGCGTCATCGCGGACGGGCTGGAAGACTGGGGAATCATCCCGGACGCTGAGGCGGCGCTCGATCCCGAGTCCGGCATTTACCGCCGCTACACGCTCTGCAGCAGCGGCCACATGCTCGGAATGGACGTCCACGACTGCGCCAAGGCCCGCGCCGAGACGTACCTGGACGGCGTCCTGGAGCCTGGTCACGTTCTCACCGTCGAACCGGGTCTTTACCTTCAGCCGGACGACCTGACCCTCCCCGAAGAACTGCGCGGAATCGGCGTCCGCATCGAGGACGACCTCGTCGTCACCGACAGCGGCTCTCGCCTCCTGTCGTCCGAGCTTCCCCGCCACCCGGACGACATCGAGAGCTGGATGGCCGACCTCTCCTGAGATCGCCAGAGCCGGTCAGACTCTCGCGCCGGCCGGTTCGCCCACTTGAACGGCCTCCCCGGTTCTCGGGGAGGCCGTTCCTCATGGGGCCGAGCCCTTGGTGTGGCCCGGAACTTCGGAGCGGATCCAGGGAATTCACTTCCCGGCTCGCACGCGATGCCTAAGCCTATGTGGCAAAGCCCCTAAGCACTCAGCGGATCCGGTAATTGTCCAGTGGCCGGACGTTGTCGCTCGGCTGCTCGGCCGCCTTGGTCACGCCGACCCATGTAGGCGTGGGATCAGGCGACTTGGCGCAGCGAAGGTCCACCAGCCCATGGTCCTTCGGCAGCGTGCCGTCCCGCAGATAGTCGATGAGAGGCTTGTCGAGGCAGGCATTGCCCGCGAGGGTGATGGCGTGGCGACCGCCGCCCTGCTCTACGACAAAGCGCGAGTTGGGCATGGCCTTGGCCATCTCCACACCACCCTGGTAGACGGTCGCGGCGTCCTCGGTGGCCTGGAACAGCAGCGCAGCAGGAAGCCCCTTGCCGGTAATACGGGTACGTTCTCCGCCCTTACCCGCCCAGAAAACGCAGGCCGCGTTGTACCACATGTTGCTGTAGGTGTAATAGTGCGCCTTCTTGTCGATGCGCGCCTGATCCTTGCGCCAGAAACTCCAATCCCGCGGCCAGGTGCTGTCACTGCACTGGACGGCGTTGTAGAGGTCGAAGGAGTCGTCGTTGGGGTCCGGGGCCGCGTACCTGTTATAGGCGACCCGCAGCGGCCCAGCGTCATTGCTGTTGGTGTAGGCGGCGAGGACCGTCGCCAGGCGTGGCCACTTGGCCGGGTCATAACCGCCTGCGAGCTGGGTGTCATCCCACTCGTCCGCGCCGATCTTGCCGTCCACCGGCGTTTTACCCAGTGAGGCGCGCATCGCATACCACTTACGTTCGACACCGGCCGCGTCCGTGCCGAGGTGATAGACGCCGTCCGCTTTGGCGACCCACTGAGTGAATGCTTTGAAGCGTTTTTCGTGCTGGAGGTCCTGTCGGACGTTCTGCTCGTACCAGCTGATGTGCGGGCCGACGATGCTGTCCAGGACGAGTCGCTTCACATGTCCCGGGAACAGCTGGCCGTATGTCGACCCCAGGGTCGTCCCGTAGGACCAGCCGAAGAAGCTGATCTTGCCGGCGCCCAGCGCCCGCCTGATGTCGTCCATGTCGCGGACGATGTCCACGGTCCGGAGGTGTGGGAGCAGGTCGGCGTACTTGGCGGCACAGTCGGCCGCATAGCCCGCCGCCTTGCGCAGCCAGGCGCCCTCGGTGCCGGCGCTGGGCTGGTAGTCGGGCCGTGGACCGTCGAAATAGTGCGGGTCGCAGGCCATATGCGGCTCGCTGCCCTGCGTTCCGCGCAGGTCGAACCCGATCCAGTCGTAGGACGCGGCGACGTCGGCGGGGAGTTTCGACGGGACCCATGGTGCCATCCACAGGCCGCTGATGCCCGGACCGCCGGGGTTGAGCAGGATCGGCCCCTGCCGCTCGCCGGCCGGGGCCGTCGCGGGCAGCCGGTTCACCGCGATCTTGATCTTGGGCCCGTCCGGACGGGCGTGGTCGAGCGGCACCTCCAGCTTGGCGCAGAGCAGCCGGGGGTTCTGGGAGTCGTTGCACGACTTCCAGTTCAGGTGCGGCCGGTACCCGGCGGTCCCCGAGGGGGCGCGGCCGGGAGCGGCCTGGGCGGGCAGGGCGGCGGCGACCAGGGCGGACGATGCCGCAGCGGCGGTCAGCGCCAGCCCGACGGATCTCCTCATGCGTCTGTCTCCTCCACTGCGCGGAACCGGGACGTGGAAGGCCCCGCGGGGCTCGGTGGCCCGTGAGAAGCATGTGGCAGTGCAATGTCACGCACTACCACCATGCAGACCCGTTGCCGAACCGTG
This sequence comes from Actinomadura logoneensis, assembly GCF_003428695.1. Classification (GTDB taxonomy): domain Bacteria; phylum Actinomycetota; class Actinomycetes; order Streptosporangiales; family Streptosporangiaceae; genus Spirillospora; species Spirillospora logoneensis. Next base: position 17,408 of record NZ_QURH01000121.1, read on the forward strand.
ACCGACTCCGAGAGAAAAAGCGAAGGCCCCGGGAGGGGGACTCCCAGGGCCTGCTCATGGTCAACGTATTGCCGGACGTTCCGCCGACCTGTCTATGCGGGGACGAAAAGCTCCAGCAGCAGCCACACGATCGGAGCCGTCGCGACAAGGGAATCGAGACGGTCCATGACGCCGCCGTGCTCCGGCAGCAGCGTCCCCATGTCCTTGATGCCGAGATCGCGCTTCAGCATGGACTCGATGAGGTCGCCCACCGTGGCGGTGACGACGGCCGCCAGGCCGATCACCACGCCCTGCCACCACTGGCCGTCGTCCAGGAGCGTCGCCACCAGGATGCCGCCCACCACCATGCAGGTGATGGCCGATCCGGTGACGCCCTCCCACGTCTTCTTGGGGCTGATCGTGGGCGCGAGCTTGTGCTTGCCCAGGAACGACCCCGCGAAGAAGCCGCCGATGTCGCTCGCCACCGTCACCGCGATGAAGATGACGATGCGGTGGTCCCCGTCGTCCGGCTTCATGAGCAGCGCGACCACGCCGCCCATCAGGATCAGGTAGCCGATCGAGAACACGCCGGCGGTGACGTCCCGGACATAGCCCTCCGCGCCGTCCACCATGCGTGTCACCAGGACCGCCAGGGTGGTCAGCGCCAGCACCGCCACGAGCCCGTTGGTGCCCCACACATAGGCGACCACCGGTGAGGCCACCATGCCCGCCGCCAGCGGGATGAACGGGACCTCGATCTCGCGCGTCCGGAAGGCGTCGGTCAGCTCACGCAGACCGAGCAGCAGGAACCCCACCATGACGACGAGGAAGATCTGCTTGAACGTGTAGAGGGAGAGCAGGACGAGCGCGCCGAGCGTGACGCCCACACCGATGGCGACCGGCAGGTTGCGGCCCGCCTTCTTCCGCTTCACCGGCTGGTCGGTGGCGCCGTCACCGGCCCCGGACCCGCCGTTCGCCGCGGAATCGCCGCCGAGCGGGGAGGCCGGCCCGCCGCCCTCCCGGGCGCGGGACGCTTCGCTCCCCATGCCTGAAGCGGCGCTCGCCTCCACCGGGGTCCTCCCGGGTTCGGCATGAGCGCCGCCTTCGTCCGCCGCTGCGGACTCGGTCGCCGGACGGTCCGCTGGACCCGCCTCACCGGGCGGGTCCACGGGACCGGGGGTGACCGGCTCGTCCGGGGAGCGAGCGGGCCCCCCGGCGTTGTCCAGTTCCATCAAACCTCGAGCAGTTCGGCCTTCTTGTGGTCGAGCAGCTCGTCGATCTGGGCCACGTACCGGTGCGTGGCGTCGTCGAGCTCCTTCTCCGCGCGCCGGACCTCGTCCTCACCGGCCTCGCCGTCCTTGGCGAGCTTGTCGAGGGCGTCCTTGGCGCGGCGCCGGATGTTGCGGACCGACACCTTGGCGTCCTCGGCCTTGCCGCCGGCGACCTTGATGAACTCCTTGCGGCGCTCCTCCGAGAGCTCGGGGAAGACCACCCGGATGACGTTGCCGTCGTTGGACGGGTTGACGCCGAGGTCGCTGTCGCGGATCGCGCGCTCGACCGCCGCCATGGACGACTTGTCGAACACCTGCACGATCACCAGCCGCGGCTCGGGCAGCGTGAACGAGGCGAGCTGGTTGATCGGCGTGGGCGTGCCGTAGTACTCCGCGGTGATCTTGTTGAACATCGCGGGGGTGACCCGTCCGGTGCGGATGGCATGGAAGTCCTCCTTGGCGACCGCGACCGCCTTCTCCATCTTCTCCTCGGCCTCGAGGAGGGTCTCGTCGATCACTTCGACTCCCATGTCATCCGATGAACCGTGCCGTCACTGCTCGGCCGGGCTGACCAGCGTGCCGATCTTCTCACCGCGGACGGCCCGGACGATGTTGCCCTGCCCCATGAGGTCGAAGACCACGATGGGGAGCGTGTTGTCCATGCAGAGGCTGATGGCCGTGGCGTCCATGACCTTCAGTCCCCGCTGTAGGACCTCACCGTAATCCAAACGGTCGAACTTGACCGCATCCGGATTCTTGCGGGGGTCGGCGTCGTACACGCCGTCCACCTGGGTGGCCTTGAGAACCGCCTCCGCGCCGATCTCCAGCGCGCGCTGGGCGGCGGTGGTGTCGGTGGAGAAGAACGGCTGGCCGAGGCCCGCGCCGAAGATGACCACGCGGCCCTTCTCCAGGTGCCGCATGGCGCGGCGCGGGATGTAGGGCTCGGCGACCTGGCTCATCGTGATGGCCGTCTGGACGCGCGTGTCCACCCCGAGCTTCTCCAGGAAGTCCTGCAGCGCCAGGCAGTTGATCACGGTGCCGATCATGCCCATGTAGTCGCTGCGGCCGCGGTCCATGCCGCGCTCGGCCAGGGCCGCGCCACGGAACATGTTGCCGCCGCCGCAGACGACCGCGACCTGGACGCCGTCCTGGACCGCCTCGGCGATGGCCTCGGCGACGTGCTGGACGACCTCCGGGTCGATGCCCATGGGGTCGCCCCCGGCGAACGCCTCGCCGGAGAGCTTCAGCAGGACCCGCTTCCAGCCGGCCCGCGGCGCGTGCGTCTCACGGCCGCGCGCGGGCGGGGAGCTCTCAGCGGACGACGAGGCCGCCGTCGTGTCAGGGTTGGTGTTGTCCGGCACGTCGGCGGCCTCCTCGATCATGGTCTGCGAATTCGTCCTGTCTCCAGGGTGCGTCAGGACTGGCCGACCTTGAAACGGGCGAACCGGACGACCTTGACGCCGTTCTCGTCGAGAAGCTTGGCGATCGTCTTCTTGTTGTCCTTGACGAACTGCTGCTCGAGCAGGACGAAGTCACGCAGGTAGGCGCTGACCCGACCCTCGACGATCTTGGCGATCGCGGCCTCGGGCTTGCCCTCCTCGCGGGTCTTGGTCTCGGCGAGCGCGCGCTCCTTCTCGATCACCTCGGCGGGGATCTCCTCGAAGGTGAGGTACTTCGGCGCCATCGCGGCGATCTGCTGCGCGACGTCCTTGGCGACCTCGGCGTTCTCCTTGTCCAGCTCGACCAGGACGCCGGTGGTCGGCGGCAGGGACGGGTCGGACTTGTGCAGGTAGCTGGCCACGTAGACGCCCTTGAAGTGGGCGTACCGGCCGAGCTCCAGCTTCTCGCCGATCTTGGCGCTGTTCTCCTCGATCAGGGCCTGAACGGACTTGCCCGGCTCGATCTCGGCGGTCGCCAGCCCCTCGGCGTCGGTGGCGTCGCTGCCGGCGGCGAACTCGACGATCCGCTGCGCCAGCTCGATGAACTCGGCGTTCTTGGCGACGAAGTCGGTCTCGCACTTGATCTCGAGCATCGCGCCGTCGCCGGAGCCGGTGAAGTGCTCGGCGACCAGGCCGTTGGCGGCGGTGCGCTCGGCGCGCTTGCCGACGTCCTTGGCGCCCTTGAGGCGCAGGATCTCAACGGCCTTCTCGAAGTCGCCCTCGGCCTCGGTCAGGGCGTTCTTGCACGCCATCATGCCCGAGCCGGTGAGCTCACGGAGGCGCTTGACGTCCGCGGCGGTGAAGTTGGCCATCGCTCTTCGCTTCTCTCGTCAGTGGTCGTGGTGCCCATGGCGATCCCCGGCGGCCGCCTCGGGTGGGCGGCGCACCGGGGATCGGGGGCTCAGGACTGGTCGGACTCGGACGGCTTCTCGGTCGCCTCGGCCTCGGGGGCGGCCTCGTCGCCGGCGGCGGCGGGGGCCTCCGCGGCGGCGTCCTCGGCGGGGGTCTCCTTGGCGGCCTCGGCCGGGGCCTCCTCGGCGGACTTGCCCTCGAGCAGCTCGCGCTCCCACTCGGCCAGCGGCTCGGCGGCGGCGCCGCCCTCGGCCGGCTTCTCGTCGCCGCCCTGGGCGCCGGCGCGGGCGATGAGCCCGTCGGCGACGGCGTCGGCGACCACGCGGGTCAGCATCGCGACCGAGCGGATGGCGTCGTCGTTGCCCGGGATCGGGTAGTCGACCTCGTCCGGGTCGCAGTTGGTGTCCAGGATGGCCACGACCGGGATGCCGAGCTTCTTCGCCTCGTTGACGGCGATGTGCTCCTTCTTGGTGTCCACGATCCAGATGGCGGAGGGGACCTTCGCCATGTCGCGGATGCCGCCGAGGGTGCGCTCCAGCTTGTCCTTCTCGCGACGCAGGCCGAGCAGCTCCTTCTTGGTCATGCCGGAGCCGGCCACGTCGTCGTAGTTGATCTCCTCCAGCTCCTTGAGCCGGGTGAGCCGCTTGTGGACGGTGGAGAAGTTGGTGAGCATGCCGCCCAGCCAGCGCTGGTTGACGTACGGCATCCCGACCCGGGTCGCCTGCTCGGCGATGGCCTCCTGGGCCTGCTTCTTGGTACCGACGAACAGGATCGTGCCGCCGTGCGCGACCGTGGCCTTGACGAACTCGTAGGCACGGTCGATGTAGGACAGCGACTGCTGCAGGTCGATGATGTAGATGCCGTTGCGCTCAGTGAGGATGAAGCGCTTCATCTTCGGGTTCCACCGGCGGGTCTGGTGGCCGAAGTGGACGCCGCTCTCGAGGAGCTGCCGCATGGTGACGACGGGAGCCATAGCCCGTGTTCTCCTGTCCGGCCCGGCCTTGTGGGGCGGGGCCACGTCTCGGTTGGTTTCCGGCGCCCGGACCCTGCCCCACCGCCGCAGACGACGGACCGAGAGGCAGATGCCCCACACCAGGTGGCGGGCGGGCGCGTGAATTCGGCCGCCCGGGGTTGACCACCGTGCGACCGTTACCCAAGTCTACGGGATGACGGGACCTGACGAGGAACCAACCGACCTCCGCGGGCCGCCGGGACCGGGGTTATCCACAGAACGGGCGTCCGGTGGCGGCCACGGTCGGGCCCTGGGCACCCTCGATCCATGTCCCTGCTCACAACGCTGATCATCTGCCTGCTGGCCGTATCCGGCCCGATTCCGGGGATCTTCGAGCCTGCTCGGTCTCCTTCCCGGATCCAGTGGCCATCGTCCCGCTCCGCCGCCCCGTCCCCGCTGGGACGGGGCGCAGGGCCTTTACGCCGCCTGGACACGGACGCGTCTGAGACCGATGCGGTCGCGAGTCGGATATTCACGACGCTCGGGCCTGTGGCCAGCACGACAGGGCTCTATCCGACCTTGATCGGCAGCCGTGAGATCTCGATCGGCGGTCCTGAGAATTTGATGTCTCCCAGCAGCGCGATCGCGGCGAACCCCGCGCTGATCGAAGAGAACAGCGCAGAGGCGCCCTCCCGGGAAGGGCCAAGCGATCGCGCTGCTCCGTCCGACCCGACAAGGAGATCATCCACCCCGGAGGCGACGGGCTGGCGGTGGCCGCTCGGGCCGCCCGCCCCCGCCGTGATTCGCGGCTTCAGTCCGCCCACCTCGCCGTGGCTGCCCGGCCACCGCGGCGTCGATCTCGCCGCATCGCCCGGGGCTCCGGTGTACGCGGCCGGGCCAGGCCGGGTCTCCTACGCCGGCGCTCTGGCAGGGCGGGGTGTGGTCGCGATCACCCATGGTGAGCTGCGGACCACCTACCTGCCGGTCCGCCCCGCCGTCACGGTGGGCCGCGACGTACCGGCAGGTGCTCGTATCGGCACCGTGGATCCCTCCGCACCGGCCCACTGCTCGCAGGCGTGCCTGCATTGGGGGTTGCTGCGCGGCACCACGTATCTGGATCCGCTTGCCCTGGTTCATCCCCTCGTACGTCTGCTACCGCTCTGGGAGCCGAACCCTGCTCCTGTGCCGTTCGACGGCCTGCCTTCGCCGACTTCCCCAAGCACGCCTTCTCGGCCCGGAGCACACTCTTCGCCGGATCTTCAAGCTCCACCCCTCGCACGACCTGAACGCGTCCGCCGCACCCCTGCAGCGGCCTCCCAACTGCCGAAGGGGGACCGTCCGCTGCGCCCTGCCCTCAGTGGCGCCTCGGCAGCCGTTGCGGGCACGCTGACCTGCCTCGTCCTCGCACTCTCCTTGGCCTTCGTACGCAGGGGACGCGGCCGTCCTCGAGCCCGGTTGCCCGAAGGGCCGCCGGATCAGGAGCCCGCACCGAACGTCATCGATCTGGCTCACGAACGCCGCCTACGCCGTCCCACCGCGTCACACCCGCCTCGTTGAGGATGCGCGAAGCGACCCCCTCGTTAGGGAGGCACGAAGCGACCGCTCCTTCGGCGTCGAGGCGCGGCGGCTCAATCGGCGACGCCCCGGGGGTGCGCCTGTCGGTGAACCTGCTTCAGGCGCTCTACGGAGACATGGGTGTAGAGCTGGGTGGTCTGGAGGGAGGCGTGACCAAGGATCTCCTGGACACTGCGCAGGTCCGCCCCGCCCTCCAGGAGGTGGGTGGCCGCGGTATGGCGTAGGCCGTGCGGCGCCAGATCCGGCACCTCGCCGACCTCAGCGATCCGCCTGTGCACGATCCGCCGGGCGCTCGTCGGGTGCAGCCGGCCTCCGCGCACGCCAAGGAACAGAGCGGGACCACTGTCCTCCGTCACCAGGTCTGGGCGGCCCGCGCGCAACCAGTCCCCCACGGCGCGGAGCGCCGGCTCGCCCAGCGGGACGGTGCGCTCCTTGTCGCCCTTCCCGAAGACCCGCACGGTCTTGCGGGCGGTGTCGACGTCGTCGATGTCGAGACCGCAGAGTTCGCTGACCCGCAAGCCCGCGCCGTAGAGCACTTCGAGGATGGCGAGGTCCCGCAGACCGATCGGGCCCGTGACGTCCATCTTGTCCAGCAGGCGCCCCACCTCGTCCTGGGCGAGGACCGTCGGCAGGTCGCGCGTCCGCTTCGGCGTGCCCAGCAGCGGTCCTGGGTCGCTCGGGAGAACACCGCGCCGGTACAGCCACCGGGTGAACGTCCTCGCCGCTGCGGTACGCCTGGCAAGGGTCGCCCGCGAACGCCCCATCGCGTACTGCCGCGCAAGCCACGCACGCAGGACGTTCAGATCGAGGTCACCGGGTGAGGAGAGCCCGACGGTCGAGCCATAACGTGAAAGGTCTTTGAGATCTCCCAGGTAGGCACGCAGCGTGTGCTCGGAGACATCGCGCTCCGCGGTCAGGAACGTCGCGAACTCGGCGAGCAGGCCGTCCAGCACGCCGCCGCTGTGCGCGTCCTCCTTCGGATGCCCGTCACTACCTTCCTCAGCATTCACAACCGCCACGTTGCGTCCCACACCCACCGAAATCAAGCACCGCCGCGTCCCCGGAGCCACCCGCGGTCCACGCCAGCCACGCTCCGGCTCGTCTCCAGCGCACTGAGGCGCGCTCCGAAGACCAGTAGACGGTTCCTGGAAGCAGCGCCCCGGTCCCACGGCAAGACCGCAGACGCTCGCCCCCACCTCGCACGTCCACAGGCGGCTGGTCGGCCCGTCCACTGAGACGGTCGCGCCGCACCACGAACGAGAACAGCCGAGTTATCCACAGAACGTGATTCGGCCAACACCGGCTGTTTCCGGGCGGCATCTTCGAAAGCCGGAGGTGAGGCCGATGAACGGCAACCAGATGCTCGGACAGCGAGGCGAGGACGCGGCGGCCGCGTACCTGAAGCGCCTCGGATGGAACGTGCTCGACCGGAACTGGCGGTGCTCAGAAGGCGAACTCGACATCGTCGCCTACGACGGCCGGTTCCATGTGGCCTGCGAGGTGAAGACCCGCCGGTCGAAGGCGTTCGGTGATCCGCTCGAAGCGATCACGGAACGCAAGGCCGCGCGGTTACGGAAGCTTGCGCTGCGCTGGGCCGCCTCCAACCGGGTGCCGGGCGCGCACATCCGCGTGGACGTCCTGGCGCTCGTCTGCCACGGCGAGGGCTTCGCTCTGGAGCACCTGCGGGGGGTGTGCTGAATGACGCTCGCCAAGACCCGATCAGTCTCACTCGTCGGAGTGGACGGCTTCGTCGTGGACATCGAAGCCGCCATCACCAGCGGGGTCCCCGGACTCCACCTCGTGGGGCTCCCCGATGCGGCACTCAACGAAGCCCGCGACCGCGTCCGCGCCGCCATCTACAACTCGGGCGAAGACTGGCCCAACAGACACGTCACCGTCTCTCTCTTCCCGGCGAGCCTGCCGAAGAAGGGCTCGACCTTCGACCTCGCCATCGCTGTGGCGCTCCTCGCCGCTGCCGAGGCGTTCTCTCCGGCATCCTGCGCCGGGTTGACGCTGGTCGGAGAGCTCGGATTGGACGGCCGGGTCAGGGCCATCCCAGGTGTTCTGCCCGCGGTCCTCGCCTCGGCCAACGCGGGCTGCCAGACCGTGGTCGTTCCCCGGGCGAACGCGGCCGAGGCTCGCCTCGTGCCGGACGTCGAGGTCGTGCCGGTGGCCAGCCTGCGCGAGTTGCTCTGCCTGTTCCGCGACGAACCGCCGCCCGTCGAGGAGGACTGCTCCGAACCCGCGCCCCATTACGGCGTGGACGGTCTGACTCCACGCTGCCCCGACCGCCGTAGCGACCTCGACCTGGCGGACGTCCGAGGTCAGGCGGAGGCCCGCCGGGCTCTGGAGATCAGTGCGGCCGGCGGACACCATCTCTTCTTCTCGGGGCCGCCGGGCTGCGGGAAGACGATGCTGGCGGAACGGCTCCCCACCCTGATGCCGCCGCTGGAACCGGAGGCGGCCCTTGAGGTCACGGCGATCCACTCGGTGGCGGGCACTCTGCCGCCCGACCAGCCGATGATCACCCATCCGCCGTTCCACGCGCCCCACCACACCGCGACCAGGGCGGCGATCGTCGGCGGCGGTTCGGGTCGCGTCCTGCAACCCGGAGCCGTGTCTCTGGCGCACAGGGGGACGTTGTTCCTGGATGAAGCTCCCGAGTTCCACGGTGGAGTCCTGGACGCGCTTCGCCAACCTCTGGAGGAAGGAGAGGTGAGGCTGTCCAGGGTCGAGGGGACGGCACGCTTCCCGGCCCGGTTCACCCTCGTCCTGGCAGCGAATCCGTGTCCCTGCGCCGCTGCCAAGCAGATGGACTGTTCATGTCCGCCGGGCGTGCGCCGCAAGTACATCTCCCGTGTCTCGGGTCCTCTGCTCGACCGCGTCGACCTGAAGCTCGAACTGACCCCGGCGACGCGCGCCGAACTACGCTACGACCTGGAGTTCGCCGAGACCAGCGAAGTCGTGGCCGCCCGCGTCCTGAACGCGAGAGAACGCGCCGTGAAGCGATTGTCCGGGACTCCCTGGCGAACCAACTCGGAGATCCCGGGACCGGAACTGCGCCGACACTTCACCCCTTCCCGGGAGGCGATGGGCGCCGCCGACGAAGCACTCCAGAAGGGAACCCTCAGCGCCCGCGGCCTGGATCGCGTGCTCCGTGTCGCCTGGACCATCGCCGACCTCGCAGACCGCGACGAGCCGGGCGACGACGACATCGGCGGCGCACTAGCCCTCTGGAACGGCCGTTGGACATGACTCCCGCATTCCGGGGTCTGTTCACCCCGACACCAACTCCCCGGCGCCCCATCCCCTCCCGCCAAAGCACCCCCCAACGCAGCGGGCACCGAAACAGCCCCGCCTCGCGGGCGCCGAAGCAGCCGCCGCCTCGCGGGTGCCGAAAGAGCGTCTGCCTAGGAGGCAGATGCCTCTCCCGAGAGCCCCCGCAACTCATGCACCGATCAGCCCGCCCTCCCCCAACAGCCCACAAACCCACAATCCACAACCCCGTTCCGTATGGCGATAGGGCGTTCACGTCCGCTCACGCGATGAGAAGTCACGACGCCCCCGCCATCCGCCCCTGCATAGCTGGCCAACAGAGGGGCGAGCACGCCGTCCCACACTGCGCCCACCGCCGGGCGCCCCATTCCCAAACCGAGGAGGCAACAATGACCGAGGATCGGATCGCTCGTGCGACGCTCACCGCACTTGCCGAGCCGGGTGAGCCTCTGCTCAACGAGCTCATCGACCGTCTGGGAGCACCCGAGACTCTCACCGCCATTCGCCGTGGCCGACTACCGGACGAGACGGCCGCTGGAATCGCGGACGATTCGCTCGTGGCCCGGATGACCGAACGCCTGGCTCACTGGCGGATTCGTCTGTCCGCCGCGGAGCCTGCGAGCGACCTGCTGGTGGCAGAACGGCTCGGTGTCAGGCTGGTCTGTCCGGGCGATCCCGAGTGGCCGACCACTCTGGACGATCTCGGCGCGCGGCGACCGTATGCCCTGTGGCTCCGCGGCCCGAGCGATCTGCGGTTCGGTTGTCTACGCTCTGTCGCTCTCGTCGGCGCACGGGCGGCGTCCTCCTACGGGATGCGCCTCGCGTCGGAGATGGCGTCCGAGCTGGGCGAGTGTGGCTGGACGGTCGTCTCCGGCGGGGCCATGGGCATCGACGCGGCGGCTCACCGAGGCTCTTTGGCCGCCGATGGTCCGACCGTCGCGGTCCTGGCCAACGGAGTGGACGTTCCCTATCCGGCCAGCAACGATGGCATGTTCGCTGAGATCGCCCGGCGTGAACTGCTCGTCAGCGAGTCACCGCCGGGCACGTCACCACGACGGCAGCGTTTCCTCGTCCGCAACCGCGTCATCGCCGCCCTCGCCAGGGGCACCGTCGTCGTCGAGGCGGGCCGGCGCAGTGGAGCGCTCAGCACCGCGCACTGGGCTCGGAAGCTGGGCCGCGTGGTGATGGCGGTTCCAGGTCCTGTCACCTCGGCGACCTCCGTCGGTTGCCACGCCCTGCTCCGGGATCCGCCGCCTGCCCTCCTCGTCACCCGAAGCGAGGAAGTGATCGAGGCTGTGGGTGAGTTCGGCACCGACCTGGCCCCGGTTCCCGCCAGCCCCGTGTTGTCGCGCGACCTCCTGGATCCGGTGGCGCGCACCGTCCTGGAAGCCCTTCCCTCCCGCGCGGCCGCCGGTCCGGCACAGCTCGCAGCGAAGGCGGGCATAGACCTCCCCACGGCCAACGCGAAGCTGGGCCTCCTCTCCGCAGGCGGCTTCGTAGAACGAGCCCCGGGCGGCTGGCGCCTGACGCAGAAAGCCAAGGCCCCATGACCTCGACAAGATCATTTTCAGGCCCCACGCCCACAGAGGCTCTTCCAGCAGAGGTTCCCTCCCCCGAAGGCTCTGTCATGCCCTCACCGTGCATGCCTCACCCGTGCTCCTCAGGGGCCGCAAGGCAAATGACCACATACGCAGCACTACGGTCACCACTCTCGCCAGGATTCACTTAGAACTTCTAACGAAATGGCGTGCTCCGGTCGGAAGTCGTGGGCCGACTGAGGCGGAGGTGAGTCAAGATCGCCTCAAGTTCGGCGGAGGCGGCATGGTGACGGTTGAGCAGTTGGATCTGGCCCTGCTGTGCGATGACGAAGGCAACAGTGTGTGCATCACCGTGCTCGGCCCCTTGCAGGGTGTGGCCCGTGGGCTGGCCGCGGAGATTGTCGTCGACGCGCCGTTCGTGGCAGGCCGCGTGGCCTTCCCGTTGTGGCGATTTCGGCTCACCTCGTGGGCCGAGGCACTGGACCGCCTGGAGACCGGTGAGGACATTGCCTGGCTGCACGTCCAGCGCGGGCCGGCCGTCTACATCCACTTGAACGGGGAGCGCGACTGCCCTGAGGTTGTCACTGAAGACGCTCTCGTCTCGATGACGACCGTGCGGGTGCCCATCGACTTGCCGTTCAACTGGATCGCAACCCATCGGGGCCTGCTGCCCGCCGTCCTCGACGCCTGGGACGGGCACCTGTCACCGGAGTGAGCCCAGCGCTGCGCCAGCAGATCAGAGAGCATCCGAGACTGAGCAGGGCCTCGTGGATGTTGTCGCGGCTCTCCCAGCGGATCCGCAGGCGCCGGAAGTGGTGCGGAAGCGCGAACGCGCACTCGACTCCCCACCGAAGTGGTGCGGAAGCGCGAACGCGCACTCGACTCCCCACCGATGGACACCGCGGCTGGGGCCTTGGGAGTGGGGGGAGGGGATGCTGTGCCGCGTGCACACCTGATCAGGGAGGCGGGCGGGCCCGAGGTGTACGAGCAGTCGAGATGGTGGCCGAGCCTCACGTCCGGCGGAGGCGTGAACCGGGCCTGAAGGGGCCGTCCACGGGGCCGGCGCCCCTCTAGGCACCGGGGGCGGGGAGGCTGTGTCGCTTGCACACGCCTGATCAGGAAGGCCGACGGACCCCAAGGTGTACGACCAGTTGAGATGGTGGCCAGCCGTCGCGTCCGGTGGAGGCGTGAGCTGGACTTGGTGGGAACGCTCAGGGGCTGGAGGTCCTTGAAGCGCGGGGGCAGGTTTGGCGAGGGCTGGATGGCCACCTTGGACTGGATATTCGGTGGCTGTCCTGCGGGGCCTTCGCTCGGGGATCAGCGTGGTTACTGGTCGGCAGGTAGTTCGAAGTCGCTCTTCGCTAGTTCTTCGACGTTGACGTCCTTGAAGGTGACCACGCGGACGTTCTTGACGAACCTGGCCGGGCGGTACATGTCCCAGACCCAGGCGTCCTGCATGGTGACCTCGAAGTAGACCTCGCCGTTGTCCGCGCCGCGGACCTGGAGATCGACCGAGTTGGTCAGGTAGAAGCGGCGCTCGGTCTCCACGACGTAGCTGAACAGGCCGACGACGTCGCGGTACTCGCGATAGAGCTGAAGCTCCATCTCGGTTTCGTACTTCTCGAGATCCTCGGCGCTCACACCCGTGTCCCTTCCGTCCGGGCCTCGTGGTCCTCCCCGGCTGGCTCCCCCATGACCACGATCCCATTGTTACGCACCACCCGGCCCACGTTGACGAAGGAGAGGCGGTGTTCGGCACAGGGGCCGTGTTCGAGGAGCGCCGCCGTGTGGGCCTTGGTGGCGTATCCCTTGTGCACGTCGAAGCCGTACTGGGGGAATCGCTCGTGCAGGTCGATCATGATCCGGTCCCGGGTGACCTTCGCCACGATCGAGGCGGCGGCGATGCAGGCCACGACCTGGTCGCCCTTGATCACGCCGAGGCTGGGCGCCACCAGGCCGGGGACCGAGAAGCCGTCGCTCAGGACGTAGGCGGGCCGCCGGTCGAGCGCGGCCACGGCACGGCGCATCCCGGTGATGTTGCAGCGGTGGACGCCGAAGCGGTCCACCTCCTCACGGGGAACGATGATCACGCTCCAGGCGGCGGCGCGCTCGATGATCTCGTCGTAGAGCGCCTCGCGGCGGGCGGGGGTCAGCAGCTTGGAGTCGCTCAGACCTTCGATGCGGCCACGCTTGCCGTCCGCGAGGATCGCCGCACCGATCACCAGGGGACCGGCACAGGCTCCGCGGCCGGCCTCGTCCACCCCGGCCACGGGGGTGAATCCGGCGTGTCCGAGGGCACGTTCGAAGCCGTACAGCCCAGCGTCACGCCTGGGCGTATACCGGAGTGGACGACCCTTCATAGTCGCAGCGTACGTCCCCGGACACCCGGAAAGACCTCTTTTGGCGCTTCAGCGGCCCCACGGGCACAGGAGGTAGCGGAACCCGCAGTTCACGTCTGCTTCAACGCCGATTCAGCCCACTGCATAACCTCGGGAACGTTCAATCCCCCAATGCGGGGCGGGTCTTCGTGCGGGCGGCGACTTCTGGCTTCCCGATCGCCCCGCCCGCCAGCAGCCGCTACGGCCGCACTGACACGAACAACATTGCCAGTGCGGCGTCGCCTCCCTACGGGACGCTTCTGAGGGCCCCGCCGCCCACAGAGTCGCGGAAACAGCTATCGCCTCGCACAGCGATTCCTCCCGGCCCTCTCCCACGCCCGCCGACAGCAACTACGCACGAACACGTTGCGAGTGAGGCGTCGGCTCACGGCGGGACGCCTGTGGCGGCCCCGCCGCCCACAGAGTCGCGGAAACAGCTATGGCCTCCGCACATTGGTCAGCGGCGGGTTCGTAGGCGGCGGGTCAGGTAGGTGATGGGGACGGCGCCCAGGAAGCCCAGGGCCAGGGGTGTCGCGGGGGCCAGGGCGGCAGCGGTCTTCAGGGTCGGCTGCTTGAAGGTGCCCGGGATCGGGAGGGTGTCGATGCGGTTCAGCGGCCAGACGATGACGAAGGCGCGGCCGATGACGTGGTCGACGGGGATCGTGCCTCCGCCGCGGTCGCCGCGGTGCCAGCGGGAGTCGGACGACGCCTCGCGGTGGTCGCCCATGACCCAGAGCTGGCCGGGGCCGACGGTCGCGTCGAAGGGGTCGATGGACGGCTTGTTCTGCACGTGGCTGGACGCGTCGGTGTAGAGGTAGGACTTCTCGTCCAGCGGGACGCCGTTGACCGTGACGCGGCCCTGGGCGTCGCAACACTTCACGTGGTCGCCGGGGATGCCGATGACCCGCTTGATGTAGTCCTTCTCGTTCGGGGCGACGCCGAAGGCGCTCCCGATGGCGCGCACGACCTTGCTGACGGGGTTGCCCGGCTTGCTGACCCGGACCTCCGGGTCCCAGGAGTCGAGGCCGTTGAAGACCACGACGTCACCGCGCGCGATGTCCCGCGTGTGGTAGACGATCTTGTTGACCAGGACGCGGTCGCCGATCTGCAGGGTGTTCTCCATCGAGCCGGACGGGATGTAGAACGCCTGCACGACGAACGCCTTGATCACCAGGGCGAGGACGAGGGCGACGCCGATCAGGACGGGCAGCTCCTTCAGGAACGAGCCCTGCTTCTTCTTGCGCTTGCCGTCCGGCTCCTCCTCCGGCTCGGCGGCCGGGGCGGGCGATCCGGGTTCGGAGGCTGACGACTCCGCGTCGGAGGTCACGGTCTGCTTCTCTTCGGGCACCGCGCCCTCGGCTTCGGATCGCACGTCTCTCCGATCGTCCTCGTAACTCATCAGAGCGCCAGACTAGCGGCGGGAGGGCGCCGAATCTCGTCCACGGCCGTGTCGTTCCGGCGCGCCGACCCCCGCGGACGTGCACTTTCCCCCAAAACGGACGGTGCCCCGGGATCCGAGGATCCCGGGGCACCGGACGCGTCGGCGGGGCCGAGCGGACGCGCGGAGGGCGATCAGAAGTCGCGCTTCTCCTTGATGCGGGCCGCCTTGCCACGCAGGTTGCGCAGGTAGTACAGCTTGGCGCGGCGGACGTCACCGCGGATCGCGACCTCGAGCTTCTCGATGTGCGGGCTGTTGATCGGCCAGGTGCGCTCGACGCCGTAGCCGCCCTTGCTGATCTTGCGGACGGTGAAGGTCTCGCGGGAGCCGCCGCCCTGACGCCGGATCACCACGCCCTCGAAGACCTGGACACGGGTGACCTTGCCCTCGGTGATGCGCGCGTGCACGCGCACCGTGTCGCCGGGACGGAAGTCCGGGATGTCGCTCCGCAGAGCGGCCTTCTCGATCTCCTGGATCAGTGCGTGCATGGCAGCGGTTCCTCAGTCGTGTAGAACGCGGACGTCGAGAGGCCCCGGTGGGACTGCGTGGGGGCGTCGCTCCGCGCGAAATGGATCTTGCTTGAAGTCGTCGCGCCGCGCGTCACGAGCACACGGCGACGCTCTAGTTTGCCATATCTTCGCCGTGCTCCGGAAAACCGGCGTCGGCGAGGACCTTCCGATCATGCTTGTCAAGCTTCTCGGGGTCGAGGCGTCCGAGCAGTTCGGGGCGGTGCTGGGCGGTCCGGCGCAGCGCCTGGTCGCGCCGCCAGCGGGCGATCGCGCCGTGGTTCCCCGACAGCAGGATCTCCGGGACGGCCCGGTCCCGCCAGACCGGCGGCTTGGTGTAGACGGGCCCCTCCAGGAGGGATTCCATGGCGCCGGGCGCGAACGAGTCGTCGGTGACGGACTCGGCGTTGCCGAGGACGCCGGGGATGAGCCGTCCGATCGCCTCGACCATGACCAGGACGGCGACCTCGCCGCCCGCGAGCACGAAGTCGCCGAGGCTGACCTCGGACACCGGCATGCGGGTGGCGGCCTCGGCGACGACCCGCGAGTCGATGCCCTCGTACCGGCCGCAGGCGAACAGGAGGTGCTCCTCGGCGGCCATCTCGGCGGCCATGGCCTGGGTGAACGGCCGTCCGGACGGCGTCGGCACCACGAGCCGCGGCGCCGGGCCGTCCGGCGGGGCGACGGCGTCCAGGGCCTCGCCCCACGGCTCGGGCTTCATGACCATGCCGGGGCCGCCGCCGTACGGCGTGTCGTCCACGGTGCGGTGCCGGTCATGGGTCCAGGACCGCAGGTCGTGGACGTGGACGTCGAGCAGGCCGGTGCGGCGGGCCTTGCCGATCAGCGAGACGTCCAGGGGGGCGAAGTACTCGGGGAAGATGCTGATGATGTCGAGTCGCATCGGGGGGTCAGTCCTCGTCCAGCAGTCCGGCGGGCGGGTCGATGACGAGCCGGCCGCCCGCGACGTCGACCTCGGGGACGATCGCCGCGACGAACGGCACCAGCAGCTCCCCGCGCCCGCTGCCCGCGCGGCGGACGACCAGCAGGTCCTGCCCGTGGTGGCGGACCTCGGTGACCTCGCCCACCTCCGTTCCGTCCACGGTGCGGACGGCGAGGCCGACCAGCTGCGCGTCGTGGAAGTCGTCCGGGTCGTCGGACTCGGGGATGTCGTCGGCGTCGACGACCAGCCAGGTGCCGCGCAGGGCCTCCGCGTCGTTCCGGTCGGCGACCTCCGCGAACCGGACGAGCAGCCGGCCGGAGTGCCAGCGGGCGTACTCGACGGTCAGCGGACCCGCGTCCTCCGGGTCGGTGGCGATCTCGGTGCCCGGCGCGAACCGCAGCTCCGGATCGTCGGTCCGCACGTCCACGGTGCTGTCGCCGCGGACGCCGTGCGGACGCCCGATCCGTCCGATAACGATCCGTTCGGCCACGAGCCGTTCCCTTCCAGCGAAATGATCGACGAAGACGAGGGGCCGCGCCGCGGTCGTGGCCGTCGGCGCGCCCGGGGCCCGGCCTGCCGGCCGGTTCCCTTGCGGGACGACCGCGGTTCTGCGCGGTCGTCCTCCCCGATTCCGGGGGTGGTTCGGGGGAAAACGGTCCGAGCCGCCGCGTCGGCTGGCGACGCGGCGGCTCGGATCG
>NZ_QURH01000113.1 GCF_003428695.1 Actinomadura logoneensis
GGGCGCGTGCGGCGGGCGGGCGCGGCGGGCTCCGTGATCTCCCGCACGGTCGGCGGGCCGGGTCGGCGCCCGCGCGCCGGCGGCCGGTTCGACTGCGATCCCCCGTCACGCGGTCCATACCCCCCATGCGGCGCATCTCCACGTCAACCAGCGAAAAGTCCCATGGAGGCCGGAGACGGCCGAAGGAACACATCACTCGCGCACGCAACTCTGCGCCGATGCCGCGGAACGGGATAGACTGCTGCGCGCTGCGGGCTGTAGCGCAGTTTGGCTAGCGCACCGCCTTTGGGTGGCGGGGGTCGCCGGTTCGAATCCGGCCAGCCCGACGGACGAGGCGAGGCGGGGTCCCCAGGGGCCACCGCCCACCCTCAGCCGTCACCGAAGCGACAACCGCTCCCAAAACCCGGTACGCTACGGTCACGGACGAGGCAACGCCTCCTCCACGCGGATGTAGCTCAATGGTAGAGCCCTAGTCTTCCAAACTAGCTACGCGGGTTCGATTCCCGTCATCCGCTCCAGAACCGGAACAACGGCGGCCGACCGGCCGCCGTTGTTCGTTTTCCGGGTCACTTTTCCAGGCCTTCCGGCAGGCGTCCGCCGGCTTTCACCGGCGGACGCCGCGCCGTTTTCAGCAGAGGTTTCCGGTGAGCGCGATCGAGCGCGAGGAACTGCCAACCATCACCTTGGTGCACCCCTTGGCCTGCTGCCACGTGTGGGTCGCCGAGTTCCAGTAGGAGAAGGCGCGGGCGTCCAGCGGGAAGGTGACCCGGGCGGACGCGCCGGGCGCCAGCGACACCTTGCCGAAGCCCTTGAGCTGCTTGGCGGGCTCCGGGACGGCCTTGCTGGACGGCAGGCCCAGGTACAGCTGCGGGACGGCGTATCCGCGGCGCTTGCCGGTGTTGGTGACGGTGACGCTCACCCCGGTCCGCGACATTTTCAGCCCGGTGAATGTGAAAGAGGTGTAGGAGAGTCCGTACCCGAAGGGGAATCGCGGGGCGTATCCCTTGGCGTCGTAGTGCCGGTATCCGACCAGCAGTTCCTCGGTGTAGCGGACGATGTCCCCGACGCCCGGATACTGCGCCTTGTTCCCGCTGACGGGGGCCTGCGACTCGGTGGCGGGGAAGGTGACCGGGAGGCGTCCGCCGGGATCGACGTCGCCGTACAGGACGCGGGCGATCGCCGTCCCGCCGTGCCCGCCCGCATACCAGGACTCCACGATCCCGCGCACCTTGGCCGCCCAGGGCGTCAGCACCGGCCCGCCGGTCTGGAGCACGACCACGGTGTTGGGGTTGGCGGCGGCGACCGCGGTGACCAGCTTGTCCTGGTCGCCGAGCTTACCCTCGCCGCAGCGCAGCGTGAGGCACGACAGGTCGGCGTCCTCGGCGCGGGCGTCGGCGACGACCACCACGGCGACCTTCGCCGCCTTGGCGGCCTTGACCGCGGCGGCGACGTCCGTGCCGTCCCGGTAGACGACGTTCTTCGCGCCCGCGCGCGCCGTGAGGCCCTGCAGCGGGGTCACCGACGACACCGGCTTGACGTATGCCGAGCCGATGCCGGACCGCACCTGCGCGGCGGGCTTGCCGATCACCGCGATCCTGGTCCCGGACTTCAGGGGCAGCACGCCGCCGGTGTTCCTGAGGAGCGTGACGCCCTGCTCCGCGAGCTGCTGGGCGGTGCGGTTGTGCGCCGTGTAGTCGATCCGGCCGTCGTTGGCCGGGCGGGGACGGTCGAAGACCCCGAAGTCGAACAGCGTGCGGAACCGGGCGCGCAGCAGCCCGTCCACCTCGGCCCAGGTGATCTTCTTGTCGCGCAGCGCCGACTGGAGCGCGGGCGGCGTGTACTGGACGCCCACCGGCATCTCCAGGCTGAGCCCCGCCTGCACGGAGCCGACGGTGCTCTTCGCGCCGCGCAGCCAGTCGCTCACCACGAACCCGCGGAACCCCCACTGGCCGCGCAGGACGTCGTTCAGCAGCGGCCCGTTGGAGCAGCTCGGGAGGCCGTTGACCAGGTTGTACCCGCACATCACGCTGCCCGCCCCGCCGTCGCGGACGGCGGCCTCGAAGGGCGCCAGGTACACCTCACGCAGCGCGCGCTCGGAGATGACGGCGTTCACCGAGTACCGGTTGGCCTCCTGGTTGTTGGCCGGGAAGTGCTTGACCTCGGCGATCAGCCCCTTGGCCTGGACGCTCCGGATCCAGGAGGTCCCCATGCGCGCCGACAGCAGCGGGTCCTCGCCGTACGCCTCGAACGCCCGTCCGTTCCGGGCGGTGCGCAGGATGTCCACGGCGGGTCCGAGGACCACGTCGTTGCCGTGGTGGACGGCCTCGTCCGCCGTCACCGCGCCCGCCCGGGCCGCGGCCTGCGGGTCGAAGGTCGCGGCCAGCGACAGCCCGGACGCCAGCGCGGTGTTCGGGCCCTGCTTCACGCCCATCGACCCGGCGTCCACCAGGTACAGGTCGGGGATGCCGAGCCGGGCCACGCCGTGGACCGTCCCGGCCCGGAACTTCGGGTCGTCGGCCGCGCGCAGCGGCCCGACGAGGTCGTCCCCGGCCAGCAGGGCCAGCTTCTCGTCCTCGGTGAGCGCCGCCACCAGGGCGTCGGCCCGCCGGTCCGCGGGAAGGGAGCGGTCGCACCAGGGCCGGCCGGCCGTGACGGCGCAGGGCGCGCTGTCCGCGGCGCCCGCGACCGCGACCGCGGCCGTCTCGTGGGACCGGAGGACGGGGGTGACGAGGAGCCCGGCCGCCACCAGCGTTCCGGCCGCCACCAGGATTCTGTTTCTGATCATTCCGCCGACCTTCGGAGAAGCGCCGCACGCCGCGCCGCCCAGGGGGCCGCAAAACTAGCAATCAGCATCAAAGCAGGCAAAGTGATGCATCTCATGGCCCTCAACGGTCAACCGGAGGGACGGTTCGGACGTCTGGACGTCAGGTCGTCTGGAGCAGGGCCTGCCCGGCGGCGCGGTGCCGGGCGGCGGCGGGCGGATCGGTCTCGGCGAGGACGGCCGCGATGCCCTCGTGCGCGAGGGCCTCCTCGTAGCGGTAGCCGACCTCGGGCGCCAGGCGGAGGGCCTGGCGGTGCAGCGCGAGGGCCTCGTCCGGGAGCCCGGCCAGGCGGCACGTCTCGCCGTAGCCGTTGAGGAAGTGCACCTTCCAGTGCTCCTCGAACAGCTCGTCCAGCAGCGCGAACGCCTGCCGGTGGCTGGCCAGGGCCTCGTCGTAGCGGCCGAGCTGGCGCAGCGCCACGCCCAGGCAGTTGAGGCACCACGCCTCGTTGTGCCTGTGGCTGTCCTCGCGGGCGGCGTCCAGGGCGCGGGTCAGGTGGCCGGTCGCCTCGTCGGGGTCGTCGCGGACGATCGCCATCCCCAGCGTGATGCGGGCCGTCAGCGTGGACGGCCAGTCGGGCTCGGAACCGGGGAGGTCCAGGACGGCGCGGGCCCGGGTGGCGGCGGCGTCGCGGTAGCCGAGCTGGAGCAGCGCCCAGGCCTCGTTCGCGGTCGCGTGCGCCCGGCCCATCCGCGAGCCGAGGGAGTCGTAGAGCTTGGCGGCCTCGCAGAACAGGGACAGCGGTTCCTGCACGTCGCCCTCGTCCCAGAGCAGGAACGCGCGGCGCATCGCCAGTTCCGCCCTGGTCCAGGTGTCGCCCGTCCGCTCGACCAGCGGTTCGGCCGCGTCGTAGGCGGCGTGGGCCTCGGCCATCCGGCCCGCGTTGTACCGGGCGAAACCCAGGTCACTGTGGGCCTCGGCCAACTGGAGCGGGTCGTCCAGGCGGCGGGCGGCGTCCAGGGCGCGTTCGAAGAGGACGTTGAGGTGCGTCGTGCCGCAGCGGCGGGCGAAGAACGCCCGCATGTAGCGCGGCAGCTCGCACGCGTGCGCGTCCGCCCCGGTCGCGACCGCCGTGTCGAAGACGGTCATCAGGTTCGTGTACTCGGTGACGAACCAGAAAAGGGCCTGGTGCTTGTGCGTGAAGGACGGCAGCGCCGCGGGCGGCTCCCCCGCCATGGGCGCCCGGCTGCGCGACAGGTACGGCATCGCGGCCTCGGCCGCCGCCGCGGCGTGCACGTAGTAGTCGAGGACGCGTCGGACGGCGCGGTCGCGCTCGTCCGGGGACTCCTGCCCGGCGGTCGCGCGGCGGGCGTGCGCGCGCACCAGGTCGTGCAGCCGGTAGCGGCCCGCGGCGGGCTGCTGGACGAGGTGGGCGTCGAGGAGGTCCTCCAGCATCGTCCGGGCGTCGCGCAGCGGCACGCCCGCGACGGCCGCCGCCACGTGCTCGTCGAACGACGAGCCGGGCAGCAGGCCCAGCAGGCGGAAGAAGCGGCGCTGCGCCCGGTCGAGCTGCCGCACGGACATCGCGAACGCGGTGTCGAACTCGCTCGGCCCCTCCGCCATGCGCTCGACGAGGATGCCGACCGTCCAGCCGGGGCGGTGCCGCAGCCGGGCGGCGGCCAGCCGCAGCGCGAGCGGCAGGTGGCCGCACAGCCGCAGCACCTCGGCGGCGTGCTCGGGCTCGCGGGCGAGGCGGCCCTCGGGCCTGCCGGCCTCGCCGCTGGCGCGGGCCAGCAGCTCGGCGCTCTCCTCGGGCGACAGGACGTCCAGCGACACCGGCGGGACCTCGTCCAGGCCGAGCAGGCGGTTGCGGCTGGTGATCAGCGCGACCGACCGGCCCGCGCCGGGCAGCAGGTGGCGGACCTGCTCGGCCCCGGCGGCGTTGTCCAGCACCACGACCGCGCGCCGGGACGCCAGCTCCGCCCGCCAGCACGCGGCCAGCGGCTCGATGCCGCCGGTCTGCGGGATCCTCTCGGACGGGACGTCCAGCGCGGCCAGCAGCGTCCGCAGCGCCATGTCCGGGTCGACCGGCTCGCGGCCCTCGGTGAAACCGTGCAGGTCGAGGTAGAGCTGCGCGTCGGGGCAGGCGTCGGTGAGCCGGTGCGCGGCGTGCACGGCCAGGCACGTCTTGCCGACGCCCGCCATCCCGTCGATCGCGACCAGCCGGTCGGCCTCGACGGCGGCGAGCACGGCGGCGAGCGTCGATCGCGACCAGCCGGTCGGCCTCGACGGCGGCGAGCACGGCGGCGAGTTCGTCCGCGCGGCCGGTGAAGTCGGGCACGTCGCGCGGCAGGTCGTTGCGCGGCGGGCGGGGCGCCCCGGCGGGCGGTACGGGCGGCTGGACCTGGCGGCTGGTCTTCGGCGGGGCGGGCAGCGGGCTCCCCGCCCGCTCCCACAGCGGGCGCAGCGGGCGCGGGTCGCGCTTGACCAGCCGGCAGAGCGCGACGACCGCGGGCCACGGCGGGACGGTCCGCCCGGACAGGTACCGCGACAGCGAGGACGAGCTGAGACCGGTGTCCCGGGCGAGGGCCCGCACGCCGCGGCCGGACAGCTCCTGGATCAGCCGCAACCGCTCGGCGAGCTCGTCCTGGGGGTCGGACGCCGCCGTCCGCCGTTCTGCCACCACCGCAAACCCCGTCGCGCCGTCCCGCCGGAGCGGGGATTTCCTGGGCCGTGTCCCGGCTGGTCGAGACCGTACCAGGTGTCCCACGGTGTCCCACGGGGGTCGTCCCGCCGGGCCGTCCCGGCTGTGATGGAGCCATGCCCCCCGGGAACACGGGGCGGCCGGACGGAAGAACCCCCTCGACGAGGAGAAACGACATGCAGGCTCGGATGCAGAACCCGGCGATGGTCCTCGACGGCGCGATGAAGCCGATCCAGGAGATCTTCAAGGCCGTACACTCCGGCGGCGTGGACGCGCAGACGCTGGAGCTGGTGCACCTGCGGGTCAGCCAGATCAACGGGTGCAGCGCGTGCGTGGACGCCGGTGTGAAGGGCGGCCGCAAGGCGGGCGTGAGCGAGGAGAAGCTGGCCACCACCGCCGCCTGGCGCGAGGCCCCCTACTTCTCCGACGAGGAGCGCGCGGCGCTCGCGCTGGCCGAGGCCGCGACCCTGCTCGCCGACCGTGCGGACGCGGTGAGCGACGATGTCTGGGACGCCGCCGCCACCTACTACGACGAGAAGCAGCTCGCCGCCATCGTCCTGATGATCGGCGTCACCAACCTGTTCAACCGGCTCAACGCCACGACCCGGCAGATCGCCGGCGCCTGGGGCTGACCCGCCGGGCCGCAGGCCCGGCGCACCACCGCGCTTCCACCCCACCACGAGACGACGAAGGCACAGGAGACCTGACCATGGCCGAGAAGAAGACCGCCGCCAAGAAGAACGACGCCGCCGCCGAGACGTTCTCCGCCGAGGAGCGCGCCGCGATGAAGGAGCGCGCGAAGGAGCTGAAGGCGTCCGCGCGCCGCGCCTCCCTCGCCGAGAAGGCGGCGCAGGCCGAGGCGGACGTCCTGGCGAAGATCGAGGAGTTCCCGGAGCCGGACCGCACCATGGCCGAGCGGATCCACGCCATCGTCAAGGAGTCCGCCCCGAGCCTGGAGCCGAAGCTCTGGTACGGGATGCCGTCCTACGCGCTGGACGGGAAGGTCGTCTGCTTCTTCCAGAACGCCGACAAGTTCAAGGCCCGGTACGCGACGCTCGGCTTCAACGACACCGCGCGGCTGGACGACGGCGACATGTGGCCGACCGCGTACGCCCTGGACCAGATGACGCCCGAGGTGGAGGCCCGGATCGCCGAGCTCGTGAAGCGGGCGGCGGGCTGACCGCGCGCGCCGCGGGGATGGCACGCGGCGCACTCCACGGGTGAGCGGCGCGTCCCTTCGGGGAGGCGCCGCTCACCCGCGTCCGGAGCCGTTCGTTCGGGACCGTCCGGGCGGAGTTTTTGGGGCGGTGTTGTTCGGTCGGGGGCGGGCCGGATCGGGTCCGGTTCGGGGGGTGGGGCATCATGATCGCTCGTGGACGGATCGTGGGCGCTGGTCGATGCCGAGTGGTTGCGGACCCGCCTGGGAACGCCTGGCCTGGTGGTCATGGACGCGTCGGTGGGAGCGCACCGGGCGGGCGCCCTCGGACGGATCCCGGGCGCGCGCCGGTTCGACATCGACGGCGCGCTGTCCGACCCGGCGAGTCCGCTGCCGCACACCATGCCGGACGCCGGGCGGTTCACCGAGGAGATGCGCGCGCTGGGCGTGAACGCGTCCGACACGGTGGTCGTGTACGACGCGGCGGGCGTCTACTCCAGCGCCCGCGCCTGGTGGATGCTGCGCGCGACGGGGTTCGACCGGGTGGCCGTCCTGGACGGCGGGCTGCCCGCATGGATCGCCGCGGACGGGCCGACCGAGGAACACGGCGCCGAGCCGGTGGAGCGCGGCGACTTCACCGCACGGCCGCGCGACGGGTGGTTCGTGGACGCGGACGAGGTCGCGGCGGCCCTGGACGATCCGGACCGGGTCGTGCTGGACGCGCGCTCGGCGGGACGGTTCGAAGGGACGGCCCCCGAGCCCCGGGAGGGGCTGCGCGGCGGTCACATGCCGGGATCGGTCAGCCTTCCGTTCACCGGGCTCCAGGACGAGGGCCGCATGCTCCCGCCGGACGAGCTGCGCGAACACTTCGAGCGGGCGGCCGGGGGCCGGAAGCGGCTCGTGGTCAGCTGCGGGTCGGGCGTCACGGCGTGCGTCCTGGCGCTGGGCGCCGAGCTGGCCGGATACCGCGACATCGCCGTGTACGACGGCTCGTGGAGCGAGTGGGGGCTGCCGTCCGGCCGTCCCGTCCGGACCGGGCGATAGCGGAGACCGGGCGGTTCGGAGACCGGGCGATAGCGGACACCCTCCGCACCGGCTCCTCTTGGGTGCGGCTTGGGGTTGGCCAGGAACGCGGGGCGGTAGGGAGGGGCTGAGGGCCCGCGCCCACCGGCGTCGGCGCCGAGCCGTCGTCCAGGAGATCCGCCATGCCGCCGCAGGCGCAACCCCAGCGGTCCGAGCCGCAGAAGATGCTCAGCCCGCTGACCGACGCCGCCGTGTTCCTCGTGGTGACCGTGGACGCCGGGAACCGCCCGGCCGGACTGCACCCGTTCACCGCGCTCGACGGACCCCGGTACCACGCCCCCGCCACACCCGGCGACCTGCTGTTCCACATCCGCGCCCGCCGCATGGACCTGTGCTTCGAGCTCGCCGCGCAGATCACGGACCGGCTGCGCTCACCGTGTCCCGGGAGGCCGTGGACGCCGTGGAGCGCGGCGCGGGGGACGCGGACTGGCAGCCCACCAAGGACGCCGCCACCAGGCTCGCCCACGCCGAGGACCGCGCGGTCTTCCACGGCCACGCCCCCGCGCGCATCGCCGGGATCGCCGCCGAGGCGGCCACCGTGTCGCCGGCCCGTCCACTGCCGGCCGAGGCGTCGCACTACCCGGACGTCGTCGCCGAGGCCCTCGCCACGCTGCGCCTGGCGGGCGTGGGCGGGCCGTACGCGCTCGTCCTGGGCGCGGACGCCTACACCGCCGCGACCCGCTCGTCCGACCAGGGCTATCCCGTCCACCAGCACCTCGCCAAGCTCGTGGACGGCGGCATCGTCTGGGCCCCGGCGATCGACGGCGGCGTCGTGATGAGCACCCGGGGCGGCGACTACCGGCTGAGCCTCGGCCGGGACCTCTCCATCGGCTACACCGCCCACGACGCGTCCGGCGTCGAGCTGTACCTGGTCGAGAGCTTCACCTTCCTCGTCTACACGGCCGAGTCCGCCGTCGCGCTGACCGGCCCGTCCCCGCGGTCGCCCGCCTCCGGGCCCTGACCGGCCGCCCCGCCGTCCGCGCGGGCGGCGACGGTCTCGCGGAAGGACGCCACGAACGCGGTGATCAGGCGGGCGAACTCGGCCCGGTCGGCGTCCGGCCAGCCGGCCATGGCCGCCGCGAACACCTCCTGGCGCGCCCGGTGCGCGCGGTCGAGCCGGTCGCGGCCGGTCGCGGTGAGCTCCAGCAGCGTGCGGCGCCGGTCGGACGCGTCGGGCCGGCGGGTGACCAGGCCCTCCTCCTCCGTGCGCGCCGCGAGGCGGCTGGCGCGCGGCTGGTCCACGCCGAGCGCGGCGGCGATGTCGGTGACCGCGCAGGGACCGCCGTGCTCCTCGACCGCGTCCAGGACGCCGAACAGGGTCGGGTCCATGCCGTCCGGACCGGCGATCCTGCCGAGCGTCCGGCGGGTCTGGCTGCGCCGGATCGCCACCATGGCCCGTTCGACCGCCACCACGGAGTCGCGTTCGCCGGCGGGCCGGCCGGATACGTCGCTTGACATACATGCCATCCTACAATCATTGTAAAAATACATGCACTGGAGGAGGGGCCATGAACGACACCGTCCAGGACGTCCGCACCCACCGCCCGATCGGATACTGGCTGCGGCACATCGACCGCGCGCTGGAGGCGGACCTCGGGGGCCTGCTCGCCGCCGAGGGCCTGACCCGGCGGGGCTGGCAGGTGCTCAACAGCGTGTCCTACGAACCCGTCACGATCGCGGCCCTCGACAAGACCCTCGACGCCTTCGTCTCCCCGGACGAGCCGACGATGCGTCCGCAGGTGGAGCGGCTGGTCGAACTCGGCTGGGCACGTCTCACCGGGGACACGGCCGAGTTGACCGAGGAGGGCGTGCGCGCCCACCGGCGAGTCCGAGAGGCGATCGCCGCGCGGCGCGCGCGCATGGTCGAGTGCTTCACCCCGGAGGAGTTCCGGTCGCTGAACGAGATGCTGCGGCGGTTCGCCGAACACCTCGCAACCCTCTGACCGGCCGCCGGGCGGACCGACCGGACCTCCTTGCGGGCGTCAGTCGTCGGTGGCGGCTTCGAGCGCCAGCAGGACGTCCGCGACCAGGTCGTCGGCGTCCTCGATGCCGCAGGAGAACCGGATGAACCCGGGCGGGACGGCGTCGCCGCCCCAGCGGGCGCGGCGCTCGGCGGTGCTGTGCACCGAGCCGAAGCTGGTCGCCTCGCCGACCACGCGCAGCGCGGCCAGGAACCGCTCGGCCGCGTCCCGGGACGGCAGCGTGAACGACACGACGCAGCCGAACCGCCGCATCTGCCGGGACGCGAGCTCGTGCGCCGGGTCGCCGGGAAGGCCCGGATACCGCAGGCCACTGACCAGCGGATGCCCGCGCAGGGCGGTGGCGAGCGCGAGGGCGTTCGCGGTCTGGCGGTCGAGCCGCAGCGCGAGCGTCGCCAGCGACCGGTGCGCCAGCCAGGTCTCCATCGGCCCGGGGATCGCGCCGACCGTCTTGCGCCACGTCCGGACGGCCTGGGCGAGTTCGGGGTCGCGCGTGGTGACGTGGCCGAGCAGCAGGTCGCCGTGGCCCGTCAGGGACTTGGTGTCGCTGGCCACCGCGAGGTCGGCGCCGAGGTCCAGGACGCGCTGGCCGAGCGGCGTCGCGAGCGTGTTGTCCACGGCGACCAGCGCGCCCGCGGCATGCGCGGCGGCGGCGACGCGCTCGATGTCGCAGACGTCCAGGCCGGGGTTGGACGGGGTCTCCAGCCAGACCAGGCGTGCGCCCTCGACCAGGGCGATCTGCGCGTCGCCGGCGGTCGGCGCCATCCGGACGCGGACGCCGTAGGACTCCAGGCGGTCGCGCAACGCGCGGGTGGTCTGGTAGCAGTCGTCCGGCATCACGACCGTGTCGCCGGACGCGACCAGCGACAGCATCGCGGCGGACACGGCCGCCATCCCGGAGGAGAAGACGGTCGTCGTGCCGCCGCCCTCCAGCTCGCTGATCGCCTCCTCCAGCCGCGTCCAGGTGGGGTTGGCGTCACGGCCGTAGGTGTAGGGGCCGGCGGCCTCACCGGACAGGTGGAAGTGCGCGGCGAACGTCGGCCCGGGCAGCTCGGGCGTCCACTGCTCGGGCGCGGGCCGTCCCGCTCGGACGCTGCGGGTGCTGTCCCCGTGGGCCATGCCGTCCTCCTCCGGATCTCTCGCCGAGGCTAACGGCACAGCTCACAGAGCCGAACGGCCGGGGTGCCGGCGGGCAGGGTGCCGGGCGCGGTGGACGGGGCGTCAGGGACGGCGGCGGTGGCCCGGGGACGGATCCGGGTCGACACCGCGGCGGGTCGGGCCCGACGAGGCGGGCGACGGGGGCGGGGCGTCGCCGTCGGACGGAGCCGGGAGCAACCCGGTCTCGGCCAGGTAGGCGCGGCCCCGGGGGGTGATGTCCCACAGGTTGCTGCGCCACTCCTTGCGCCGCCACACGACGCCCGCGGCGAGCAGGCGGCGGCCGACGCGGCTGATCTCGGTGTCGTCGGTGCCGAGCTCGGCGGCCAGCTCGCGGTTGGAGCGGCCGGGGCGGGCGGCGACGGCGACCAGGAAGCGGGCGGCGTGGCCGCCGGGACGCAGGCCGAGCTGCAGGCCGGACGGCATCCGGCGCAGCGCCCAGTGGGCGACGTCGATCAGGCCGAGCACCCGGCCGCGCTCCTCGCGCTGGTCGGGGTCGAGGGCCGGGACGTCCAGGTAGCGGGTCCGGTGGAGCCACTGGAGGCCGTCCTTGATCGCGGTCAGGGCCGGTTCGTCCGCGCACAGCGAGGCGTCGGTGATCAGCATCCCGAGCGCGCTGAACCGCCCCTCCTCGATCGACTTCGCATGCTCCAGGCCTTCCAGCAGGCGCCGGGCCTCGGCGAGTCGGCCGGGGGCCGCCCCCGGGGCGCCCGCCGCGTCCGTGGCGTCGGCGACGCCCGTGGTGCTGGTCGTGGTCGCCATGTCGGTGGTCCTCGTTTCCCAGTGGTTCCTGTCGGCCGGTCTCCTTTCCACTGTCGGCTTTTGCCAAGTGAATGTCAAGTGACTCATGCTCTCCGCGTCGCGGGGCACTGATGTGTCACCTGAGCACGGCTAGCATCAAAGAAGACCCTGGTACTCGCGGTCATCCCTGGAGGGCGCTGATGTCGGATCGGCTAACGGAGCACCCGCGCGCTACCGCGGACTACCCGGCCGACCCGGCGGACCTGTTCGTCCGGCTGTACGACGAACTCCCCGGGCGGCTGCACCGGTCCTGGCCGCCGAACCTCTGGTACGAGGACGACCGGGTCCGCCGCGCCGCGGACGAGCTGAGCGAGCGGATCATCGACGAGGGCGCGCTGGACCCCGCCGAGACCGCCGCGCTCGTCGCGGCGGAGGGCGACCGCGGCCGGTTCACGCTGCTGCTCGCGCTGGACGGCGCGCTCGCGCTCGCCAACCCGTACGGGCCGTTCCACGACGCGTCCGCGCTGACCGCGATCACCGTCCGCTACCTGGTGGACGGCCGGTTCGACAGCGGCGCGGCGGGCGGCGCGCTGCTCCCCCGGTGCGCCCTGCCGGGACGTCCCGAGGGCCTGCGCACGCTGCCCGAGTTCTTCGGCGTCCACCGCGTCCCGCCGGACGAGTGGGACGGGCTGGAGCACTCCCTGCTGCCGGCCGTCCACGACCCGCACCTCTGCCGGGACGAGCCGGTCGAGGTCGGCTGCGCGCCGCTGATGGAGTCCTTCGACGAGCTGCGGACCGAGTTCGGTGAACGCGCCGGGCGCACGGTCTACGAGCTCGTCCCGGCCGACACGGCGGAGATCCGCGCGCGGATCCGCTCGGTCATCCGGCGGCTGGACGAGGCCGGCGCCCGGATCGCCGTGCTGCCCGAGGCGACGCTGTCGGACGGCCTGCTGGAGGCGTGGAAGGAGGCGGCGCACGACACCGCCCGCCCGGACTCGCCGCTACGGCTGATCATGGTCGGCACCGGGGCGCTCGGCGGGGGCGACCCGCCGCCGAACCGGGCGGTCCTCATCGACCGCTGGACCGGCACGGAACTGCTCACCCAGGACAAGCTGAGCCCGTTCGTCCTCGACGGGCAGCAGATGCGCGACTGGGGGCTGCCCGGCGCGCCGGACTCGGGCACCGCCGAGGAGGACATCGCCCCGGGCGAACGCGTCCGG
Source organism: Actinomadura logoneensis (assembly GCF_003428695.1). Classification (GTDB taxonomy): domain Bacteria; phylum Actinomycetota; class Actinomycetes; order Streptosporangiales; family Streptosporangiaceae; genus Spirillospora; species Spirillospora logoneensis. The sequence continues at coordinate 12,801 of NZ_QURH01000113.1, forward strand.
CTGCTGGACTGCTCACTCGGCCGCCTCGCCCTGCTGATCTGCGAGGACCTCACCCGCACCGACCGCTGGGACCGGGAGCTGCTGGCGGCGGGCGCCTCGCACCTGCTCACGCCGATCTTCTCCAAGCCGATCCTGCGGCACCGCTGGGAGGAGCAGTACGCGCGGCGCCACGTCACCACGCTCGGCGCGTGGGTCGTGGTCGCCAACAGCCTGGTCGTCGGGGCCGGGATGCCGGAGGACGACCCGGCGTCCGGCGAGCGGCACACCTGCCTGGTCGCGGGTCCGCCGAGCGAGGCCCGGCTCGACCACGCGGCGCTGCTCGCCTTCGGCAGCTCCGGACGCGGCGACGAGCCGGGCCGCCTGGCGGACGGCAGGCTCCCGGTCCTGCACGCGGGCGCCGCGCACGAGCCGTGGTACCCGCACTGGTCGGACGATCTCTCCGACGGCCGTCCGGAGGGCCGGCCGGGCGCCTCCTCCGCGGAGGACGCCAAGCAGGCCGAACCGGACGACTTCTCGCGGGACTGACCCCGTCCGGGCGGCGGACGACGGTCAGACGGGCTCGGCCGACCCGTTCTGCTCGGACGGCCCCGGCGGCGTCGGCGGCTCGGACGGCTCCGGCGGCTCGGACGGCTCCGGCGGCTCGGACGGCTCCGGCGGCTCGGACGGGTGCGGCGGCTCCGGCGGCTCGGGCAGCTCCGGCGGTCGGGTCTGCTCGGGCGGCTTCGGCGGCCGGGTCTGCTCGGCCTCGTTGGGCGGGACCGGGGGCCGGTTCTCGACCAGGTGCTCGTCGGGGACGTGCAGCGACAGGCCCGACCTGCGCCACGGCGTCTCGGCGGCGGCGCGGGCGCGGGCGGCCTCCTCCGGACGGCCCAGCTCGTCCAGCGCGACGGCGAGCAGCGCGAGGACGCGTCCGCCCAGATGCTCGTCGCCGATCTCCGCGAACAGGCCGGCGGCGCGGGCCCCGACGTCCGCGGCCTCGTCGGGGCGGCCACGGCGCAGGTGCGCGGCGACGATCCGGGGCAGGCACCACGCCTCGCGCAGCGGCATGCCCCGCGTCCGGTAGACCGCTCGGGCCGTCTCGAGCTCGCGCAGCGCGCACTCCGGATCGCCCGCGTACAGCGACGCGACGCCGAGCCCGATCCAGCACAGGCCCTCGGCGTTGCCGTCGGCGACCGGCGCGGCGAGCGCGAGCCCGGCGCGGGCGTGCCAGCGCGCCCGCTCGGCCATCCCGCTCTCGGCGTAGGCGATCGAGAGCTGGCCGTGGGCGCGGCTGATCAGGGCGTCGTCGTCCGGGAGGACGTCCAGGGCGTCGCTCAGCAGGCTGATCGCCGCGTCCGCCGCGCCGAGCAGCCGGGCGCCCGCGCCCATCGCGAACAGCACCCCGCCGGGCAGCAGCTCGGCCGGGACGGTCGTCCGGTCGGCGAGCGACGGCACGACGAACAGCCGCGCGACGAGCCGTCCGGGCGAGCCCCCGCCCGCGAGGTAGCCGCGGATCGCGGCCATCACGTTGGCGTTCTCGGCGCGCATCCAGGCGACCATGGCCGCCGCGTCCGCGAAGGGCGTGCCGGTGTGCAGGGCGTCGGCGGCGGCGCGGTGCGCCTCGACCACCTCGGGCTCGGAGTACACCTGGTACAGCGTGATCGTCTGGCGGAACAGGCCGCGGACGCCCGCGAGGTAGTGCTCCAGGAGGCGGTCCAGCGCGCGGGCGCACGAGATGGGGCCGTCGGCGGTCTCCGCGAGTCCGCGCGCGTAGAGGCGGAGCAGGCTGTGGTAGGCGTAGCGGCCGGGCCCGCGGCACTCCAGCAGGCCGGAGTCCAGCAGCGACTCGCACAGGTCCTCGGCGTCGGGGACGTCCAGGTCGAGCAGCGCGGCGGCGGCCTCGACGGCCAGGTCCGGACCGTCGTGCACGGCGAGCAGCCGGAACGCGCGGGCCTCCTCGATGCCGAGCTGGGCGTAGCCGAGCGCGAAGCAGGACTCGACCGCCTCGTCGCCGATCCGCAGCTCGCCGAGGCGGCGGCGCTCGTCGGCGAGCCGTCCGGCGAGCACGGCCGGGCGCATCCGCGGGCGGGCGGCGAGCCGGGACGCGACGATCCGGACCGCGAGCGGCAGCAGCCCCGCCGCGCGCACCAGGCGCAGCGCCGCGTC
>NZ_QURH01000111.1 GCF_003428695.1 Actinomadura logoneensis
GCGGACGGCCGCGTGGGGAGACGCGGCCGTCGCCTGGGGGGAGCCGGGTGGCGGGCCGGCCGGAGAGGGCGCCGGCGTGGGGAGCGCCGGCGCGTCCGGTCCGCCGCCCGAGACGACCGAGCCCGCGCTGCGCCTGTTCGAGCCGCCCGTGGACCTCACCCACGCCGACCGGTTCGCGGCGCTGCACCGGCTCGCCGCCGTCACCCGGATCCACTCCGGCGACGTGCTGGTCTGCGGGGTCCGCGAATGCCGCCCGGACGTCCTGCTGGGCCTGTCCGACCTGTGCCTGGCGCACGGCGCGACCCTCGTCGGCGTCCCCGAACCGGAGGTCGCGCCGCTGCTGCACGCCATCGGCGCGCACCAGGCCACCGCGGCGGTCGTCACCCCGGAGAAGCTGCGCGCGCTCACCTTCGACCACGCGCCGGTGCCGGTCCCGGACGTCCGCCTGCTGGTCACCGGCCCCGTCGATCCGGAGGTGGCGCGCGCCTGCCACCACCGCCACGGCTGGAGTCCCGTCCCCGTGACCTGACCCCGGCCCCAAGAACCACCCCTGAGGAGGCCCGCGGCGATTCCGCCCCGCCGCCGGGCCCGCGGGGACGGCCCCGGCCGAACGGGGACCACCGACCAACGGGCGCCCGGTGGTCCCCGTCCGCCCGGGGCCGTCCTCCGCTGATTGCATTCTCCGGCTCCGCCGGAGTTCGCCTAGGGGCTCACCCCGGCGGCCCGGCCTGCGGGCGAGTGCGGCATCGCTTCGCGATCAAGGGCGAGGGCGCTCGCCTTCGGCTTCTCGCCCTCGCCCTTGGCCACGCACTCGCGCGCGGGCCGGGGCGCGTTCGTGGTGTTCCACGGGCGGTTCGTGACTCATCGCTTGCCCGGGTTGTCGTTCCGCCCGGGCAAGCGATGCTCCAATTCTCGCGTGCGTGAACCGCAGTGTTTTTGAGACGGGCGGTGCTAGTGGGGGCGGGGGATGGCCTTGTGTTCCAGGTACGCGGTCAGGCCCTCGGGGCCCAGTTCGCGGCCCAGGCCGGAGTCCTTGTAGCCGCCGAAGGGCGTGTTCGGGTCCAGGACGTAGAGGTTGACGCCGCAGGAGCCGGTGCGGATGCGGCGCGCCACCTCGACGCCGTGCGCGACGTCGGCGGTCCAGACCGAACCGCCCAGGCCGTAGTCGCTGTCGTTGGCGATGCGGACGGCGTCGTCCTCGGTCTCGTAGGGGATGAGGGTGAGGACCGGGCCGAAGATCTCCTCGCGGGCGATGCGCATGTCGTTGGAGACGTCGGCGAAGACGGTGGGGGCGACGTACCAGCCGCGGTCGTGCGGGCGGTCCAGGCCACCGGCGATGATCTTGGCGCCCTCGTCCTGGCCGATCCGGATGTAGTTCTCGACGCGGTCCTGCTGGCGGCGGGCGACCAGGGGGCCGATCTCGGTGGCGTAGTCGGCCGGGTCGCCGACGGTGAGGGCCGAGACCATCTCGCCGAGGGCGTCGGCGATCTCGTCGTAGCGGCTGCGCGGGGCCAGGATGCGGGTCTGCGCGGCGCACGCCTCGCCGTTGTTCATCAGCGACGCCATCTTGAAGCCCTCGATGGTGGTGCCGAGGTCGGCGTCCTCCAGGACGATCGCGGCGGACTTGCCGCCGAGCTCCAGGGTGGCCGGGCGGAGCAGCCGGCCGCAGGCCTCGCCGATGCTGCGCCCGGCGGCGGTGGAGCCGGTGAAGGCGACCTTGTCCACACCGGGGTGGGACACCAGGTACGCGCCGACCTCGCGTCCGGCGGGGACGAAGTTGAGCACGCCGTCCGGGACGCCCGCCTCGCGCGCCCACTCGGCCAGCAGGTAGGCGTCGAGCGGGGCCTCCGGGGACGGCTTGGCGACGACGGTGCACCCCGCGACCAGGGCCGGGGCGAGCTTCAGCATCAGCGTGAACTGCGGGACGTTCCACGGGTAGATCGCGGCGACGACGCCGACCGGCTCGCGGGTGACGGTGACCGGGCCGAGCATCCCGGGGCGCTCGTCCTCCCAGGTGAAGTCCGCGGCGAGGTCGGCGTAGTACTGGAGCACCATCTGCGGGAGCGCCGCCTGGCCGAAGATGGAGAACAGGATCGGCGACCCCATCTCCTCGGTGATCAGGTCGGCCATCTCCTGCTGGCGCTCGGCGTAGACCGCCGACAGCCGGCCGAGGACCGCGGCGCGCTCGGCCGGGGTCATCCGGGGCCAGGGGCCGTTGTCGAAGGCGAGCCGGGCGGCCTGGACGGCGCGGTCCATGTCGGCCTCGGTGCCGTCCGGGACGCGCCCGACGACCTCCTCGGTGTGCGGGGAGACCACGTCGATGACGCCGGTGCCCGCGGGCGCCGCCCATCCGCCGCCGATGAACAGCCGATCGTGTTCGCGCATGCCGCCTCCCGGTTTGACCGAATGCTTGCTTGGTAGACAAGCATCACGGTTCCCCGGGGCGTCCGCAAGGGGGATGAGACGGCGGTCTCGGCGCTCGTCTCAGGCGAGGTGCGCGTTGGGGCGGCGCGCCCGGTCGGCGAGGGCGGGGAGCTCCACGACCTCCACCCCGTGCGCGCGCAGGTACTCGTCGCCGGTGCCCTCCACGAACAGGGACGGCTCGCGCCACGCGTACACCACCCGGCCGATCCCGGCGGCCACGATCAGCTCGGCGCACGGCCGCGGCCGGGACCTGCGCGCCCCGCACGGCTCCAGCGAGCTGTAGACCGTGGTGCCGGGCGGGACGGCCGCGGTGAGCTTGACGAGGGCGGCCTCCTCGGCGTGGTCGTGCGGGCCCGACTCGCGGGAGTGGCCGCGCGCGAGCTCCGTCCCGTCCGGCGCGACGACGACCGCGCCGACCGAGAAGGCGGTGGCGGACGGCGGGCACAGTGCGGCGAGGTCGCAGGCGAGCGCCAGCCAGGCGGTGTCGGCGGAGGCGCCGGGCACGGGGGCGTCGGTTCCGGCGTCGTCAGGCACGGTGGTCTCCGACCAGGTAGCGCAGCATGACGAGGTTGCCGATGCGGGTGATCTCCTCCAGCCGCATCGGACGCCGCGGGGACTGCGGGAACACGCCCGAGCCGACGAACCGGGGCGCGGCCGGGTCGCCGAGGAAGAACGGCGCGACGACCAACTGGATCTCGTCCACCAGGCCCTGCTGCAGGAACGCGGTGTGGATCGCGCCGCCGCCCTCGACCATCAGCCGCCGCACCCCGCGCCGGGCCAGGTCGGCGAGCATCGCGGGGAAATGCACCGGTTCGCCCGCGTCCATCACCTCGGCGCGGTCGCCCAGCCGCGCGGCGAGCGCCTCGGCGTTGCCGGACGAGGCGTACACCAGCTTCGGCGCGTCGCCGGTCGTGAAGAACCGCGCGTCCGGGTCGAGGTCGCCGCTCCAGGTCACCGTCACCTTGGTGAGGTCGGCGGGCATGCCCTGCGCGACCCGCCGGTCCCGCCGCGATGGGCTCTTGACCAGCAGCTTCGGGTCGTCCGCCCGGACCGTGCCCGCGCCGACGAGGATCGCGTCGCAGGTCGCGCGGACGGCGTCCACCCGGTCGAAGTCGGCCGGGGTGGACAGCCGCAGCCGCTCCGGGGACGCGTCGTCGATGTAGCCGTCGATCGACATGGCGCAGCTCAGCAGCACGTGGGGACGGTCGCTCACGCGCGCCACTCTAGGGGACCGAACAGCCCGCCCGCGCTCGGTGCGGACGGTCTCACCGAGCGTGACGACGTGCCGTGAATCGGTGCGGGACGGCGTTTCCGGGCCGGAAGTGTCGGAGGGGACGCCTAGGGTGTGACCGCGATGCGAATACTCCACACCTCCGACTGGCATCTCGGCCGCTCGTTCCACCGCGAGGACCTGCTGTCCGCGCAGGCGGCGTACGTCGACCACCTGGTGGCGACCGTGCGGGACGAGCGCGTCGACTGCGTGCTGGTGTCCGGCGACGTGTACGACCGCGCGCTGCCCGGCGTGGACGCGGTGAGGCTCGCCAACGAGGCGCTCGAACGGCTCGCCGAGCGCACCCGGGTCGTCCTCATCGCGGGCAACCACGACTCGGCGCGGCGGCTCGGCTTCGGGGCGGGGCTGATGGACGCCTCCGGGGTGCACCTGCGCACCGACCCGGAGCGCGTCGGCGAGCCGGTCCTGGTGGAGGGCGTCGCGATCTACGGCATCCCGTACCTGGAGCCCGAGCTCGTCCGCGCCGACTGGAACCTGCCCGACCGCGGCCATCCCGCCGCGCTGGGGGAGGCGATGCGACGCGTGCGCGCCGACCTGGCGGGGCGTCCGGGCACGCGGTCGGTGGTGCTCGCGCACGCGTTCGTCACCGGCGGCGAGCCCAGCGACAGCGAACGCGACATCTCGGTCGGCGGCGCGGCGCACGTCCCGGCGTCGGTGTTCGACGGCGTCGACTACGCCGCCCTCGGCCACCTGCACGGACGCCAGCGCATCACCGAGCGGGTCCGGTACTCCGGCTCGCCGCTCGCCTACTCCTTCTCCGAGGCGGACCACCTCAAGGGCTCCTGGCTGATCGACCTGCGCCCGGACGGCTCGCTCGGCGAGGAGTTCGTGGAGGCGCCGGTGCCGCGCCCGCTCGCGCGGCTGCGCGGACGCCTCGACGACCTGCTCGAGTCGCCGCGCCACGACCGCCTCACCGGGCACTGGCTCCAGGTCACCATCACCGACCCGAACCGTCCGACCTCGGCGATGGAGCGGCTGCGCCGCCGGTTCCCGCACACGCTCGCGCTGTCCTTCGAGCCGGACGCGCCGGACGGCGCGGCCGGGAGCCGCACGTTCGCCGAGCGGGTGCGTGAGCGGTCCCACCTCGACATCGCCGGCGACTTCGTGGCCGAGGTCACCGGCACGCCCGCGTCCGAGGCCGAGAGCGCCCTGCTGCACGAGGCGTTCGAGGCGTTCCGCCGCAAGGAGGCGCTGCGGTAATGCGACTGCACCGGCTCGTCGTCACCGCGTTCGGCCCGTTCAGCGACCGGCAGGAGATCGACTTCGGCGCGCTGTCGGACGCGGGCCTGTTCCTCATCCAGGGCCAGACCGGCGCGGGCAAGACCAGCGTCCTCGACGCGGTCTGCTTCGCGCTGTACGGGCAGGTCCCGGGCGTCCGCAACAGCGCGCGCGGGCTGCGCAGCGACCACGCCGCGCCCGGGCTCGCACCGAGCGTCCAGCTGGAGACGACCGTCCGGGGCCGGCGGCTGCGCGTCACGCGGTCGCCCGAGTGGCACCGGCCGAAGAAGCGCGGCGAGGGGCTGACCAAGGAGAACGCCAAGGTCGTCCTGGAGGAGTACGAGCACGGCGGGTGGGTGGCGCTGTCCACCCGGGTGGGCGAGGCCGACGACGTCATCGGCGGGCTGCTCGGCATGACCGCCGCGCAGTTCTGCCAGGTCGCGATGCTGCCGCAGGGCGCGTTCGCCGGGTTCCTGCGCGCGGACGCCAAGGGCCGCCGCGAGCTGCTGGAGCGGCTGTTCGCGGCCGAGATCTTCACCGCCGTCGAGAACTGGCTGGGCGAGCGCCGCCGGGAGACCGGCCGCGCGGCCGACGGGCTGCGCGCCGCCGCCGGGTCGATCGCCGGACGCATCGCCGAGGCGGCGGGCGAGCCGAGCCCGCACGAG
>NZ_QURH01000112.1 GCF_003428695.1 Actinomadura logoneensis
AGGTCGGGACCGCCCGGCGCGGCGCGGACCTGGCCGCCGAGATGGCCGCCGGGCGGATCCCGCCCGCCGAGGCCCGCGCCCGCATGACCGAGCTGGAGCACGCCGGCGACGCCGAGCGCGCCGAGCTCGCCGCGATGCTGCACGGCTCGCTCGCCACCCCGATCGACCGGGAGGACCTGTACCGGCTGTCCCGGTCGGTGGACGACGTCCTGGACAACCTCCGCGACTTCGTCCGCGAGGCCGACCTCTACGGGCCGAGCTCGCTCGGCTTCGCGGTCCCGCCGCTGGCGGCGGTGCACGACGGGCTGACCGCCCTCGACACCGCCGTCGGCAAGGTCCTCGCCGAGCCCGCGGCGGTCACCGTCGCCGCGCTGGGCGCCCGCAAGGCCGGCAACCGGGTCCGGCAGACCCGGCAGACGGCCCTCGCGGACGCGTTCGCCGGACCGCTGGACGTGGAACTGCTGCGCCGCCGGGAGCTGCTGGAGCGGTTGGACGCGGTGGGGCGGCGGCTCGGCGAGGCGGCCGACGCCCTGTCCGACGCGATGTTGAAACGCAGCCACTGACCGTCGGCCCCGCACCACGCCCTTCTTCCGCACCACTCCCTTCCCCCACGCCTCTCCCGCACCACGCCCTCTTTCCGCTTCCGTTTCCTCCCCCACCCCCAACAGCGCCGCCGGTCCGGGGACCGGCGGCGCGTCCCCCCCCAAGGAGAACCGACCATGAACGGATCCGCCCCCGGACGGCGGCGCGCCCGCGCCGCCTGTGCCGGACTGCTCGCCCTGGCAGCGTCCGCGCCCCCCCAAGGAGAACCGACCATGAACGGATCCGCCCCCGGACGGCGGCGCGCCCGCGCCGCCTGTGCCGGACTGCTCGCCCTGGCAGCGTCCGCGCTGGCCGCCTGCGCGCCGTCCACCAGCGGCGAGGCGGGCGGCGCGAGCCCGCTGCCGTCCGCCAGCGTCGAGGACGCCGCGAGCTTCAAGCTGGACGACCTGATCGCCGCCGCCAAGAAGGAGGGCTCGGTCCTCGCCTACGACGGCAGCGGCGACGTCAAGGACGTGGCCGAGGCGTTCGCGAAGAAGTACGGCATCAAGGCCGAGGGCGTGAAGTCCAAGGCGGCGGCGACCGCCGAGAAGATGACCCGCGAGTCCCAGGCCAAGAACGTCACGATCGACGTCAACCTCTTCGAGGACGGGCCGATGCTCGTCGGGCAGCTCCTGCCGCAGCGGATCGTCCGGACGTGGATCCCGCCGGACCTGGCGCCCGACATCGCCGAGGGCGACCGCAACCCGCTGATGATGCTGATGAAGGCGTACGTCTTCGTCTACAACCCCAAGCTCAGCCCGAACGGCTGCCCGGTGAAGAACCTCTGGGAGCTCACCGACCCCGCGTGGAAGGGCAAGGTGCTGCTCCAGGACCCCCTCGGCAAGGAGGTCTTCACGCAGTGGTTCACCCAGCTCGCCGACCACGGCACGGACAAGCTGACCGCCGCCTATGACGCGCTCGGCAAGGGCAAGCTCCAGCTTTCCGAGAAGGACCCGGCGCACGAGTGGGTCAAGCGGTTCGCCAAGAACTCCCCGGTCCTCACCACCGAGGACGAGGACGTGGCGACCGGCGTCGCCGCCCCCAACCAGACCAAGCAGACCCTCGGCCTGATGTCCATCGCGAAGTTCCGCGACGTCGAGCAGAAGGGCTTCCACATGAAGGTCTGCGAGGGCCTGGCGCCGTGGACCGGGTTCGCCTACCCCAAGTACGCCACGATCGCGACCGGCTCCAAGCACCCGAACGCGGCGAAGCTGTTCGTCCACTTCGTCCTGGAGAAGGAGGGCTTCGCGCTGGAGTCCGGCAGCGGCGGGGTGTCCGGCAACAAGAAGGTCGGCAAGAGCCCGAACAACCCGCCCGGTCTGGCCGACTGGGACAACCAGCTGTTCCGGTTCGTGCCGGGGACCATGACCGACGACTTCCGCGAACGCCAGGACATCAAGGACTTCTGGCGCGTCAACCACCGCTGACCCCACCTCCGGAGGAATCGTCATGGCGGTCGCCGCCCCCGCGCGTCCGGTGTCACGCGGCAGACGCGTGCTCTACCGCGCCCGCGTGCTCCTGCGCGAGCCCACCGTGCTGCTCGGCGTGGTGCTGTGCCTCGCTCTGCTCTACCTCGTCATCGCGCCGCTGGTCTCGGTCTTCTCGGACGCCGGCCGCGTCCAGTACGGGGACGAGGCGCGCTCCGGCCGGCACACCGGGGACTGGACGGGCTACTACCTGTGGCGGGTGTTCCGCTCGCCCGTCAGCCGGCTGCTGTTCTGGGAGCCGCTGCTGCACACGCTCGTCGTGTCGGCGGGCGTCATCGTGTTCGCCCTGGCCGTCGGCGGGTCGATGGCCTGGCTGGTCACCCGCACCAACGTGCCCGGGCGCAAGTTCCTGGCCGCGGCGCTGGTCGTGCCGTACATGCTGCCGTCCTGGACGTTCGCGCTGGCCTGGCTGACGCTGTTCAAGAACGAGCGGTCGGGCGGCCAGGTGGGCTACCTGCAGGGCGCCGGGATCGCCACGCCCGACTGGCTCGCCTACGGGCCGTTCCCGATCATCGTGACGCTCGGGCTGCACTACTACCCGTTCGTCCTGCTGCTGTTCGGCAACGCGCTGCGCCGGATCGACGCCCAGCTCGAGGACTCGGCGCGCATCCTCGGCGCGGGCGGCCGGACGGTCCTGCGCCGCATCACGCTGCCGCTGATGCTGCCCGCGCTCTCCTCGGCGGTCCTGCTGGTGCTCGGCCGCGTCCTCGGCACCTTCGGCACGCCCTACATCCTGGGCCTGCCGAGCGACTACAACGTGCTGTCCACCAGCCTCTACCACGCCATCCGGGACCGCAGCACCGGCGTGGCCTCGGTGCTGGCCGGCGTGATCGTCCTGGTCGGCGTGCTGGTGGTCGTCGTGGACACCCGGCTCGTCCGCGAGCAGCGCCGGTTCGTCACCGTCGGCGGCAAGGGCGCCATGGACCGGCGGGCGGACCTGCGCCGCTGGCGCTGGCCGGCGTTCGCCGTCGGCATGGCGGTGTTCCTGGTCAGCGTGGCGGCCCCGGTGCTGACGCTGCTGCTGTCCACCGTCACCAAGACGCCCGGGGTGTTCCGCGCCGACAACTTCACGCTCACGTTCTGGATCGGCGAGGACATCCCCGGCGCGGTCGGCTTCCCGCACGGCGTCCTGCGCGGCTCCGACCTGTACGAGGCGGCCTGGAACAGCCTGCGCATCGTCGGCATCGCCGCACTGGTCTGCGGCTTCGTCGGGCTCCTCATCGGCTACGTGGTGGTGCGCGGCGACGGCGGCCGCGTGTCGGGGTTCCTGCGGCAGGTCTCGTTCCTGCCGTACCTGGTGCCCGGCATCGCGTTCGCCGCCGCCTGCCTGTCGCTGTTCGCGGTGCGGCGCGGCCCGGTGCCCGCCCTCTACGGGACGGTCACGCTGCTCGTCCTGGTGCTGGTCGTCACCCACCTGCCGTACTCGTCGCGCTCGGGCATCGCGGCGATGATGCAGCTCGGCCGCGAACCCGAGGAGGCCGCGCAGGTCGCCGGGGCACGCTGGCCGGTCCGCATGTTCCGGATCATCGTGCCCATCCAGAAGGGCGCCCTCGTCACCGGCGTGGTGCTGCCGCTGGTGTCCGGGCTGAAGGAGCTCAGCATCGTGATCATGCTGACCACCTCCGGCACGCAGCTGCTCACCACCCTGTCGATCGGCCTGGTCGACTACGGATACACCCAGCTGGCCAACGCGGTCGTGCTGGTCATCGCCCTGCTCTCGTTCACCCTCACCTATCTGGCACAGCGGCTCACCCGGAGCAGCCTGGCCTCGGGCATCGGAGGTTGACCATGTCGGCCATCACCCTCAGCGGAGTGGTCAAGCAGTACCCCGGCGGCCATGTCGCCGTCCGGGACCTGGACCTGGCCATCCCGGACGGGTCGTTCACCTGCCTGCTCGGCCCGTCCGGCTGCGGCAAGACCACCACCCTGCGCATGGTCGCCGGGCTGGAGCAGCCGACCGCGGGCGAGATCCGCGTCGGCGACCGCGTGCTGGACGCGGTGGACCGCGGCGTCTACGTCCCGCCGGAGAAGCGGGGCATGGGCCTGGTGTTCCAGAACTACGCGCTCTGGCCGCACCTGACCGTCCTGCGCAACGTCGAGTTCGGGCTGCGGATGCGCAAGGTCCCGGCCGCCGCGCGGCGCGAACGGGCCATGGAGGCGCTGCGCAAGGTCCGCGTGGCCGAGTGCGCCGACCGCTACCCCTCGCAGCTGTCGGGCGGGCAGCAGCAGCGCGTCGCGCTCGCCCGCATGCTCGCGGTGGACCCCGAGGTCCTGCTGCTGGACGAGCCGCTGTCCAACCTGGACGCGCGGCTGCGGCTGGAGATGCGCACCGAGCTCAAGCGCATCCACGACGAGACGGGCGCGACCGTCGTGTTCGTCACCCACGACCAGATGGAGGCCATGACCATGGCGACGCACGTCGCGGTCATGAACGAGGGCGAGCTGCAGCAGGTCGCGCCGCCCGTGGAGATGTACGAGCGGCCCGGCAACCGGTTCGTCGCCGAGTTCGTGGGGAGCCCCCCGATGAACGTCGTCGCCGTCGCCGAGCCGCTGGGCGGCCTCGCCGGATCGCTGCTGCGGTACGTCGAGAAGCGCGCCGGGCTGAGCGCGCCGGGCTGCGTCGGCGTCCGTCCCGAGGCGCTGCGGCTCGCCGCCGGGCCGGACGCGCCGCCCGCCGACGCGTGGTCGCACGAGGCCGCCGTCGAGACCGTCCTGCCCGCCGGGTCGAGCTGGACCGTCCAGCTCCGCCTCGACGACACGGAGGTGTTCGCCGTCACCCACGAGGACCCCGGCGTCGCGCCCGGTGACACCGTGCGCTGCTGGGCCCGCCCCGACCGGCTGCACGTCTTCGCCGCCGACGGGACGCGCATGACCGCGTGGGACGACGCGACGGCGCCGGTCGGGAAGGCCGCCCGATGACCGAGCCCGCACCGGCGTCCGCCGCGGGGCTCACCCGTCCCGACGCGATCCTGCTCGACTTCGGCGGCGTCCTCGTCGAGACCCGCACCCGTCCGGGTTGGACGGCCGTGCTCGCCAAGGAGGTGCACGCCCTGCTCGTCCGGGGCGGCGCCCACGCCTTGAGCGTCGGCGACGTCGAGGCCGACATCAAGGCGGGGGCGGCGGGGGACAAGAGCTGGAAGAACGCGATGTCCCGCCCGTTCGCGCCCGTCGAGATGACGCACGTGCAGTTCTGGCGCGACTACGTCGCCGCGGACTGGCCGGCCCCCGCCCGGCAGGCCGTCGTCGCGCACGCGACCCCGCTGTGCAAGCGGATGGGCGAGGTCCGGCAGGAGCGGATCATCCGCCCCGGCATCCCGGAGCTGCTGGACGCCGCCGCCGGGATGGGCGTCCCGTGCGCCGTGGTCAGCAACGCCCTGTCCGGCGCGGTCCACCGCGACTTCACCGCCGCCACCGGGCTCGCGGACAAGCTGGCCCTGGAGGTGTACAGCGACGAGGCCGGCGTCCGCAAACCCAACCCGGAGATGATCTGGATCGCCACCCGCGCCCTGGACGTCCGGCCCGAACGGGTCTGGTACGTCGGGGACAACTTCGACCGCGACGTGCTGTGCGGCCACCGCGCCGGGGTCGGCGCCACCGTCCTGATGGTCGCCAAGGGCACCTACGACGTCCCGTTCGAGATCCGGAACCGCCCGGACGCCGTGGTCGACGACGGCCACGGCCTGCTCGCCCTGCTCACCGACGCCCCCGAGGGAGACCGATGACCGACCCGGCCGCCGCCCGCGAACTCCAGCGGATCGCCGAGACCGCCGCGCGCGCCCCCGCCGGCCGGCTGCGGACGGCGTTCCGCTCCCGCCCGGCCGTGCAGACCAAGCGCGACTTCCACGACCCGGTGACCGAGCACGACCGGGCCGCCGAGGAGACCGTCCGCGCCGTCCTCGCGCGGTACGCCCCCACGAGCGTGGTCGTCGGGGAGGAGGGCGGCACGCAGGGCGGCGGGCTGCCGGGCGGGGAAGACGGCGGGCAGGACGGGGAGGTCCGCTGGTACGTCGACCCGATCGACGGCACCGCGAACTTCGCCGCCGGGCTGCCGTTCTTCTGCACCTCCGTCGCGGCCGTCGTGGCCGGCGAGGTCGTCGCGGGCGCGGTCTACGACCCGGTGCGCGACGACCTGTTCAGCGCCGGTCCGGACGGCGCGACCTGCAACGGGGCGCCGCTGCGCAGCGCCGGCGCGGCCGAGGACCGCACCGCCGTGCTGGTCACCGGCTTCCCCAACGCCCGCGAGCTGCGACGCGGCGGAACCGGGTCGCTGCACCGCTTCGGACGGCTGGTCGAGTCGTTCGCGACCGTCCGGCGGCCCGGCAGCGCCGCCCTGTCGCTCGCGCACGTCGCGGGCGGCTGGGCCGACGCCGCCTACGGGGTCTCCGTCAACGCGTGGGACGTCGCGGCGGCGCTGCTGCTGGTGCGCCGGGCGGGCGGCGTGTACCTGCCGCTCGGCGGCGAG
>NZ_QURH01000120.1 GCF_003428695.1 Actinomadura logoneensis
CGGCGCCGGGCGCGGGAGCGGGCGCGGGCGGCGGTTCCGGCACCGGGCCGCAGCAGCCGACCTTCGGCTCCGGCTTCGAGTCGGGCCCGCAGGCCCTCGGCCAGGAGTACGGGCAGCAGCACGGCCAGGAGTACGGCCAGCAGCACGGCCGGCAGCACGGGCAGGGCGGTCCGCGCGCCTCCGCGCCGGAGCCGACCGGCTCGTCCGCTCCGCTGGGCGGGACGCCGCTCACGGACGGCGGCCCCGGCACCGGCCCGCAGCCCGCGTTCGGCTCCGGCCCGCAGGCGTCCGCCTCGAACACCGGTCCGCAGCCCGCCGTGGGCTCCGGCACGGGCCCGCAGCCCGCGGTCGGTTCCGGCACCGGCCCGCAGCCGGCGGTCGGCGGGAACACCGCCCCGCAGCCCGCCGTCTCGGACGACCCGACCGCGAGCCCCACCGCCGCGCTCGTCGCGATGGCGCACGCCCAGCAGGGCGAGCCGCGTCCCGCGCAGGAGCAGGGCGGCCACCTCGATCCGGCCCGTCCGGCCCACCCGGTGCGCACCGCGTCCGACGAGGGCACCGACACCGTGGAGCTCGCGCTCCGCACCCCCGACAAGCCGCAGCCGTGGGCCGAGCTTGGCATGGCCGAGGACGAGTACCGGCGCGTCCGGGACATCCTCGGCCGCCGCCCGACCTCCGCCGAGCTGGCGATCTACTCGGTGATGTGGTCGGAGCACTGCTCCTACAAGTCGTCCAAGGTGCACCTGCGCCAGTTCGGCGAGAAGGCCCCGCAGACCGACGCCCTGCTCGTCGGCATGGGCGAGAACGCGGGCGTCGTGGACGTCGGCCAGGGCTGGGCGGTGACCTTCAAGGTCGAGTCGCACAACCACCCGTCCTACGTCGAGCCCTACCAGGGCGCGGCGACCGGCGTCGGCGGCATCGTCCGCGACATCATGTCGATGGGCGCCCGTCCCGTCGCCGTCATGGACGCGCTGCGGTTCGGCCCGGCCGACGCCCCCGACACCCACCGCGTCCTGCCGGGCGTGGTCGCGGGCGTCGGCGGCTACGGCAACTCGCTCGGCCTGCCCAACATCGGCGGCGAGACCGTCTTCGACGCCTGCTACGCCGCGAACCCGCTGGTCAACGCGCTCTGCGTGGGCGTGATGAAGCACGAGGACATCAAGCTCGCCGCGGCCCCCGGCCCCGGCAACCAGGTGATCCTCTTCGGCGCGATGACCGGCCCGGACGGCATCGGCGGCGCGTCCGTGCTCGCCTCGGCGAACTTCGACGACGCGTCCCAGGCCAAGCGCCCGAGCGTGCAGGTCGGCGACCCGTTCATGGAGAAGCTGCTGATCGAGTGCTGCCTGGAGCTGTTCCGGGCGGACCTGGTCGTCGGCATCCAGGACCTCGGCGCGGCGGGCGTGTCCTGCGCGACGACCGAGCTCGCCGCGGCCGGCACCGGCGGCATGGCCGTCAACCTGGACGCCGTCCCGCTGCGCGACCCGAACCTGCGCGCCGAAGAGATCCTCATGTCGGAGTCGCAGGAGCGGATGATGGCGGTCGTCGAGCCCGCCAAGGTCGACGACTTCCTCGCGATCTGCGCCAAGTACGAGATCCCGGCGACGGTCATCGGCGAGGTGACCGACACCGGACGCCTCGTCATGACCTGGCGCGGCGAGACCATCGTGGACATCCCGCCGGGCACCGCCGCCGACGAGGGCCCGGTCTACGAGCGGCCGATCGCGCCGCCCGCCGACCTCGCCGCGATCCAGTCGGACACGCCGGGCCGCCTGACCCGGCCGTCCACCGGCGACGAGATCCGCCGGACGGTGCTGTGGCTCGCCGGCTCCCCGAACCTGGCCAGCAAGGCGTGGGTGACCTCGCAGTACGACCGGTACGTGCTGGGCAACACCGTCCTGGCGATGCCGGAGGACGCGGGCGTCGTCCGCATCGACGACGCGACCGGCCTCGGCATCGCGCTCTCGCTGGACGGCAACGGCCGCTACACCCGGCTCGACCCGTACGCGGGAGCTCAGCTCGCGCTGTCCGAGGCGTACCGGAACGTGGCCGCGACGGGCGCCCGCCCGCTCGCGGTGACGAACTGCCTGAACTTCGGCTCGCCGGAGGACCCGGGCGTCATGTGGCAGTTCGCGCAGGCCGTCGAGGGCCTCGCGGACGGCTGCCGCTACCTCGGCACCCCGGTCACCGGCGGGAACGTCTCGTTCTACAACCAGACCGGCGACCAGGCGATCAACCCGACCCCGGTGATCGGCGTCCTCGGCGTGCACGACGACGTGCGCCGCCGGGTGAACATGGCGTTCGTCACCGAGGGCGCGACCCTCGCCCTGCTCGGCGAGACGCGCGAGGAGTTCGGCGGGTCCGAATGGGCGCACGTCGTCTACGGCCACCTCGGCGGCCTGCCGCCGAAGGTGGACCTGGCCGCCGAGGCCGCCCTGGCGTCCGTGCTGGTCGCCGCCGCCCGCGACGGCCTGCTCGCCGCGGCGCACGACCTGTCGGACGGCGGCCTGTCCCAGGCGCTCGTCGAGTCCTGCCTGCGCGGCGGGCTCGGCGCCCGGATCACGCTGCACGGCGACCCGTTCGTCCAGCTGTTCAGCGAGTCGGTCGCGCGCGCCGTCGTGGCGATCCGGCCGGGCGCGGAGGCGCGCGTCGCGGCGCTGTGCGAGCAGGCGGGCGTCCCGGTCAGCCAGCTCGGCATCGTCGGCGGCGACTCGCTCACCGTCAACGGCGCCGACCAGCAGGAGGTCTTCTCGATCTCCCTGGCCGACCTCCGCGAGGCCCACGAGCGCACCCTCCCCAGCTACGCGAGTTGATCTGAGCTGAGGCATGCGGAAGCCCCTGGACCGTTGGACCAGGGGCTTCTTGGTGTACCTATTCGCCCAGGGCGAGGCGCAGGCCGAAGGCGGCGATGACGCCGCCGGTGACGCGGTCCAGCAGTCTGCGCGCGGATGGCCTGGAGAGCCAGGACCGCAGCGCGTGCGCGAACGTGACGAGCACCGCCGACCAGACGATCCCGAACGTGACGTGGATGCCCGCCAGCGCCATCCCGAAGGCGAAGTGCGGGACGTCCGCCGGGATGAACTGCGGCAGCAGCGCCATGTAGAACGCGCCGACCTTCGGGTTGAGCAGGTTGGTCAGCGCCCCGCGCCGCCATCCGTCCCGCAGCCGGTCGGGCTCGGCCTCGACGCCCGCCGTGAGGGCGTCCGGAACGCGCCTCCAGCTCGTCCAGAGCATGTGCAGGCCCATCCACAGCAGGTAGGCCGCCCCGGCCCAGCGCAGCGCCGTGTAGGCCATGTGCGAGGCGGTGAGCAGGGCCGTGACGCCGAGCGAGGCGAACGCGCCCCAGACGAGCGTCCCGGTCTGGATCCCGAGGACGACGCCCCAGGCGCGGCGGCGCTGCCCGAGCGCGGCGGTCCGGAGGATCAGCGCGGTGTCGAGCCCGGGCGTCAGCGTGAGCAGCCCCACAACAAGAGCGAAGGACCACAGAGCGGTTGAAATTGCCACGGACGCCCAGCCTATCCACCCAACCGCCCCAAAGTCCCCACCGAAGGCCGGTGGCGGAGGGCCTTGTTCACGGTGTACGAGTCCTGGGGCCCCACAGACCTGTCCGACCGGGGTGTGCTGTTCGGGGTGGGCGGGCCGGTCTACGACCGGAACGACCCCTGTTCCTGCAGATCCTGGCGTTGGTCGCCCAGTTCGAAGCCGACCTCGGCCACCTGCGCACCCGCGAGGGCTGCTGGTGCCGCTGGCCGATCGGCATCTCGACCTGCGCTGAGGCGCCCCACGGCCTCCGATACCGCTCCGGCACGAAACGAGAACTTCCGCGCCCTGGAGGGGCCGGGGTCTCTCGGCTCGTCCGCGGGCAGGTCATCGGCCGCGGTTGCCCGGGTGTACCGGGCCCACTTGCCACCGGCGATCGAGGCCCAGCGGTCGGTGGTGCCCGGATGTAAGCCGAGGAGCTTGCCGATCACCGGTGGCGGAGCTGGCGGGCGTATTCGAGCAGGGCGCTGTTGCGGTCGGGGCGTCCGCGCCGGGCGTCCGGCGGGGAAGCTGGTTGATCAGGTGATCTAGTGGCGGAAACAGGTCGGGATCAGCCTGACCGAGGCGCAGTTGGGTCCGCCCGTCCGGAGTGTGTGAGGTCGCGGCCCTGGTTGCGCAGGTGCGCCAGGAAGCGGGCCGCGGCGGTGAGTTCGCCTCTGGCCCGCTGTTCGTCCTCTTGCTAGAAGACGGAGATGTGGACGTGGTCGTAGTGGTTGGCGGTGATGCCGCCGCGGTCGCTCATGCTGTGCCAGCCGGGTCTGCGCATGTCGTAGATCCGCTGCTTCCAGATGATGTACTTGATGCCCAGCGAGGAGGCGTGCGCGATGGCGTAGGCGGCCACCTGGTCGCCGTTGGCGTTGCGCGCGGACGTGGGCATCGAGCCGCCGGACGACTCCATGAAGTCGCAGGCGGTGCCGGTGGCGTGGTCCTGGGCGTCCGCGCCGCCGCGGTAGCAGCCGATGGTGGGGAACGGCCCGAACTCGGTGTCGATGACCTGCTTGACGTGCAGCATGCGCGGCGTCACGTTGCCCATGCCGACACTCGGCGACTCCGGCTTGTACTTCTTGACCAGCTTCTTGATCTGGGCCTTGCGGGACTTCAGGTCGGCCAGGTTCTTCTGCAGGCCGGCGATCTTGGCCTGCGCCTGCTGGCGCGCCTTCTCCTGGTCGGCGACGAGCTTGCTGATCTGCTGGACGCGCGCCGACTGGTTCCGCGCGACATGGCTGGCCAGGCTCATGGTGTTCAGCAGCTCGGACGGGTCGCCCGCCGCGATGACGGTGATTCCCGGGTCCTGGCCGCCGGTCATGTACTGGTTGGCGGCGAGGCGGGCGACGAGCGTCCGCGACGCCTCCAGCTGCCCGCGCAGTTCGTCGGCCTTCTTGATGGCCTTCCGCGCGGCCCACTGGGCGTCCTTCAGCTCGGCCAGGTCGCCGCCGTACTCCTTGTCGAGCTGCTCGATCTGCTTGTTGAGCTTGTCCATCCGGTCGGTGTCGCCAGGGGCGGCGCCGGCCGGGGCGGTGCTCGACAGCAGGGGCAGGACGAACGCGGCAGCGGCGGCGGTCAGCGCGGCGCGCCGTCCGCGGCTACGGGCGCGGGGGGCGGCCGGCCGGGAACGGCGGCTGGAGGTCGGGCGCTGCACGTCCTCTCCTCTCCTCAGGTCGGCCTGCCGGGTTAGCTGTCGGGTTCGGGCGCGGGAGTCCGCCCTATCGCCGCGCGTGCCGCGCCCGCGAATTCACCCCTGCTGGACGGGGCGTCCGGCGGCTGGGTCCCCGGCTCCCGGACGGGGGCGTCCGGGACTCGGCGCGTCCAGTCAGCCTGCCGCGTCGACCACGGGCAGTCACCGACCGGACACCAACAAACTGCAAGGAACTGGGTGTTGCCTCGCCAAAGATTAGACCCCCGGGACGCCTGGGACGACCCCTGGCGGCCGTCGCGACGGGCCGCGTCCGAGCCGTCCGCCCCGAGGCGCACGACCGCCCGGCCCCGAGACCGGGACCGGGCTGTCATGACTGTGCGTGAGCGCAGGAAGGTGCTATCATGACTGTGCGTGAGCGCAGGAAGGTGCTACAGCGAACCCTTGTAGAGCAGCCGGTTCGGCGTGCCCGTCTTCAGGTTCCCCAGGACGTTCTTGGTGGAGTTGTCGTGCAGCCACTTCTGAACGGCCGAGAAGCTCGCCTTCGGGTGCGTCTGCAGGTAGAGCGCGGCGACACCGGCGACGTACGGCGAGGCCATGGACGTGCCGCTCTCGACCTGCGTGCCGCCGCCCGGCCAGGTGGACGTGATGCCGTAGCCGGGGGCCAGGATGTCCACGCACTTGCCGTAGTTGGAGAAGCCCGCCCGGTTGTCGTGCGACGTCGTCGCGCCGACGGCCTCGACCCACGACGCGCCGGAGGGCGAGAACTTGCAGGCGTCCTTGTTGTCGTTGCCTGCGGCGACGGTCACGAAGACGCCGGACTTCGACAGGTTCGCGACGGCGGTGTCGAGGGCCGTGGACTTGCCGCCGCCGATCGACAGGTTCGCCACCGCGGGCTTGGCGGCGTGCGTGCGCAGCCACTTCAGGCCGGCGACCACGTCGGACGCCGGGGCGCTGCCGTCCTGGTCGAGGACGCGCAGGGCGCGCAGCTGGACGCCCTTGGCCGCGCCGTACTTGGCGGAGCCGAGGATGCCCGCGACGTGCGTGCCGTGGCCGTTGTAGTCCCAGCCGTTGCCCTTGAAGCGCGGCGCGGACCACACGACCTTCGCGCGCCCGCCGAACTGCGGGTGCGACCAGGCGATGCCGCTGTCGATGATGTAGGCCGTGACGCCCTTGCCGGTCGCCTTGTAGGAGTAGGACTTCGACAGCGGCGTCCTGCGCTGGTCGATCCGGTCCAGGCCCCAGGGCAGCGGCGACCGCTGGGTCGTGGTGGCGTGCACCAGCTGGTCCTGCTCGATCGCCGCGACGCGCTTGTCGTGCCGCAGCTTGTCGAGCTGGCGCGCGTCGAGGCGGGCGACGAAGCCGTTGAGGACGTCGCCGAAGTCCTGGACGGAGGAGGCGCCGACCTGGCCCGCCGCGGCGGTGGGCGAGGTTCCGGCCTTGAGCGTGACGATGTACTGGCCCGCGATGGGCGTGCCCTCGGCGGCGGTCACCTGGACCGGCGTGGGCTTGGCGTCGGCGGACGCCAGGGTGGGGATGGCCGCCGCGGCGCCCACGGAGGACGCGATCGCGCCGGCCAGCAGCAGCCTTCGGGAGACGGGCCGCAAGAGAGCTCCTTCTGCCGCGGAGTCGGAAGAGCCGCGGCCAAGATCGAGGTCACCGACCCCGGAACCCTAGTGCACCTTCACCCCCGTAAACCTCATAAGGGGCATATCGATCGTGTGAACATCGACTGCACTGAGTGATCCAGACCCCCGTATCCACGGCCCCCGGACGTCCCGGACACGGCCCGCCGACACGCTCCCAACAACCCCACCGCCCCAACACGACCAACCGCCACCACGCCCCAACCACCACCACGCCCAACCGCCGGCACGTCCGTCCGCCACCACGCCCGACCGCCGGCACGTCCGTCCGCCACCACGCCCGACTGCTGGCGCGGCCGCCCGCAGGTCCGACCGCGGACGCGGCCCGTCCGCCGGCCCGGTTGGACTGCCGCCACGTTCCGGCCGTCGGCGCGTCCAACCGCTGCCACGCCCGACCGCCGGCGCGGCCGTCCGCCAGCACGGTTCGACTGCCGGCACGTCCGATCGCTGGGACGTCCGATGGCTGGGACGTCCGATGGCTGGGACGTCCGTCTGCTGGCGCCGCCGATCGCTGGCGCGGCCGTCCGCGGGCACGTCCGAGCGTTGGCGGTCCGGTCCGCGGACACGGTCCGATCGTCGGCACGTCCGATCGTGGGCACGTCCGTCTGCTGGCGCGGCCCAGCGCTGGCGCCGCCGCCGACCGCGGGCGCATCCGGCCGTGGGCACGTCCGGAGCACTGGCGCGGCCCGACCGCCGGTGCGTCCAGCCGCCGCCACGCCCGCCCGCTGGCACGGCTCGAGCGGTGGCGCGGCCGAGCGCTGGCAGGGCTTGGCCGATGTGCTCGCTTTCGGTGCGGTCCGGCGGCGTGCTCGTCGACCGCGTGGCCTGGTGGCGGGGGCGGCGCCGGGGGCGTGCTCAGCTCTTGGTGAGGTTGCCTCGGTAGGCCAGCGGGGTGCCCGGCTTGGACCAGTCGTACTTGAGGGACCCGTCCGGCTGCCTGGTGATCCGGACGTCCCCGCTCGTACACGGCTTGTTGACCGACAGCGCCAGCTGGAGCTCGGCCGCCGTCCCCTTCGTCAGGGCGAGGGTGCCGGTGCAGCCCTCCTTCGGATACACCGCCGTCCCGGTCTTCGCCCCGGCCTGGAGCGTCACCTGCAACGGGAAGGACTCGCCGCGGTTCGCGTTCACGGCCGTCCCCTTCCAGGTACCGGCGAACGTGTCCGGAATGGTGGTGACGGGCCGTCCGTCGGCCGGGGTGTCGTGCTTGGAGTGGTCGCCGCCTCCGCCGCCCCCGCGCAGCTGCGGCCACAGCACCAGCGAGATGATCGCGACGCCGACCAGCACTCCGACCGCCAGCGAGACCGCGACCCCGACGACATGGTTCCCGGGCTTCTTCAGCTGCGGCTTCTTCAACTGGGGTCGCGCCGCCCGCAGCCCGGGCAGTGACAGGACGGCCGTCTCCGACCCGTTGTCCTCCGCCCCGACGGGCCGCATCCCGGGGATCAGACTGTCCGGCCCGGACGCGCTCGGTCCGCTTGGCGCACCGAAGGCACCGGGCGCGGGAGAGCCGCCGGGCAGCGCGGACGGACCCGTCACCGGCAGGTCCCGCGCCGTGGCCCGACTGCTCTCCCAGCCACCGGCGGGACGCGGCGAACTCGGCACCGGCGGCCCGCCCGACGTCCCGCCGGGACGCAGGTCGAGCACGGTGCTGGGGCCGCCGTCGCCCCCGGACGGCGAGTTCATGTCCAGTCTCGTCGCGGGCCCGTCGTCCCCTGCGGACGACGCCGGTGACCTGGGCAGATCGAGCATCGTGCTCGGCCCGTCGTCGGCCGCTGGAGGTCCGCCGGGCGTGGGCGTCCAAGCCCCCGAGGCCGACGCGGACACCCCGTTGGGTGCGGACGTGGACGGCGAAGCCGGGGACGCCGCCTCCGGCTGCCCCAGCGCCGAAGCCCCGGCCCCACCGGCCGCCAAACCGCCACCGGGGGATCCCGTCATGCCGGACGTCGGCGAGCCGGAACCCAGCGGTACAGCGCCACCGCCCGTAGCCGTCCCACCAGGGGGAAGAGCGCCCGCGCTGCCGAATGAGGTCGGTGAGCCGCCGGGAGAGAAAACCCCAGCGCTGTCGGACGCGACCTGAGACCGGCCCGGGGAGGGCACGCCCGCATTGCCCGGCGTGTTCTGCGTCCCGGTGGGAGTGTGAGCGCCGAGGCTGCCAGTTGTGCTCTGCGGCCCGCCGACAGAGGGAGCGCCCGCAATGCCGGGCGGGTTCTGCGTTCCGGTGGGAGAGAGAGCGCCCACGTTGCCGGGCGTGTTCAGCGCACCGCCGACAGGGGGAGTGCCCACGCTGCCAGGTGTGTTCTGCGGACCGCCGACAGAGGGAGCGCCCGCATTGCCGGACGAGTTCTGCGGCCCGCCGATTGAGGGAGTGCCCATGTTGCCGGGCGTGTTCTGCGGCCCGCCGACAGAGGGAGCGCTCGCGCCGGTTGACGTGGGCGTCGGGGCGCCGGGGGCGGCCAGGGCCTCGGCTTCGGCGCGCAGGGTGGCGGGTGTGCGGGCGGCGAGGGGGCTGTCGAGGAGGAGTCGCAGCAGGTCGGACGCGGTGGGACGTTCGGACGGAGACTTGTCCAGCGCGCTCGCGACGGCATCGCGCACGGACTCGGGCAGCGCGTCCGCCTCCGGGTCGTCGTAGACGATGCGCTGCATCACCTCGGCGGGCGGGCCGTCGCCGAACGGCGGCTCGCCGGTCGCCGCGAACAGCAGGGTCGTCGCCCACGCGAACACGTCGGCGGCGGGCCCGATGCCATGCCCGCTGAGCTGCTCCGGCGCCAGGAAGGACGGGTTGTTCTCGGCCCGCGTCGCCGGTGCCGCGTTCACCGCCTCCAGCGCGGTGATCACGCCGAGGTCGGTCAGCCGCGGCCCGGTCTTCGCGAGCAGCACGTTCGCCGGCTTCAGGTCGTGGTGGACGGCACCGGCACGGTGGGCGGCGGCGAGCGCGACCGCGAGACCCACCGCGAGGCGTTCGACCACCAGCGGTCCGCGCGGCCCCTCGGCGGCGACGAGCTCGGCCAGCGACGGCCCGTCCACCAGGTCGGACACGACGTAGGGACGGCCGTCCTCGACGTCCGCGGCGAGGATCTCGGCGGTGCTGAAACCGGTCACCCGGCGGGCACCCGCGAAGGCGTCCGCGAACCGGGTCCGCGTCGCGTCGTCGGCGCCCAGCCGCACGTGCAGCAGCTTCACCGCCACGGACCGTCCGGACGCGGCGCGGCCGACGAAGACCGCGCCCTGCTCGCCGACGCCGAGCCGGCCGGTGATGGGGAAGTCCCCCAGCCGTTCCGGGTCGCCGGGCTGCAGGGGCAGAGCCTCTGCCATCTACGCACCCTCCGTGTTCTGCATCGGGGGACCGGCCCCCGTGCGTCCGTGAAACCTGATCCGCCCCCGCGTCGGCACCGGTTCCTTTCTACCGGTTGGTGATCGATGGCGCGGTTGAGTCGCCCGCACCCGATCCGTCACCCCCCGGTCCGCCTGCCCTCCCCCCCGAGAAGGCCCCCAGGTGACCCGTCAGCCTTCTGCCAGCCGACTCACCACCCCGCAGCCTCCCGTCAGCCGGTTCATGACCCGGCAGCCTCCCGGCAGCCGCCTCACGAACCCCGCAACCTCCCGGCACCTGCCGCACAGCCTCCCGTAGCCGCCGCACGCCCCGGCGGCCTCCAGGCAGCCGCCCCACCGCCCCGGCCAGCACCTTCCGGCGGCCGACTCGCGACCGGCAGCCTTCCGGTGGCCGCCTCGCGACCTGGCAGCCTTCCGGCAGTCGCCGCACAGCCCGGCCGACAGCCTTCCGGCGGCCGTCGACTCGCGACCTGGCAGCCTCCCGGCAGTCGCCGCACGGCCCTGGCAGCCGGTCGGTGGAAGGTCGGCGTCCACGCGCACGCGTCGGCGGATGGTCTGTCAGCACCTTGGCGACGGTCGCGGAGTTGTTCTGTTGTGTCCTGCCCGGTACCCCCTCACCACTTCCAGCGATCACCAGCCCCGGTTTCGTCACTCTCGCCGAGCGCTTACCCCTTGATCACCTCCGCTCACCGCCACCGCAAAGGCGGTATGCGGCGGGCCGGGACCGGGCGCCGTCCTCGCCCTCGCCGGTTTCGGATAGCGTCGGCGGCGATGCCGCGCAAACCTCTGACCCGCGAACTGCTGGACGAGCAGCGTGCCGCGCTCGGGCTGCCCCCGTACGGCGGGCCGGACGAGACGCCCGCGCTGCGCCGCGCCGCCCTGGACACGCTGCTCGCCGCCCGGGCGGCGGGTGCCGAGCCCGCCCGGCCGATCGTGACCGGCGCCGTCCGGCTGCTGCTCGACCGGCTCGCCGAACTCGCGCCCGGACGGTCGGTCGAGGTCCGCGTCCCCCCGCACGCCGCCGTACAAGCGGTCGAGGGGACTCACCACACCCGCGGCACCCCGCCCAACGTGGTCGAGATGGACGCCGACACCTGGATCGCCCTCGCCCTGGGCGACCTCGACTGGGACGACGCCCTCCGCGACCACCGCGTCCGCGCCAGCGGCTCGCGTGCCGATCTCTCCGCTCATCTCCCCCTCCCACCTACCTGAACGAGCGGCGGGACCGGAACGTTGGGGCCGACCACCGGATCCGTCCGCGAAAACGCGGGGGCTTTCCCGCGCAACCGGCGCCGTGGACGGCGGAAGGCACCCGAAAACGTCCGGCCGCCGCGTCCTCCGACCGCCCCCCGGAGCCCCCGCCCCACCGGCACCAGCCCACCGCTCCACCGGTGCCAGCCCACCGCTCCACCGGTGCCAGCCCGCCGGGCCCACCCACCGGCGCACCGCTGCCAGCCCGCCGGGCCCCACCCACCGGCGCACCGGCCCACCGCCCCGGCGCACCGGCCCACCGGCCCACCGCCCCGG
>NZ_QURH01000116.1 GCF_003428695.1 Actinomadura logoneensis
CCCGGGCGGCCCGCCGGGCTGGCCCGCCGCGCGCCGGTGCGGATCGGCGCGTCCGGGCCGCCGCTCCGGCTGCCGCCGGACAAGCCGTTCTTCACCGGCCGGACGGTCAGCCTCGGCAAGCTCGACATGCTCCTGGCGCAGGCCCGCTGGCCGCGCGCGGTCGTGGTCCAGGGCATGGCCGGGGTGGGCAAGACGACGCTGGCGGTGCACTGGGCCCACCGGGTCGCCGACCGCTTCCCCGACGGCGTCATCTTCACCGAGCTGCGCGGCGGCACGCGCGGCCCCGCGACGCCGGACGAGGCGATGGGCCAGGTGCTGCGCGGCGTCGGCGTGCCCGGCGACCAGCTTCCGCGCGCCGAGGCCGAGCTCGCCGCGCAGTGCCGGTCGCTGCTCGCCGACCGGCGGCTGCTGCTCGTCCTGGACAACGCGACCGACGCCGGGCAGGTCCGGCCGCTGCTGGACGCGGTGAACGCGGGCCTGGTCGTGGTGACGGCGCAGCGGCGGATGCCGGAGCTGGCCGGCGAGGACGGCCGGCACGACGGCGACGTCCGCGTCCTGGAGCTGCGCGAGATGAGCCCCGACGAGGCCGCCGACCTGGTCGCGGGCGTCCTCGGGCCGGGGGACCCGCGCCCGCGCGAGGAGCGCCGGGCGGTGGAGCGGCTGTCGCGCGAGTGCGGGTTCCTGCCGCTGGCGCTCGCGGTCGCGGCGGGCGCGCTGGCCGAGAACCCGGACGTGCCGATCGCGGCGCGCTGGCCGAGAACCCGGACGTGCCGATCGCCGAGACCGTCCGGACGCTGGCGGACCGCTCCGGCGCGTCCTACCCGGCGCCGCTGCGGCCCACGTTCGACCTGGCCTACCGGGGGCTGCGCCGCGACCACCGGGCCGCGTTCCGGATGGTGGGCCTGGCCGCCGGGCCGGAGGTGACGCCCGCCGCGCTGGCCGCCCTGCTGGACGGCACGACCGACGCGGCGGCCGAGGCGCTGGAGGGGATGCGGCAGGCGTTCCTGGTGCACGAGACGGGCCCCGCCCGGTACCGGATGCACGACCTGCTGCGGGACTTCGCGCGCGAGCGCGGCCTCGCCGAGGACGCCGACACCGACCGGTTCGCCGCGCAGCGCCGCCTGCTGGCGTCGTGCCTGGCGTCCGCGCGGTCGGCGGCGCGGGCGCTCGACCGCAGGCGCCGCCCGACCCTGGACGGACGAACCCCGGACACGCGGGCCTCGGAGACTCCGGACGGACGGACCCCGGACGGGCGGACCCCGGACGGGCGGACCTCGGCCCCCGCCGCCGAGAGCGCCGCGGACGCCGGGCCGGGCACGGAGGAGTCCCGGACGCAGGCGCTCGCCTGGTTCGAGGCCGAGCGGCGGACGCTCGTGGCGGCCGTCCATCTGGCGGCGCGGCTCGGCCTGCACCGCACCTGCTGGGAGCTCGCGGACGCCCTGTTCGGCTTCCAGGAGTTCCGCCGCTACAGCGAGGACAACATCGCCGTCCACCAGGTGGGCCTCGGCGCCGCCCGCGCCGAGGACAACTGGGAGGCGGCGGCCGTGATGCTGCACAACCTGGCCGTGGCGCACTTCGAGATCGGGGAGGCCGTCCAGGCGATCGGGTACGCCGAGGACGCCCGGCGCGCGTTCCGGTCCGCCGACCCCCCGAACCGGTACGGGGAGGCCGTCGCGCTCGCCACGCTAGCCGACGTCCACGCCGCGCAGGGCCGGTACCTCACCGCGATCCAGAACGCCGAGAACTCCCTGGCCGTGCACCGGGAGCTGGACGACCGGGGCGGCCTCGCGCGCGGGCACGAGACGCTGGCCCGCGCGCACCTCGCGCTCGCCGACTACGAGACCGCGCTGCGGCACGCCCGCCGCGCCCTGGAGATCCGGCAGGCGCTCGGCGACCGGCGCGGGATCGCCGAGACGCTGCTGACCACCGCGCTCGTCCACCGCAGGCGGGGCGTGGTCGACGACGCGGTCGCCAACGCGCTGGAGTCGCTGTACCTGCGCGAGGAGGACGGCGACCGGTTCGGCTCGGCGCAGGCGCTGACCGAGCTGGCCCGCATGTACGCCACGCTCGGGCTCCGCGACCTCGCCCGGCACGACGCCGAACGCGCCCTCGGCGTCTACCGGGAGCTCGGCGTCCGGCACGGGCAGGCGCGCGCGCTGACCACCCTCGGCCGCCTCGCCTGCGACGCCGCCCGGTTCGCCGAGGCGTTCACGTTCTGCGGGCAGGCGCTGCTGACCCACCGCGAGACCGGCGACCGGCACGGCGAGGCCGAGACGCTCGCGCAGTACGGCGTCATCTACTGGCGGCTCGGCCGGTACCGCGAGGCGCGCGAGCAGCTCGGCCGCTCGCTGGAGATCCGCCGGGAGATCGGCGACCTGCACGGCGAGGCGCACGACCTGGAGAACCTGTCGGTCGTGATGCGCCGCCTGCACCGCCACCAGGAGGCGTTCGTGCACGGCCTGGAGGCGCTGGAGCTGTGGCACCGGCTCGGCGCGCGCGGCGGCATGGCCGGGACGCTCGGCAGCCTCGCCCGCACCTACATCAAGCTCGGCCTGAAGGACGAGGCGGAGCGCGCGGCGGCCCAGGCGCTGGCGATCCGCCGCGAGATCGGCGACTCCTACGGACGCGGGGTCGGCCTGGACACCTACGCCGCGACGCTGCGCGCGGCCGGCCGGGCCGAGGAGGCGCTGCGGGTGCAGACCGAGGCGCTGCGGGTGCTCGGCGAGGTCGGCGACCGGCACAGCGAGGGCGCGGCGCTCGTCCACCTCGCCGCGATCCACCTGGAGCTCGGCCGCGCAGAGGACGCCCTGGAGTCCGGGCGGCGCGGCCTGGAGCTGGCGGTCGAGCTCGGCGACACGCGCCAGCAGGCCCGCGTGCTGCACCACCTGGGCCGCGCCTGCCAGCTGCTCGGACGGCACGCCGAGGCGGCCGGGCACCTGGGCGCGGAGATCGCGCTCCGCCGCGACGCGGGCGACAACCCCGGCCTGCGGCGCGCCCTGGAACGGCACGCCGTCTCCCTGGCGGAGCTCGGCGACCACACCGGGGCCGCCGACTGCGCCCGCCGGATCCGCGCGATCGACCAGTGGCTCGGCCAATGGCTCGATCCGGAGGCCGCCGAACCCGCGTGACGTCCGCCACGGCGCGCCCTGTGTGCCGAATTACCGGGTTTCGCGGGGTCGCCGGGCGTTCACTAACCAGATCAGGAAGTCCCGCGCGCGGGGCCGTCCGCCCGGGCCGGTCCGCGTGGGGGAGAGGAGGCGGCGGCGATGCGGGTCGCGTTCTGGGACGCGCTGCCGGGACCGGCGCGGACGGCGCTCGAACGCGCCGGGACCGTGGCGCTCATCAGGCCGGGCGCGTTCCTCGCGCGCGAGCACACCCGCTCGACCCACGTGCACGTGCTGCGCTCCGGCGCGGCGAAGGTCTGGGTCGACCGGGGCGGCGAGACCGTGATCCTGGAGGTGCTGGGCCCCGGCGACGTCGCCGGGGAGATGGAGATCGCCGACGGCGGCGAGCGGTACGCCAACGTGGAGGCGCTGACGCGGGTCGAGGCGCTCACCCTGCCCGGCGACCGCTTCCGGACGGTGATGAGCGCCCATCCGGACGCGATGTGGGCGCTGGCCGCGGTGCTGTCGGAGAAGCTGCGCGACGCCGACGAGCTGCGCACCGCGCACTTCCCCGACGAGCCGGGCCGCCGTCTGGCGTCCCGGCTGCGCCGGCTGGTCGAGCGGTTCGGCACCCCGGTCGCGACCGGGGGAGTGGTCGTCCCCGTCCCGCTCTGCCAGCGCGACCTCGGCCGCTGGGCCGGGATGGGCCGCCGCAAGGTCGCGCAGCTGCTGGCCCGCGAGCGCGTCGGCGACGGCATCGCCGTCTCCCGCACCGCGATCACCCTGCGCTCCCCGGCGGTCCTGGACCGCCTCGCGGGCGAGGAGGCCGACGACCTCCTCGCCGACACCGGCTGACCATCCCGTCCGGCGGCCGGTCCTCCCGGGGCAGCCAGGCGGCCGAGCCGCCAGGAGTCCGGGACCGCGGACCGGGGCCGCCGGGGGACCAGGCCGCCAGGAGGCCGGGACCGCGGGGCCGCTAGGGGAAGGACGGGTCGGTCGGCCAGGTCGGGGGCGTGGGCAGCGCGCCGTCCGGGCGGGTCGTGAGGCCGGAGCCGTCCGACCGCCCGGTGATCCACGCCAGCAGCGCCGCCGCCGACCCGGTCACCTCCGGGCCGTCGCCGAGGTCGGCCGACTGCCCGGTGTCGGTCGCGCGCAGCCGCAGCCCGTGCAGCCCGCCCCGCTCCTGCGGCCCCCGCTCGGCGAGGCCGCGCAGCGTGTGGTCCAGCTCGGCGCGCAGGTACGCCTCGGGCCAGTCGGCCGGACCGTAGCCGGCGGCGAGGTCCACATGGTGCACCTCGACCTCCCGCCACCGCCGGTGCAGGACGAACCAGGCGGGCATCTCGGGCCCGACCATGCCCCGCACCCGGACGTCCCAGGCCGCCTCGGGCAGCGCCGCCGCCTGCGCCGCGAACCGCTCGCCCGACGTCCGCAGGTCGTCCACCAGCTCGTCCGCGCCGCGTCCCGCGCCCGCGCGCAGCGCCTCGTCGCGTGCCTCCATGCTCGGGTACTGCGGGACCTCCACGCCGGTCCGCGCCCACTCCAGCAGGTTCCACAGCGAGTCCGCGTTGCGCGCCACATGCGTGGCCACGTGCCCCCGCGTCCAGCCGGGCAGCCCGGAGGCCGCCCGCAGTTCCGCGTCACCGAGCCCGGCCACGCTCTTCGCCAGCCGCTCCGCGCTCGCCTCGATCGCCGCCAGCACCGCCGCCCGCCCGTCTCCGGACCCGCTCGTCGCGCCGCCCATCACGCCTCCTCGCGTTCTCAGGGGAGCTCATCCTGACATGCCCGACCCGGCTTCGACCCCGACCAGTCCGCATGTGCGCGGTTCGAGCAATCCGGCTCCGTCATGATCCGGGAGACAGGGCCCGTCACGGCCACGCCGCTCGGCTCGTCACGTCCGCTTCGCGTCGGCGAGGACGTCCAGCACGAACGCGGTGGTGCGGCGGTGCCACAGACCCGGGCGGCGGAGCATCGCGTGGCCCTCGTCCGGCACCGGGACGAAGTCCAGCGACGCGGCGACCGGCCTGGCCCTCTCGGCGTACCGGACCGACGCCCGGTACGGCGTCGTGCCGTCCTCGGTGCCGTGCATGATCAGGACGCGGCGTCCCGCGAGCTGGTCGACGGGCTCGTCCCGCGGCACCCACGGGGCGAGCGCCGCGACCCCGGCGACCTGCGGGTCGTCCGCGACGCGCAGGGAGGTCCGCGCCCCCATCGAGTGCCCGACGAGCACGACCGGGACGTCCGGGCCGCTCCGGCGGACGACCTCCAGCGCCCACCGGGCATCGGGGACCGGGGACGCCTCCTCGCCGTTCCAGCCCCGGTACCGGTAGCCGAGCGACCAGACCGCCAGGCCGTGCCTCCGGCCCGCGCTGAGCAGGTGCAGGGCGAACGGGACCATGCGCAGCGCGGTGGGCTGCCGCGCGGTGGCGGGCTCGCGCCCGAACTCCCGGCCGCCGTGCAGGACGAGCGCCACCGCCGCCGGACGGGCCGGACCGCGCCGGCGCAGGCGGGGCCGCAGGTCCTCCGCCGAGGGGGCCTGCGAGGGGGCCTGAAGATCCATGGCACCACCTTGCCACGGCGGCGCGCGGCACTGACCGCGCCCCCGGAGCCCCCGGAGCCCCCAGGGCCGACGAGCACACAGGGCAGGGTCCATTCGTCACAGTCGCGGAAAATGACTGGAACGATCTCGGCCCCTTGGCGAGCATCGGGAAATGAGCACCGAGCGCCCGTCCGCATCGCCGGAATCCTCCCCGGCCCGCCCGGCCGCGCCGCCGTCCGAACGCCCGGGGCGGGGACGGCCCGCGCAGCCTCCCGAACGGATCGTCCTGCCCGGCCTGACGCTGCGCCGTCCGGTCGAGGACGACCTGCCGGCCCTCGTGACGGCCCTGAACGAGTCGTTCGAGCACCTGCGCCCCTGGATGCCGTGGGCCACCGGACCACAGACCCTCGAACAGGAGCGCGCCTGGCTCGCCGCGACCCGCCGGGCCTGGGACGAGGGCACCGAGTACGTCTACCTGCTGGAGACCTCGGACGGCGGGCGTGCGGGCGGCAAGGGTGCGGGCGGCAAGGGTGCGGGCGGCAAGGGTGCGGGCGGCAAGGGCGCGGACGGCAGCGCCGTGGGCGGCGGGATCGCGGGCACGGTCGGACTGCACGACCGGCTCGGCCCGGACGCCCTGGAGATCGGCTACTGGGTGCACGTCGCCCACACCGGACGCGGCCTGGCGACCAGGGCGGCCGGGGCGCTCACCGAGGTCGCCCTCGGCCTGCCGGGCGTCGAGCGGGTGGAGATCCGGTGTGACGTCGCCAACAAACGCAGCGCCGCCGTCCCGCCCAGGCTCGGCTACTGGCTGCTCGGGATCGAGGACGGCGTCCCCCAGGCCCCCGCCGAGCAGGGACGGTCCATGCGCTGGGTGATGACCCGCGAGGCGTGGTCCCGCAGGAACGCCGACCTGGCCTGAGCCCCGTCCGGCAAGGCGTCCCCGCGCCACGGCGGCGCCGGGAGCGGCCGTCGGCGGCCGGGAGCGGGCCGGGCGCGGTCGGGCGGTCATGGGCGGCACGGCGCGTTCCGGTGGCGGGAGATCTTCGAACACGTGTACGGTTCGGGCGTGGCCGGAGGTCCCGTGGGGGCGGGACGGCCGAGGTGAAATTCGGTGGGCGATTCCGCTGTTGAGGAGACGGGGGAGTCCGCGCGCGTCCGCGTTCTGTCGGACCCCCTGGCTACCGTGGGGACATACCGTCCCATCGCCGCGCCCAGAAGAGGAACCGGAATATACGCCGTGCATGACCGACTCATCGTGCGAGGAGCACGCGAGCACAACCTGAAGGACGTCTCGCTCGACCTGCCGCGGGACGCGATGATCGTGTTCACCGGGCTGTCCGGGTCCGGCAAGTCCAGCCTGGCCTTCGACACGATCTTCGCCGAGGGGCAGCGCCGGTACGTCGAGTCGCTGTCGGCGTACGCCCGCCAGTTCCTCGGGCAGATGGACAAGCCCGACGTGGACTTCATCGAGGGCCTGTCCCCGGCGGTCTCGATCGACCAGAAGTCGACCAGCAAGAACCCGCGGTCGACGGTCGGGACGATCACCGAGGTCTACGACTACCTGCGGCTGCTGTACGCCCGCATCGGGCACCCGCACTGCCCGGTCTGCGGCCGTCCGATCAGCCGCCAGGCGCCCCAGCAGATCGTCGACCGGGTGCTGGAGCTGGAGGAGGGCACCCGCTTCCAGGTGCTGGCCCCGGTCATCCGCGGCCGCAAGGGCGAGTACCTGGAGCTGTTCCGCGAGCTGCAGTCCAAGGGCTACTCGCGCGCGCTCGTGGACGGCCGGATGGTCCGGATGGACGAGCCGCCCAAGCTCAAGAAGCAGGAGAAGCACGACATCTCCGTGATCGTCGACCGGCTCTCGGTCAAGGACTCGGCGCGCCAGCGGCTCGCCGACTCCGTCGAGACGGCCCTCGGCCTGGCCGGCGGCACGATCGTGCTCGACTTCGTCGACCTCCCCGAGGACGACGAGAACCGCACGCGCATGTACTCCGAGCACCTCTACTGCCCCTACGACGACCTGTCGTTCGAGGAGCTGGAGCCCCGCTCGTTCTCCTTCAACTCGCCCTACGGCGCGTGCCCCGAGTGCACCGGCCTCGGCACCCGCATGGAGGTCGACCCCGAGCTGGTCGTCCCCGACGAGGACCTCTCGCTCGGCGAGGGCGCCATCCAGCCGTGGTCGGGCGGGCACGTCAGCGACTACTTCCTGCGGCTGCTGTCGGCGCTCGGCGACGCCATGGGCTTCGACCTCAACACGCCGTGGCGCAAGCTGCCGCTGAAGGCCCGGCGCGCGATCCTGAACGGGCACGAGACGCAGGTGCACGTCCGGTACAAGAACCGGTACGGCCGCACCCGCTCGTACTACACGGCCTACGAGGGCGTGATCCCGTACATCCACCGGCGGCACGCCGAGTCCGAGAGCGACTCCTCGCGCGAGAAGCTCGAGGGCTACATGCGCGAGATCCCGTGCCCGGCCTGCGACGGCGCGCGGCTCAAGCCGGTCGTGCTGGCGGTGACGATGGGTGGGAAGTCCATCGCCGAGGTCGCGGCGATGCCCATCGGCGAGGCGGCCAAGTTCCTGCTGGCCATGGAGCTGTCCGACCGCGACCGGCACATCGCCGAGCGGGTGCTGAAGGAGATCAACGCCCGGCTCGGGTTCCTGCTGGACGTCGGCCTCGACTACCTCACCCTCGACCGCGCGTCCGCGACGCTGGCGGGCGGCGAGGCCCAGCGCATCCGGCTCGCCACCCAGATCGGGTCCGGGCTGGTCGGCGTGCTGTACGTGCTGGACGAGCCGTCCATCGGCCTGCACCAGCGCGACAACCAGCGGCTGCTGGAGACGCTGCTGCGGCTGCGCGACATGGGCAACACGCTGATCGTCGTCGAGCACGACGAGGACACCATCAACGCCGCCGACTGGGTGGTGGACATCGGCCCGCGCGCGGGCGAGCACGGAGGCAAGATCGTCGTGTCCGGCACCGTCGAGGAGCTGCTCGCCTCCGAGGACTCGCTGACCGGCCAGTACCTGTCCGGCCGCCGCGAGATCGCGGTGCCCGAGATCCGCCGTCCCCGCACCAAGGGCCGTGAGATCACGGTCAAGGGCGCGCAGCAGAACAACCTGCGCAACGTGGACGTGGCGTTCCCGCTCGGGGTGTTCACCGCCGTCACCGGCGTGTCCGGATCCGGCAAGTCCACGCTGGTCAACGACATCCTGTACAACTCGCTGGCCAAGCAGCTGCACGGCGCCAAGACCGTGCCGGGCAAGCACAAGCGGGTGAACGGCGTCGACCAGCTCGACAAGGTCGTGCACGTCGACCAGTCGCCGATCGGCCGCACCCCGCGGTCGAACCCGGCCACCTACACCGGCGTGTTCGACCACATCCGCAAGCTGTTCGCGCAGACCACCGAGGCGAAGGTGCGCGGCTACCAGCCGGGCCGCTTCTCCTTCAACGTCAAGGGCGGACGCTGCGAGAACTGCTCAGGCGACGGCACCATCAAGATCGAGATGAACTTCCTGCCGGACGTCTACGTCCCGTGCGAGGTCTGCCACGGCGCCCGGTACAACCGGGAGACCCTGGAGGTCCACTACAAGGGCAAGACGATCTCCGAGGTGCTGGACATGCCGATCGAGGAGGCCGCGGTCTTCTTCGAGCCGGTCACCGCCATCCACCGGCACCTGAAGACGCTGGTGGACGTCGGCCTCGGCTACGTCCGGCTCGGCCAGCCCGCCCCGACGCTGTCCGGCGGCGAGGCGCAGCGCGTCAAGCTCGCCGCCGAGCTCCAGCGCCGCTCGACCGGCCGCACGGTCTACGTCCTGGACGAGCCGACCACCGGCCTGCACTTCGAGGACATCCGCAAGCTCCTCGGCGTGCTGAACGGCCTGGTCGAGAAGGGCAACACGGTCATCGTCATCGAGCACAACCTCGATGTCATCAAGACCGCCGACTGGATCGTCGACATGGGCCCCGAGGGCGGCTCCCGCGGCGGCACCGTCGTCGCCCAGGGCACCCCCGAGGACGTCGCGAAGGTGGAGGGCAGCCACACCGGCACCTTCCTCGCCAAGATCCTCGGCTGACGCCGGAACGGACCACGGGCCCGCGCGGGAACCCTCCCGCGCGGGCCCGTGGCCTGTCCGAACATCCCTGCGAACGCGCGCCGCGATCGGGCCGCCGACCCGGCCCCGGGCGTCGCCGGGGAGTCAGCTCACGGCGGGGAACCCGTACTCGGTCCACTGGTCGAGGACGCGGTGCTGGAGGTCCTCCGGGTAGGAGTTGCGGAAGCACGCCGTGACGCCGCGCTCGGAGTCGGTGAACTGGTCGGGAGTGAGGCAGCTCAGGACGGACTTTCCGCCCTTGCCGGTGCGTACCTCCTCGTCCGTCAGGTACGGCACCATCGGGATGCCCGGCACGTCCGGGTAGAGGTACTCGCCGGTGCCGGGGTGGTAGCGCGTCGCGAGGGCCCACGCCACCTGGTCGATGTCGGTGATGTCGATGTCGTCGGCGACCAGGATGACCTTGGGGACGAGCCAGCCGGTGTGCGATCCGAACAGGACGTCCGCGACGGCGTCGGCCAGGGCGCGTTCGCCCATTCCGGTGCGGGCGAGCCGCGCGGTGTCCACGGCGACGACGATCCAGCAGGTCGCCGCCTCGTAGGAGCACCACGCGAACGAGACCGGCAGGCCGCTCGAGCGCAGCACGTCCAGGCTCGTGGCGGAGATCATCGTGCCCCAGACGGTGTGGTTCTCCTCCGGCGGCAGCCCGGCCGCGCAGACGGGCAGGATCGCGCCGTCCCGGTGGGTGACCGTCTCGACGTGGAAGACCGGCTGCGGCCGGCCCTCGGGGAAGGCGTAGCCGTGGTACTCGCCCATCGGCCCCTCGGGCGCGGTCTCGTCCGGGCTGATCCAGCCCTCCAGCACGATCTCGGCGTTCGCCGGGACGAACAGCCCGCCCGCCTCCGTCTCGACGACCTCGACCGGGCTGCCGGTGAGCGCGCCGACGTAGCCGTCCTCGCCGACGTGGGCGGGCAGCGGCATGCCCGCGGCGGCGAGCGCGGCGGGCGGCGCCCCGAGCACCATCGCCCAGGGGGTGCGCTCGCCTCGTTCGCGCCACATCTGGTGGATCATCCCGATGTGCTGCTGCGGCATCGCCGGGCCGACGAGGCTGTCCGGGCCGTTCAGCATGGTGCGGGCGACCGACCAGCTCGTCCACGAGCCGTCCGGCGTGCGGACGACGTGGAAGCCGTAGGTGCCGAAGTAGCGGCCGCCGTCCTGCTGGTGAAGGAGCGGGACCGGGAAGCGCGTCAGGTCCACCGCGTCGCCGGTGAGGACGTTCTCCTTGCACGGTCCGGACGCCACGACCTTCGGCGGGACCGGCTCGGCGTGCATGGCCCGGACGAGATGCTCCACGATGTCCCGCGGGGTCGTG
The DNA here is from genome assembly GCF_003428695.1 of Actinomadura logoneensis. Taxonomy (GTDB): domain Bacteria; phylum Actinomycetota; class Actinomycetes; order Streptosporangiales; family Streptosporangiaceae; genus Spirillospora; species Spirillospora logoneensis. The sequence continues at coordinate 11,064 of NZ_QURH01000116.1, forward strand.
TCGCGTGGCAGGCCGAAGTGCGCGGCGAGGCGTCCGTAGGTTCCGGTAGCGGCCGGGCTGAGACCAGCGGGCGCGCCCAGGATCCGGAACCCGGCGTCGCCTTCCGTGAGATTGCTGAACAGCGGGGCCGGGCTGCGCGTCTCGTACACGCGGCGGGTGATGGCACCGGCTTCGAGCGTCGGGCTCACCGGTGTGCGGACGTCCACGGCGTCCCCGGCGGCGAGCAGTTCGTCGACGAAGTCGCGAAAGTTGAGCGAGCTACCGCGTTGCGTCATGTCGGACGGCCTTTCTGAGCGAGGGCGAAACGGAGTCGGAGCCGGAGGCGGTGCCGGTACCGGAGGCGGGGCCGGTGCCAGGGCCGGTGCCGGAGAAGCCCTGCCACCGCCTGGCCGTGGGCAGGTCCAGGCCGAACTGGTCGAGAACGCGGGCGACGATGTGCTCGACGAGCCCGTCGATGCTCTCCGGAGCGTTGTAGAAGGCGGGCATGGGCGGCATCACGACCGCGCCCATCCGCGTCAGCTCCAGCATGTTCTCCAGGTGGACGGCGGAGAGCGGGGTCTCGCGCGCGACCAGGACGAGCCTGCGGCGCTCCTTGAGCGTCACGTCCGCCGCGCGGGCGATCAGGCCGTCCCCGTAGCCCGTGCGGATCGAGGCGAGCGTCTTCATGCTGCACGGGACGACCACCATGCCGTCCGTCCGGAACGAACCGCTCGAGATCGCCGCGCCCTGGTCGTCCGGGCCGTGCGTCACCGACGCGAGCGCCGCCACCTCGCGGACCGAGCGTCCGGTCTCCTGCGCGAGCGTGACCCGCGCCCACCGGCTCACCACCAGGTGCGTCTCGACGTCCAGGTCGCGGAGCGCCGCCAGGAGGCGCACCCCGATCGGCGCCCCGGTCGCTCCGGTCATCGCCACGACAAGCCTCATCGGCACTCCCTCCATTTAGGACGTGTACGTCCTAAATGGCGAGGATATAGTACGTGTACGTCCTATTGCGCCGAAGGAGCCTGAACAGCCATGAACCGGGAGAAGGCGGACGCGTCACGCGTGCGGGCCGCGATCGAGGGCGTCGGACCGCTGGCCCGCCGCCTCAACCAGGCGCACGCCCGCCTGTGGCACGAGCGCGTGGACCAAGAGCTGACCGGCCCGCAGTTCACCGTGCTGAGCCTCCTGTGCACGCACGGCGACATGGACCAGGGCACGCTCGGTGCCCTCGCCCACCTCGACAAGTCCACGGCGGCCCCGCTCCTCGACCGCCTCCGCCGCCGTGGCCTGGTCGAACTGGCGAAGGACGACGCGGACCGCCGCCGCAAACTGGTCCGCGTCACCCCCGACGGCCGCGCCCTGGCGACCCGCCTGGCGCCGCAGGTGATCGCCGTCGGCGATCACCTGCTGTCGTCCCTGACTCCTGAGGAACAACGCCAGTTCGTGGCGCTCCTGGCAAAGGTGGTCGCCGTGCCGGAGGGTTAGGGAATCGCGCCCGGCCGGGGCCCGGCCTTCCCGGCCGGGCGCGGGGTCAGGACTGGAGCTTGAGGTCGACGTTGTTGACGAGCTGCCCCAGCTCCTCGTACTTCTCGGTCTCCTCGCTCTCTCCCACCTGCTGGCCGACGACCGTCTGCGACTTGGACTGCAGCAGCCGCTTGGGCACCTGGCTGCCGCTGGGGCAGTCCAGCGCGTCGAGGACGTAGTTCTTGTGGAAGATGAAGGTGTAGCCGCTGACCTGGCTCTGCACGGCCTTCGCCCAGCCCGCGTCGTCGGGTGAGAGCAGCGTGCCGCCCTGGACGATCGCGGGCGTGTACTCGGGCTTCATCATGAGCTTGACCGGGTTGCCGGTGGTCTTGATGGTGTAGGCCGTCCTGTCGTAGTGCTTGGGCTTGATCTTGGAGGGGCGTGCGGGGGTGAAGGTCACGTCCACCCACTGGTAGCCCTGCTTGTCGGCGTAGAACCTGGCCGTCACGTTCAACGGCGCGTCGAGCCGGTCCTTGACGACGCGCGGCGCGGGCTTCTTGCCCTTCCACTCCCAGGAGTCCGTGCCCTTGTAGGTGTGGCCGAAGTAGACCTTGATGTGGCCGCCGCACGTCTCGGCGGCCTTCGGCGGGGAGGCCGCGCCGCTCGCGCCGCCGGTGGCCGCCGCCGCGGGGACCGCCGCGTGACCGGTGAGGGTCAGGGACGCCAGGGCGGCGCAGGGGAGGGCGGCGACGCCGACCTTGTGGCGGAGGGGCATGGCCCTCTTCCTTTCGACTACTCGCTGCGTTCGCATGATTACTTTATGTATCGCTGATGCGCTCGACTAACACGGACGACGCGCGCGACCGGGTTTCGGCGGGGGTGCCGTGGAGGCCGGTGGCATGTCCGGAATGATGGTGACCATGAGCGACGAAGCGATGAGCGGGGGCCGGGAGAGCCGGGTCGCCGGAGGCGGGGACGGCGCGGAGCGGGCCGTCGGACGCCGGATGGTGCTGTGCGGGACGGGCGCGGTGGGGGCGGCGCTCGGGGCCGGGTTGCTGACCGGTTGCGGCCCGAAGTCCAACAAGACGGCGTCCGCCGGGGACCTGAAGGGCAAGGAGATCGCCAAGGTCGCCGACGTCCCCGTCGGCGGGGGCAAGGTCTACGCCGACACCAAGGTCGTGGTGACGCAGCCGAGCCAGGGCGTCTTCAAGGCGTTCAGCGCCATCTGCACCCACCAGGGCTGCCTGACCAACCGGGTGACCGGGGGCGTGGTCAAGTGCCCGTGCCACGGCAGCGAGTTCAAGATCACGGACGGCTCGGTGGCGCAGGGCCCGGCGAACAAGGCCCTTACCGAATATCCCGTCCAGGTCAAGGGCGACGGCATCGTCGTGGTCTGACCGCCGCGCTTCCGGGACGGCCCCGCGGATTGAACCGGCGCCGAAGGCGAAACGTACTCCTGGTGACGGACAACACCCCCCGACCGCACCGGAGGTCCGCACATGCCGCAGGAGCCCGAGGAGACCGCGACCCTTCCCCCGGCCCCTGGGCGGGCCCCGTCCGGGGACCTCGCCAGGCGGGGACTGCTGCTCGGCGCGGGCGCCGTGGGCGTCGCAGGGCTGACGGCGGCGTGCGGCGGGGGCTCCGGCTCCGACGAAGCCAAGCCGTCCTCGGCGCCGTCCTCGGCGCCGAACGACGGCGGCCTGGTCGAGAGCTCGGGCGGCGGGGTCGTGCTCGGCAGCGCCGCCGACGTCCCGGTGGGCGGCGGCAAGGTCTACAAGGACCGGAAGATCGTCGTCACTCAGCCGAAGGCGGGCGAGTACCACGCCTTCACGGCCGTGTGCACGCACCGGGGCTGCACGGTCGGCGCGGTGGTGAGCGGCCTGATCACCTGTCCCTGCCACGGCAGCGCGTTCCACATCGAGACCGGCACCGTCGCGCGTCCGCCCGCGGCCAGGGCGCTGGTCGAGCAGGCGATCAAGATCGCCGACGGGAAGATCATCCTCGTCTGACGGCGTCCACCCGCGCCCGGCCGTCCCCTGCCGTGCGGCCGTCCACTCCCGTCCGGCCGTCCACTCCCGTCCGGCCGTCCACTCCCGTCCGGCCGTCCGCGCCGGCGTGGGCGTCCGCTCCCCGCGGGCCGCCCTCCCCCGGCGCGGCGTCCGGGCCGACGGCCGGG